>NZ_JBEZHM010000059.1:0-47962 GCF_040650575.1 Streptomyces sp. NPDC048659 | reverse complement strand
GGTCAGGCCGAAGAGGATCCACCCGATCCGCGGCGGGAGCAGGAGCAGGCAGGAGGCGGCGAAGAGCCCGCCCATGCTGCCCCACTGCCAGTGCACGGTTGTTCCACAGCGTCTGGCCCGCGGCGTAGTACGTGCCGAACGCGGTGTACCGGGCGTCGTAGCGGCCCCAGCGGGTCGCCTTGCCCGCCGCCGAGCGGTAGCGGTTGCCGGCCTTGGCGACCGCGCGCTTCGTCGAGCTGGTCGTGCGGACACGCGCCTTCTTGGCGGCGCCGTACGCCCGCTTCGCCTTCTTCGCCTTCGACGCCATCCGCAGCGACTTGCCCGCGATGCCGATGCCCGGCAGCGTCATCGCCGCCCCCACGTAGTCACGGGACCGGATCGAGCGGTACGCGCTGTACGCGTTCAGCCCGAGCGCGACCATCCCGAGACCGGGGACGAACATCGACGCGACGGAGGCCACCGTCGCGATGGTACCGATGTTCCGCTTGACGAAGCCGCCGGCCTTCTTGGCCCACTTCGGCATCCCCCACTTGCCGTCCAGGTCGAACATGTTGACCGGGTCGGCGTTGACGTAGTCGTAGGGGTTCGCGTTGCCGCCGTAGACCGGGTCCGTGGACAGGAAGCGCCCGGTGGAGGGGTCGTACAGGCGGACGCCCATCAGGCTCAGACCGGTCAGGGTCTCGCCCGAGCGCTGCTTGCCGCCGAGCCAGCCGTACCGCGGCTGCTGCTCCTGCCCGGCGCGCGGCACGCCGTACTCGTCGGTGTCGAGCGCCACGGGCGCCACCGAACCGTCCAGCGGGAGCTGGAGCGCCACGTCGCCGTGGATGTTCGTCAGCTGGAGCACCGTGTCGCCGGACTTGCCGGTGGTCGCGGCGAGGTCGCCCGACGCCGAGTCGACGTTCCTGGTCAGGGCGCCGGACGCGGTGTCCTCGACGATCCAGCGCGGGTTGTCGCCGTCCGAGTCGTAGTGGTTCCGCTTGGACTTCTCGCGCAGCCAGGTGCCCGCCGCGTCCCGGTCCACCGTGAAGGAGCGGAACCGGTGCGCCGCGTCGAGCTGCCAGGTCTGCCGCTTGCCGTCCGCGGTCTGCTGGTACGCCAGGTCGTTCGCGTAGTAGCCGACCGTGCCGTGACCCGGCACGGACGTGGTGCGCCCGAAGGCGTCGTAGACGTACCCGGGCTCCGTGATCCGGCTGGCGCCGTCGTAGCCCGTGCGGGTCGTCGTGCCGCCCGCCGCGGTGCAGTCCGCGCCCTTGGCCGCGGCGGCGGAGGTCAGCGAGGTCCGGTGGGTGCGCTTGTCGAAGCCGTAGGCCCGCGTGGTGCACACCGACTCCACCGTGTCCTCGACCCGGGTCAGCCGGCCCGTCGCGTCGTAGCCGTAGCTCTGCTGCGACCAGCCGGAGTGCTGGGTGACCTGGCCGTGGATCGACTCGCTGACGGTGTCGGAGACGAGCTCAAGGCCGTCCCGGTCCCGGGTGTAGACCCGGCTGCTCGCCGTGCCGGTGGGATCCTCCTTCTGGGTGAGGGTGTAGCCGCCGGGCAGCCGCTCGCTGGTGACCCCGCCGTCGGCGTCGTAGCGCGCGGAGAAGGTGCCCGCGACCGAGTCCGTCGTGGACGTGGCGAGGCCGCGCGGCTCGACGGAGGTGTCGTAGGCGTACGTGACCGTCGACGGGACCGAGTCGCGGACCTCCACGGGCCGGCCGAGCCGGTCGTACGAGGTCGTCGTCGCGCCGCCGTCGGCGTCGGTGTACGAGACGAGGCGGCCGAGCGTGTCGTACGCCTTGGTGATCGTGCCGCCGGTCGGCGACACCGTCTTGACCTCCCGGCCGGACGCCGGGTCGTAGACGGTGGTCGACTCCGGCACCGCCTGGCCCACGCCGCCGGTGACCTTGCTGGTCACGGGGCGGCCCGCCGCGTCGAACGTGGTCGTCGTGGTGCGGGTGACGCCGTTCGCCGTCTCGGTGACCTTCGCCGGCTGGCCCCACCAGTTGTACTCGGTGGTGGTCGTCGGCAGCTCCGCCGGATGGCCGCCGCCGACCGTCCCGGCCGGTCCGACCGAGCAGAGCTGGTCGGCCCACTCCGGCCGGCCCGCGCAGGCGCCCGAACCGGCGGCGGACCAGTACGAGGTGACCCGGGCCGCCGCGTCGGAGCCCGACGAACCCGGCGGGACCTCCTTGGTCTTGCGGCCCTGCTCGTCGTACTCGGTGCCGGTGGCCAGCGCGAGGCCGCCCGGATCCTGGACCGACCGCGTGGGCAGGCCCTTCGTCCAGTCGTACGCGGTCTCCGTGACCCTCGGGTCCGCGAGGACCTCCGGGTGCGCGCGGACCTGCGCGCCGCTGGTGCTCCGGGTGACCTGGTCGCGGATGCTCGCGGACCCGTCGGTCGGGCGGCCCGCGTCGTACTCCTTGACCGTCCAGCTCCGTGCCGTGACCGACTCGCCGGCCGCGGTGTGGACGGTGCCGCCGGACTTCAGGTCCGCCGTCAGGTCCACCCGGTGCAGCGGCCCGAGCTCCTCCAGCTCCCGGGTGCCCGCCCGGTCGTAGACGGAGCGGGTGGCGAGCAGCTCGGCGCGCTCGGGGCCGGGCAGCCCGGCGATCCCGAGGTCCGCGAGCAGCTCGCGGTCCGCCGCGTCGGCGCCGAGCGCGAGCGCCCGGTTGGCCGCGGACAGCTCGCGGACGGCGTTGCCGTTCTCGTCGTGGTCGGCGGCGCTGATGTGGCCGCCCGGCTCGGCGGTGTTCACCTCGCGGCCCGACACGTCCAGGTAGCGGACGGTGGCCCGGTGGTAGGCGGCCTTGGCGAGCTCGCCGCCGGCGTGCGCGGACGGCACCGCGTCGGCGGGCAGCACGGCCGTCGCGTCGGTGGGCGCGGACAGCTGCCCCCAGGCGGCGACGTCCCGCGCGCCCATCGGGTACGGGGCGCGGTCCCCGGTCAGCGGCACGCCGTAGACGACGCTGGTCGCGGCGGTGCCGTCGACCCGGTCGGCGCTGCCGGGCGCGAGCGCCGGGCGGGAGGCGCGGAGCAGCTTGCCGTCACCCGCGGTGGCGTCCTGGCCGCCGCTGCCGTACGCGAAGGTCCAGGGCTGCTCACCGGGCGGGGTGAGACCGGTGACCCGGCCCGCGTCGTCGTAGTCGTACGCGGTCTTCAGGGCGGGCGAGACCAGCGGGTTCCAGGTCTCGCGGAGCCGGCCGCGCGCGTCGTAGCGGTAGGTCTGGACGGTCTTCGCGGTCGCCGCGGCGGCGCCGGGCTCCGTCGACCAGAGCCTGATCTCCTTGACCTGGTCCTTGACGTCGCCGAGGGTGTCGCCGGCGGCGGTGGTGCCCGTCGCGTACACGTACTCCAGCGCGCGGCAGCCCCGCGTGCTGGGTGTCGAGGTGCAGGCGGCGGCGGTGGTCGCGGAGCTGGGCGCGACGACCCGCTTGGGGCGGGCGAGCTTGACGCCGTCGACGGTCACGGTCTCGGAGACCACGGTGGTCGCGGAGGCGGCGAGCCCGTTGAGGAGCGTGGACGACACCTGCCAGGTCGGCGCGGTGGCGTCGGCCCGGGTGAAGGTGGTGACGGTGCCCTCCGGGTCGGAGAGCGTGAAGGTGCCGGTCACCGAGCCCCGCAGGACGAGGTCCTCGGCGCCGGGTTCGGCGACCCAGCCGTCGCGGGCCGCGTTGGCGGTGAAGTGGATGGGGTCGCCCTCGGCGTCGACGACATCGACGGCGGTGTCGGACAGGCGGTTCAGGTAGGCGTAGTCGGAGTCGGTCGTCTCGGCCGCGGTGCCGGCCACCCACTCCTTGCCGAAGATGGGCGCCTGGCCCGTCTGCTTGGTGCCCGCGTCGGGGCGCCGGGAGGAGGCGGAGCGGTTGACGGACAGGTCGAACGCGGAGACGTCGCTCGCGGAGAGCGCGTAGTCGCCGGTCAGCAGGTTGACGCTGCCGGGGCCGACGTCGGTGGTGGCGGCGCCGCTCGCGTTGCGGTCGACGACGACGGTACGGGGGGCGGTGGCGCCCTTGGCGCCGCCGGGTCCGGTCAGGTCGGCCTTGAGCTGGATGGTGCCGTCGGGGTCGACGGTCCGGGTGGCCTCCCAGGACAGCTGCTTGTTCTTGCCGCCGGTCAGCGGCACGGGCCAGGTCACGCCGCCGGGCTCGGCGCCGCTGACGTGGGCCGCGGGTATCGGCTGCCAGGGGTCGGCCTCGGAGCGGCGCCAGGAGAAGGAGACCTGGTCGAAGACGCGGCCGTCGGCGTGGGCGACGAGCGGCACGCGCCGGACGATCCGGGTGCCCTCGCCGGGCTGGGCGACGCCGCCGGGGCCCGCGTCGAAGGCGTACTCGGCGGCCTCGGAGCGGTTGTCGGCCTTGTCGACGGCCCGGACGCGCAGGGTGAGGGTGCCGTCGGTGGCCGGGGTGACGGAGAGGTTCGCCGTCGCGGCACTCGTGTGCGAGACCTTGGTCCAGGTAGTGCCGTCGAGGGACCACTCCAGCCAGTTGACGTCGGCCGACGCGGGGGTCACGGCGAAGGTGCCGGGCTTGCCCGCGCCGCCGGCCCAGCGGTCCGCCGGGTAGTCCTTGGAGGTGATGGACACGGGCGCGGAGGGGGCCCGGGTGTCGACGGTGAAGGTCTTCCACGCGGACCACGCCGTGTTGTAGTGCGTGCCGTCGTAGGAGTTGCTGCGGAACTTGTACGTGCGCCCGTCGGTGAGCACGCCCGCCGGGACGGTCACCGCGGCGGGCTGCCCGGAGGCCACGTACGGGGAGACGAGCAGTCCGCCGACCTGCTGGTCGGTGACGGAGTCGAAGATCTGGAAGGTGGCGTTGACCTTGTCACCGTTCTTGTCGGTGATGGTGTCGCGCAGCACCGGCCGCACCGTGTTGACCATGTAGGCGCCGCCGTAGGAGAAGTACGGGGGACCCGCCTCCTGCTTGGTGCCGATACCGGGCCGGTAGTTGTACGTGACGGAGAGCTTCGGCGGGTTCTGCGCGGCGTTCGCGGAGTTGACCCGCTTCCACTGCGCGACCTCGGTCTCCGAGGTGGCCCGCAGACCCATCCCGGAGGTGGCCTCCTTGGACGAGGCCCACTCCTGCACCAGCGTCTTCACGTCGGCGGTGATCCAGCCGTCGGGCTGGGTGGAGCAGCCCGGGTTGCCGGTGGTCTGGGTGGAGGTGGCCCGCTTGGCCGTCCACGCGGGCTGCGCGGTCCAGCGGGAGGCGGTGGACGCCTTGCCGGTCGCCCAGACCTCCCACGGGTACGCCTTGCAGTCGGTGTTGGCCGAGTGGAAGTTCCACAGGGACAGCGTGGCCGAGGAGATGAGGGAGTCGGCGATCGGCGCGGTGTTCCAGGTGATGAAGGAACGCGCGGTGCGCGGCGTGCCGTTGGCGTTCTTGGTGCCCGGGTTGCCGAGGTCGAGCTCGGTGTCGGTGGACCAGTCGCGGGTCTCGCCCTGCTGGACGTACGTGTCGAAGACGTTGCCGAGGCTGCCGGTGGAGGGGTCCACGGTGACCGGGTACGTGGTGGCCGGGTCGGCCAGGAACGCCGGGTCGGGGGTGAGGACGAGGTCCACGCCGTCGTCGGTCCTGACGACCTTCATGGCGACGGGGGCGCGGCGGGTGTGCTCGCCGGAGACCGGGTCGGTGGAGGCGTCCCACATCAGCGGGGCCGGCATCACCGCCTGGCGCTTCTTCTCGCCGTCGACGAAGAGGAGGCTGCCGTCGGGCTGTTCCTGGACGTCGAGGCCCTGGGTGCGCAGCGGCAGGGTGTACGTGTACGCGTCCGTGTCCGGGCGTCGCTTGATCTCGACGAACTGCTCGAAGCCGGTGCGGGTGGCGTCGACGATGACGTCGGCGCCGGGGACGGCCTCGGGGTAGCGGGCGCGGGTGCCGTTGAGCTGGGGGGCGGGCAGGCCGCCCTTCCACTGGAGGGTGATCTGCTGGTCGCCCTCGCCGAGGGTGACCAGGTCGTGCGCGGGGGCCTGCTGGGCGGCGCTCAGCGAGCGGGGCTTGGCGCCACCGCCGCCGGCCGAGAGTTCGAGGCCGTGGGGGTGGGCGACGGGCTCGATGTCGCCGTCGGGCGCCTTGCGCAGCCGTACGTCCACGTCGGTCCAGGCGCCGTCGCGCTCGAACCGGACGGGGCCGCCGAAGAGTTCGGAGGTGAGGCTGCCGTCGGGGTTCGCCCAGGTGGTGGACGTCTCCGAACGCTCGGACAGCGCCTCGACCTTCTTGCCGGACAGCTTGGCGGCGGTCCGCGCGGAGGCGAGGTCGGCCGCCTCGGTGACGGCGGTGGCCGCGGGTTCGCGTTCGGCGGCGAAAGCGGCGCCGCCCTCCGCCAGGCCCGCGGTCATCAGCAGCGCGAGCGTGCCCGCGAGGTGCTTGAGGCTCCGCCCCGTCCATGGTCTGTGGCGCTCGGTCGCGCGATCCAGCGGGTGACCCAAGGTCATGAGGCCCATCCATCCATTCGTTCGTATCGCGGGCAGGGGGTGCCCCACGTGGGGGGCACCAAATACTCACAAGATGCTTATTACGACTGGAAGGGGCGTTACTTGATCTTCATCAACTTAAGGACCTAGGGCCCTAACGAGGATTAAAGTCCTTAAAACTGGACATAAGTGCCCGCGCGTCGAGGGTCGTGAAAGAAGCCGGAACTCCCCTTGACCCGTCAAGAATTCGCCACCCGGAACGATCACCCCTGGCGGGACGAAGGTCACCCGGCTAGCGTCACCGATGGTGCGTCAGCGCCACCAGGGCCAAAAGACCATCAGGGACACGGGGGTGTCGACGATGTCGTTCGACAGAGAGTGGGCCACGGAGAAGGCGACCGTGGCGATGCGGCTGAACCAGGTCGACAACACCGGCGGCGGGACGCCGGCCAAGGGCTCCGCCGACTACGTGGTCGAGGACGACGACCTCGGCGACGTCGGGCACGCCGCGTACGGCCTCTTCAGCGGACTCGAACCGGCCGGCAAGCACGCCACCGCCGCCAGCGAGAGCGCGGGCAGCAGCCTGACGGGCGACGGCCTCGCCTCCGGCGCCGCGCTCACGGAGGTGACGAGGACCTGGGACACCCAGGTGAAGACCCTCCTCCAGGCGTGCGCGCACATCTCCAACCACCTCGCCCACACCCAGCGCTCGAACAAGGCCGAGGATGTCTGGATCGCGGCGCAGCTGCGGAGCGTCGGCACGCCCGCCGAGGGGCTTCCTGGCACGGACGGTTCGGTGCCCGCCTCCCAGATCGACAGGTACTTCCGGTAAGGAGCCGATCCCGCCATGCCCACCTTCGAGCAGCTCCTCAACGCGCGACTCGGCCCGATGGACGCCGCCGCCACCCAGTGGACCGAGATGATCGCCAAGCTCACGGCGCTCCGGACCGACGCGGCGGCCATGAAGTCCAAGGCCGACACGTCCACCTGGCGGGGCGAGAACGCCACCGTCACCAAGGCGTTCGTCGGCAAGACCGCGAAGGAGTTCGGCGACGCCGTCGCCGAGGCCGAGTCCGTACGCGACCTCCTCAAGGACGCCCACACGCTCCTGAAGACCGCCCAGGACGACCTCAAGGCCGCCTACGAGAACCCGCCGCCGGGCATCACCATCTACCCGAACGGGGTCCTCAGCCACCGTATCCACCCCGACCGGCGCCCGGCCGGAAGTACCGAACCCGTCGCCACCCAGGCGCAGTTCGACGCGCTGCGCGGCAAGCTCGAAGGCATCCTCCAGCGCGCCGCCGAAGCCGACGAGCTGTGCGCGTGGGGCCTGCGCGCGCTCGTCAGGAACCACCCGAACGACTTCGCCGAAAAGGGCCCCCGCGACATCGGCGAGGCCAGGAGGCAGCGCGAGGACGAACAGCGGCAGGCCGCGAACGGCCGCGAGGCGGCGGGGCTGTACGCCCGCTGGGACCACCTGGACGACAAGGAACGCGCCCGCCTCCTGGAGCTCGTCGAGGGCGGCAAGGACGTCCCGGCGTTCACGACCGAGCTGATGACGAACCTCGGCTACTTCGGCCGCGAGGACCAGGAGGCGCTGCTGCTGCTCGCCGGCAGCCTGGAGCACGGTGGCCGCGACGGGCAGGTCTCGGCGACCGACGCCCGCCTGTACAAGGCGCTGTCCGCGAGCCTCGCCACCGCGACCGGACCGGACTCCCCGCTCGGCACCCCCGGCGGCGTCCCCGCGGACTGGACCCAGCGGCTCCTCGCCACGGCCCGGAACGGCAACGGCCTGCCCGACCGGCACCCCGGGGCGCTGCCGGGCGGGGCGACCGGCTGGAACGAGCTCACCGGCCTCATGGCCGCGGACGCCGGCGACGCCCCGTACGACCCGAAGGACCCCAAGGACAGCCAGTTCCGCAAGGACAAGGACGACCCGGTCTACAGCGAGGCGTTCCTGACGCAGGTCGGCAACGGCATCCGCGAGTGGGAGACGGGCCGCAAGAACGCGTACGACGGCGTCATGGAGCACTGGCAGGGCACCCAGCAGGACCCGATGAAGGGCCTGCTGAACGCGATGAGCCGCAACCCGGACGCCGCCACGCACTACTTCGACCCGAACACGACGGACAACCTGAAGTACTTCCTGGAGGACCGGAAGTGGCCGGGCGCCGACGTCCAGGACAAGATGCCCGAGGACACCCAGCGGAGCTCGGCCCGCGCCGAGTTCGCCGCCGCCGTCGACGCCGCGGCCACGGGCCGCCCGCCGGGCACGGACATGAGCCCCGTGGGCACCCGTCACGACGGCGCCCAGTCCGCGATCTTCGAGCGGATGCTGGCCGAGTACGCCGAGGACACCCGGAAGAACCCGAGCGCCGTTCCCGTCTCCCTGCGCATGGCCATGGGCGAGATGATCGGCTCCTACGGCTCGGACGTGAACGAGATCCTCGGCAAGAACATGGACAACCCCACCGCCTTCAACGACCTGACCGTCTCGCGCGGTGACCTGATCCGGATCATCCGCTCGGTGTCCGAGGACCCCCAGGCGTTCGGCGCGATCCACGCCTCGCAGACGGCGGTGGTCGCGGAGGGCCTGGACCGCTTCCCGGTCGAGTCGTACCGCACGGAGGACCCGGTGATGCGGTCCTGGGTCGCCCAGTCCTCGTCGGTCCTCGGCACCCTTGACGGCGTACGCGGGGACGTCATCTTCGACCTCGGGCAGGCGAAGAAGGACGCCAACGCCTGGAACAAGATGATGAACTACCACGTCATCGGGGCCCCGTTCACGGGCATCCCCTGGGCCGGTGACGTGATCCAGCGCTCCATCGACGTGTCGACGGCCGACTACATGAACGGCCTCAACGCGAAGGTGGACGCCGAAACCCGCAACAACATGATCAACCACTACGACAACGGCCAGCGGCAGATGCTCACCATGCTCCGCGAGACGGCGAGGGAGCGGGACCTCGACCCCAAGCTGTTCGACGACGGCACGCAGGAGTTCGAGCGCGGCCTCCAGCGGACCGCGCAGGAGTGGTACCAGATGGGCATCAAGGCCGCGGACCTGCACATGGGGGAGCGCTACTGATGCCGCCGAAACGCTTCGTCATCCCCGCCGCCACGGCGACGGCGGCAGCGGCGGCCCTGACGGCCTACCTCCTGTGGCCGGCCCCGCAGCCCGGCCAGACCGGACAGTCCGCCCTCTGCTTCGGCTCCCTCACCCCGCGGACGGCGGCCCTGATCGACGACGGCCAGGGCGGAGCGGTGAGCGCGGCGGAGCGCGAGAAGAAGGGCGAGGGCGACCACGCCGTCTTCAGGATGTGCCTGCTCCAGCGCGCCACGGCGGCGAGCGACGGCACCCCGAGACAGGTCTACTCCCTGATCGTCCAGGACAGCAGAACCCCGGTGACCACACGCGCGGGCGCCACCCCCCTCCCCGCCGGCACCACCGGCTGGGCCCTCCCCGACGCGGCCGAAGCCCAGCTCCCACCGGGCTGCGCGACCCGCATGGGCTCGACGGCGCCGTACATCACGGTCACGGTCAGCGCCCCGTCGCAGGCGGCGGGGAAGAGCCCGGTGGACCGGGCGACGGCGATCGGCAACGTGAGCAGGGTCGTCACGGAGTCGGCGGGGAACCTGGCGCGGCTGGCGGGGTGCTGAGCGGGCACTGGGAAGGTCCTGATGGGGCGGACGGCCCGGGGCGCCGGAGGCGTCAGCCCCACATGCCGAGGGCCAGCTCCTCGAAGAAGGCGCTCCACGCGCCGTCCTCGCTCGCGAACGGCGTCTCGTCGACCCTCGTGATGCGCGCCCTGAGCTCCTCCACGGCCGCCGCCCGCGCCAGGTCGTCGCGGTGGGGGAGCTCGCGGAGCTCGGCGACCCCCGTCTCGACGACGATGAGGGCGTGGACGAGCGAGGAGACGTCCGCGTGCATCGGGACGGGGAACTCCTCGCCCTCGGCGAAGGAGTAGACCTTCCCGGAGGCGGGGTCGAGGGCGACCGTCGCGTACTGGAACTCCCCGAGGATCTCCCACGACGCGGCCTCCTCGGGGAGGGCCGCCCCCTCGGCGTCGAAGGCGGCCTGGAGGGAGGGACGGCAGGACAGGCCGGGGGAGAGCCGGTCCGGGGCGGCGGGCTCTTCGTACTCGCCCAGGTCCACCTTGGTGGAGAACAGCTTGCCCGACGGCAGGCCCACCGTCGCGAGGAAGCCGGCGGTGGGGGCGTGCAGACGGCTGCCCGCGTACCGGGGGAAGTAGGTGACCCCGGCCGCCCCGAACGTGGCGGGCACCTGGTCGGCTCGGATGTCGATCAGCACGGGTCGGCCTTCCTACGGATGTCCCTGGGACTTCTGCTTCGCCTCCAATGCTGTCATGTAGGCGCGGTGTTCCTTGTCCCGGTCCCAGAGGCTCTTGTTCGACTGGTCGTAGCTGTTGGTGTGGGTGACTTCCAGGGCGGGGTTCTTCGACTGGAAGTGCTTGTGTAACCACTGGTCGCACTTGGGGGAGAGCTGGCACGGTTCGCGTTCCGTGTAGACGGCGGTGAGGTTCGCCTCCAGGTTCTTCTTGAGCAGCGGGTACCCGATGGTGCGTTCGGAGTGCGGGCCCTCGCTGTCGCCGACCAGGATGATCGGCTTGCCCGTCTTCGGGTCGATGTACCGGCCGGCGGCGAAGTTGGTGCCCCCGTAGTCGTCCTTCGCGTACCGCGCGATCTCCGTCGCGCGGGACAGATCGGTGCTGCCGGGCGCGATCTTCGTGGACGTGACCTTGGGGTTGCCCTTGCCGACCGGGGCGGTATAGGGGTGCCGCTCACGGTCTGCGGGCCGCCAGACCGTGCCGTCCTTCTCCACGACGTCCCAGATCCCGGACTTGTCGCCGGGGTCGAGCGCGCTGGTGGTCCCGTTGTAGTTGAGCCGCTGCACCGAACCGTCGGCGTTCAGCAGGTACATCGGGACCTCCTTGTCGTCACCGCACTTCTCCAGCTCCTCCTTGACGTCGTCGTCGTGGTCCTTGTGGCTCGTCTTGCTCTTGTCGATCTTGCCGCCGTGGTCCTCAAGGGTCTTGACCATCTCGTCGGCCTTCTTCTCGACGGCCTCCTCCGCCTTGTCCATGACCACGGCCAGCTTGTGGAACCGGCTGTCCTTGCGCACGGATGCCTTGCGGTTCCCGCCCTTGCCCTTGAACTCGCCGCTCTTCTTGTCGAAGTTGCCCGCCGTCTTGCGGTAGTCGCCCGCCGCGCGGTCGAACTCGTCGAACTCGATGACGAGGTCCTGCGCCATCCCCGCGGCGCCCTGCGGCATCGCGTCGTCGGCGGTCCCGCCGCCGAGTCGGCGGGTGAAGAGCTTCTCGATCTCGGCGAGGACCTTCGCCTCGATCTTGTCCGTGACGATCGACGCGATCTCCCCGACCGCGTAGTCGATGGCCTCCTGGATCACGATGCGGGCCGCGGCGATCGCGGCGGCGGACAGCAGGGCGCTGAGGCCCGCGGAGAAGATCATGCCGATGACGCCCGCCGTGGCCGCCGCCGCGGTCGCGCTCAGCTTGGTGATGATGGCGATCTTGCAGCCGACGATGAGCCCGGCGCACTCGTCGAGCGCCCCGGCGAGCGTGTCGCAGCCGTTGGCGAAGGTGGTGAGGTCCCGCGTGGTCAGCTTCCCCCACCGCAGGTCGATCGCCGTGACCGTCTCGCCCTTGCTCTTGCCCGCGACGATGTGGGAACAGGCGTTGTTGCCTTCCTTGATGGCGTCGCGGATGCCCTCGGCCAGATGCCGGTAGTCCTTGGCGGACGCCCTGACCTCGTCCTCGTCGATCTGGGGCCAGTCCACCCCGATGAGGTCCAGGACTTCGACGAGGTCGCCGGGCAGCTTCTTCCCCATGTGTGTCCCCCCGAACAGACGGTCGCCATCCACCCTCGGCGGTGCGGGTCGACGGCGTCAACTATCTGTACAGGATGGAAATTGAGGGTCAGTCAGTTGCACGGACCGGCATCGGGACGCCGTCGGTGTCCAGGAGGTCCGGGGAGAGGCGGACCAGGGCGTCGTCCAGTCCGACGAGCACCTCCCCGGCCGGGGTCACGCACACCGCGCGGGCCGGGCGCCCCGCGTGGAACGCGCGCACCCGGCCCGAGGCCGTCGCGCACAGCTCCAGCAGCCCGTCGGACCAGGCGACCGCGAGAAGCGGCCCGTACGGGGTCCGCGCCGCGTGCACGGCCGCCACCGCGCAGGAACGGCGCCGGTACGCACCGTCCATCGGCGCGCCGCCCGGCACCCAGAGCCGGACCGCCCCGTCGGCGCCGCCGCTGTACACCAGCACGGCGGACTCGGCCTCGTTCACGGGCACCGCGACCACCGAGACGGCGGTCACCGGCCCGTCGTGCAGCCGCACCTGTCCCTCGGCGGCCCCCGCGACGAGCACCTCTCCGGTCGAGCGTCCCAGTGCCACGACGTCACCGCCCGGGGCGGCGCCCGAGACGAGGGCGGTCCCCCGCCGCCCGCGCAGCGCCGAGGCGAGGGCGTCGGAGGCCGGCCGGCGCTCCTGGAGCAGGGCCTCGATGCCCGTCGAGGCGGTATGCGTGGACCAGGCGGCCTCGACGCCGATGCCGCCCGCCGGGTGGAGGAGGAGCACGGACCCGTCGGACAGGACGCAGGCCCCCGAGGCGGGTGCCGCACCCGGCAGCCTGCCCAGCGGGGCGCCGTCCGCCACGGCGAGGCGGCGGACCGTCCCCGCCGGATCGAGCGCCAGCACCGCGCCGGGCCCCTCGCCTCCGGCGGGCGCCAGGGCGACGACGGGGCCGGGCCACGGCGGTACGGGGTTCCCCTTGGCGAGCCGCCAGTTCACCCGCCACGACGCGCCCGCCGCCACGGCCTCCAGGCTCGTGCGCAGCCCCGGATCGCCGTCGGGGCCGAGCGCGAGCAGCAGGGCGACCGCGCGCTCCGCCGGAGCCGTGTCCCGTACGAGGGCGGGCCCGGCGCGGAACCAGGCGGCGCGCAGCCCGGGGACGCGGGTGGCCGCCGGGTCCTCGGCTTCGAGGAGCGCGGTGACGTGCTGGGGGTCGGCGGCGCACAGGGAGGCGCCGTCCGCCGGATCGAAGCCGGCGGGCACGTCGTCGGGCGCGGCGGCGCCGGGCGGGGCGGAGGGGAGGGCGGCGGGCCGGCGCGCGCGGCTCTCCGGATCGGTCCACTGGGGCAGCCCGAGATCCAGTACGGCCGCCCGGTCACCGCCGAGGACCCGGTGGGCCGGGCTCCCGGTCCGGGCCTCCACGATCACCCGCACCCCCGGCGCGTCCGCCAGCAGCACGGCCAGCCGGGCCACGGACTCCCGCTCGGCGTTCGGCAGCACGAGCACGGTCCGGCGCCCGTCCCGCGCCAGCAGCCCGGCGAGCTCGCCGCCGCTTGCCGCCGCGATCCCCAGTTGCTCCGCCAGCGCCCACACGGACCCCGCGACGGAGCGGGCCGCGACGGGGACGACCGCGTGCACCGTCCGCTCGGCGGCCGTGCCCGTACGGCTGCCATGGCGTATGAGCCACGCCAGCAGCGAAGACTTCCCGCAGGCGGGGGGTCCGGACACCAGGCACAGGGACGGCGCGCCGGGATCGGCGAGCCAGCCGAGTAAGGCCGCCGCCGCGGGCTCGCGGCCTCCCTCCGGCCGGTCCCACGCGGTCACGGCCGCTCCGGCGGGCGCGCGGAGTGGACGATCAGCTCCTGAAGCCCCCGCTCGCGCGACTCGGCGGTCGCCCCGTAGTCGAAACTGTGGGTGTACTCGGCGTGCGGGAACGTCTGTGCCATCCACAGCGCGCAGTAGTGGCCCGGCATCGCGCACGGTTCCAGCTCGCAGTGGACGCGCCGGACGCGGGAGGCCGGGACGCCCAGGCCGGCCAGCCGGTTCCAGACGGCCTGCTCGGGATGTGGCAGCCCCGGCCCTGCGGACTCGGTGACGGTGTGCGGCGCCCCGTGCTCGTCCTCGTACTCGAAGGTCGCGGCGAAGGGGAAGTTGACGGTGTGCCGGACGTCGTCGAGGACCCGGGGCCACCAGCTCTCGCGCTGCGCGAACGCGGCCGGATCGATCCGCCGCAGCTCCGCGCCGAGACGCCGGAACACCTCCGCCGCCTCCATCAGACCGGCCGCCGTCATGAGCTCGGGCAGCGCCGAGTCCAGGGCCTGGAGCGAGGCGTTGAACGTCGACGCGTCCGTGTTCACGAACATGTCGTCCGCCACGTCCCACAGGACGACCGCCTGCACGGCCCCGTCCGGACGCACACACAGGTGTGCCCCGCCGTCACCGCCGATCCGGGGCCAACTCCCCATCTCCACCGGCGGCCTCGGCTGCCCCTGCTGGACCGCGAACGTGTCGAGCGCGACGGGCTCGCTCGGAGCCGTGCTCCGGAAGTACGGCAGCACACCGCGCGGTACCCCCGTCTCCGTCAGCATCAGCCGGCTCGCCTCGGGGAGCCGCGCCCCGGCGAGCCCGCCGTGGTCGAACCGGCGCAGGCCATCCGGGCCGAAATACTGCTCAGCGGACGTCATCGGCTTCCTCACCTAGGCTCTCTCCAGCGACCAGCAACGACCCTAACCCCGGCCCACCGGAGAAATCCGGAGAGATGCGGGAGAGGTACGGGGGAGCTAAGGGAGAGCCGCGGGAGGAGCCCGGGAGGAGCCCGGGGGGATGGAGCCGCTCGCGGTCGGCCGACTAGGCTGACGCGGTTTCGCGGCGGGCGCCGGTTCCGCCGTGGAGAAGGAGGGCATGGGCGTGATGACCGCCGTGTCGGGTCCGGCCGGATTCGCCGAGGCGCTGCGGGGCCACCGGCGCGCGGCGCGGCTGACCCTGGAGCAGCTCGCCGAGGCGTCCGGGGTCAGCGCTCGCACCCTGTCCGACATGGAACGGGGCCGCAGCCGGGGCCCCAGCACCGCACGGTCGCGGCGGTCGCGGACGCCCTGGTGCTCGGCGCCGCCGACCGGGCGCGGTTGATCGAGCTGGCGCGCGAGGGCCGGCTGCGGGACCACTGGCAGCGCGAACCCGGCCTCTGCGAACTGCCGCGCGCGATAGCCGACTTCACCGGCCGCGCGGCGGAGCCGGCCTGGGTGGGCGAGCTTGTGCGCGCCGAGCACAACCCGGGGGCCGGCGTAGTGGGAGTCATCACCGGTCCGGCGGGCCCGGGCAAGACCACGCTCGCCCTGCGCGCCGCCCACGCGGTGCGGCCCGGCTTCCCCGACGGGGTGCTCTTCCTCGACCTGCTCGGCATGTCGCAGCGCCCCGTGGCCCCCGACGACGCCCTGCGGCAGCTCCTGCGGGCCCTCGGCGTCGCGGAGCAGCGCATCCCGGGCGACACGGAGGCGCGGGCGGCGCTCTACCGGTCGCTGCTGCGGGACCGGCGCACCCTGGTCGTCCTGGACAACGCCGCCTCGGAGGAGCAGGTGCGCCCGCTGCTGCCCGGCGGCGGCACCGGCCGGGCGCTGCTGACGACGCGGCGCCTGCTGCCGGGCCTGGAGGGCGTGCGCAGGCTGGCCCTCGGCCCGCTCCCGGCGGCGGAGTCCATGCACCTGCTGACGGGCATCCTGGGCGAACGTTCGGCGACGGACGGCACGCGCGCCCTCGCCCGGCTCGCGGACCTCTGCGGGGGCCTGCCGCTCGCGCTGCGGATCGTGGGCAACCGGCTCTTCAGCCGCCCCCGTTGGGACGCCGCCGAGCTCGCCGCCCGGCTGGCGAACGACGAGCGCAGACTCGATCAGATGACGGCGGGCGACCTCAAGATAGCCAACGCCTTCGGGCTCTCGTACGAGCAACTCGCCGCCCCCGCACGGCGGATGTTCCGGCGGCTCGCCCTCGTGCCCGGAGCGGACTTCGACGCGACCGTGGCCGGCGCCGCGGGCGGGATGGCGCGGGGCGAGGCGTGGGAGGCCCTGGACGACCTCGTGGACCTCGGCCTGCTCCACGACGGCGCGGCGGGCCGCTACCGCTTCCACGACCTGGTCCGGCTGTTCGCCCGCGAGCGGCTGTACGCGGAGGAGCCGGCGGCCGAGCGCGAGGCGCTGACCGTGCGGGTGACGGCGTGGCTGCTCGGCACGGCCACGCTGGCGGGCCGGTGGTTCGAGCCCGGGTACGGCGCGCCGGATGCGACGACGCCGGACGTCACCGCCGCTGCACCGGCAGCACCGGCAGCCCCCGCATCCCCCGCATCCCCCGCATCCCCGTTCACCCCCTCCGACGCGGAGGAAGCCGACAGATGGCTGCGCCGGAACGTCGACAACTGGCTCGGCGCCCTGCGGACCGCCTCCGCCGACGGCACGTACGCGCTGGTCCTGGACTGCGCCGAGGCGATGCACTGGTTCTCCGACCAGTGGGTCCACGGCCCACACTGGCAGGAGGTCTTCACCCTCGGCGCCGACGCTGCCGCCCACCTGGGCGACCTCGCGCAGCAGGCGACCCAGCTGAACCACCTGGCCTGGGTGCACGCCATCCCGCTCAACGACCCCGAGACGGCGCTGCGGCACGCCACCACCGCCGTGGACCTCGCCGCCCGCTTGGGCGCCACGGCCCAGATCGCCTGGGCGCACGGCTACACCGCCGTCGCCCAGCGCCGCCTGGGCCGCTTCGACGAGGCCGTGGCCTCCGCGATCCGCGCGGTGGAGCTGGTCCGGCCGCTCGGCGACGCCGAGGCGTACCTGTCGTGCACGATCAACGTCGGCCACTGCCTGCGCGACAGAGGGCGCCACGACGAGGCCATCGAGCGCTACCACGAGGGACTCGCGCTGATCGCGGACGCCGACTCCGGCCTGACCCCGAGCATCGCCGCCAACCTGCGCGCCGACACCCTGGCCCACCTCGGCCGCTGCCCGGGCGCCCTCGGCAGGCGCGACGAGGCGATCGGCACGCTCACCGAGGCGATCGCCCTCATGCGGGCGTTCGACCCCACCTACGTGCAGGCGGGCGCCCTGGAGACCCTGGCCGCCCACCTGTCCGACGCCGACCGGACCGCGGAGAGCCGCCACACGTACGCCCGCGCGGCCGAGGTCTACGAGACGATCGGCGACCTCCCGGCCGCGACCCGCTGCCGCGAGCGGGCGACCCCGGCTCCCTGAGGCCCCGGTCGCGGCACGGTCCGCGCGCGCGACCGTCGACGCACGGCGTCCGCCGGGCCGTCGGGGCCCGGCGGACGAGGCGGACGAGGCCGACGACGGGACGTCAGCGGGACGAGTCGGCTGGTTCGGAGGCCCGGCCGCCGGCCGGCAGGGCGTGGAGGCGGACGGCGTCCGGGTGCTGGGGGCTGTGGCGGGCGGCCCAGGCTTCCAGGGCGGTGCGGCAGGCGTGGTCGAGATGATGGACCTGGGAGAGGTCCAGTTCGACGGGCCGGTCGTGGGGCAGCGCCTCCAGGGCGTCGAGTATCTTCGGCAGGCGCAGGAACGTGATGGTGCCGGAGAGACGGACCCTGACCGGTCCGCCCGCCGCCTCGTCCTTGCGGTCGATGCGCAGCTGGGAGGCGTCCCAGGCGGCCTTGGCCACGGACAGGACCAGGCCGATCAGGACGCCCTCGAACATGTTGACCGCCACGATCGACACCGCCGTCACCACCAGGATCAGCGCCTCCCCGCGCTGTCCGCGCCAGAGGGTGGCGACCGCCCGGAACGGGATGAGCTTCCAGCCCGCGTGGACCAGGATGCCGGCGAGCGCGGCCAGGGGCACGTACGCGAGCGTCGCGGGCAGCAGGGCCGCGAACAGCAGCAGCCACAGGCCGTGCAGCACCCGGGACGCCTTGGTGCGGGCGCCCGCCTGCACGTTGGCCGAGCTGCGCACGATGACGGCGGTCATGGGCAGCGCCCCGAGCAGGCCGCAGAGGGTGTTGCCGACGCCCTGCGCGACGAGCTCCCGGTCGTACTGGGTGCGCGGGCCCGCGTGCAGCCGGTCGACGGCCGCGGCGCTGAACAGCGACTCGGCCGAGGCGATCAGCGCGAACGCGAGGACGGTGCCGAGGAGCGCCGGGTCGGCGAGCCCGGAGAGGGCGTCGGCACCGGGCAGGTGGACGGCGTCGAAGACGTCGCCGACCCGCACGGTGGCGATCGGCAGGTCGAACAGCCAGGTCAGGCCCGCCGCCAGCGCGACGGCGACCAGCGCGCCGGGGACGGCGCGCCCGGCGCGGGGCAGCCGCCGCCAGGTCACCATGACCAGCACGGTCCCGGCGGCGACGGCCAGGGACACCAGGGCGGTCGTGCTGCCCAGGGCGGTGACCAGGGCGGCGGGCAGCCCGGCCAGCTTGGCGAGCCCGGAGGCGGGGGCGGCGACGCCCGCCGCGGCGTACAGCTGCCCCGCGATGATGACGAGCCCGATGCCGGCCAGCATCCCCTCCACGACGGAGAGGGAGATGGCTCGGAACCAGCGGCCCCACTTCAGGACGCCCATGACGATCTGGAGGAGTCCGGCCAGGAGCACGATCACGCCGAGCGCGGCCAGGCCGAAGGCGCGGACCGCCTCGAACACGAGCACGGTCAGACCGGCGGCCGGCCCGGAGACCTGGAGGCTGCTGCCGCGCATCAGACCGGTGACGATGCCGCCGACGATGCCGGTGATCAGGCCGAGTTCGGCGGGCACGCCGGACGCGACGGCCACCCCCACGCACAGCGGGAGCGCGACGAGGAAGACGACGAGAGAGGCGGCGAAGTCCTGCCGCAGATAGGGGAATCGGGAGAGGGAAGGCAGCATGCGGAACTCCCCCTTCACAGGGACTCGAACGAGTCGGACTCGGATCGGTACGCGCTGACCGCGCCGGTGTGCACCTCGTAGAACCAGCCGTGCAGGCGAAGCTCACCGGCCGCCAGGCGCCGCTCCACGCACGGGTAGGAGCGCAGCCGGAGCAGCTGGGCGAGGACGTGGCCGCGTACGGCGTCGGCGACGGCCGGGTCGTCGGGGCGCCCGGGCGTGCCCTCGGGGGCCGCGTGCGCGAGCCAGTCCCGCACGGCGGGCACGGCGCTGAGGTCGTCGCCGCGGACGAGGGCGCCGACGGCGCCGCAGTGGGAGTGGCCGCAGACCACGACGTCGCGGACGCCGAGGACCTCGACGGCGTACTCGATGGTGGCGGTCTCGCCGGTGGGGGCGGCTCCAGCGTACGGGGGGACGATGCTGCCCGCCGTACGCAGTTCGAACAGTTCGCCGGGGCGCGCTCCGGTGATGAGCGCCGGGACGACCCGGGAGTCGGAGCAGGTGATGAAGAGGGCGGCGGGGGACTGGCCCTGGGCGAACGGGGCGAACTCCTCAGGGCGCTGTCCGAACCGGCGGGCGTGGTCGATGAGGGGCTGCATGGCGTGTATTCCTCCTGGCGCGCGTGGGGGCGCGTCGGGCTGACAGGACGGCTTCGTGTGCGGTCCTGCCTGTCAGCAGCGGAAAACCTGGAGTGCGGCGGGTGCGGGGGACTGCGCGTGTGCGACGTCGGGGCCGTGGGCGTGGTGCCGTCTCGTGCGCGCGGCGCCGTCGTCGTCGGTCGTCGACTGTTCCAGGACGAGGGGTACAGGCCGGAGTTCGGCGTGGTCCGCCGGGCACGGGGCCGCGCGGTGCGGCAGCGCGCACCGGCGCCCCTGGTGGCGGGCCGCGGCGCGGCCGTGGGTGGCGCTGTTCTCGCAGTGCTGCGCGGGCGCGGTCTCGTACGGGGCGGGGGCGGCCGCGAGGACCCGCGGCTGCGGTTCGCCCGGGCGAGGCCCGGGCGCCGCCGCCGCGGGGCTCCAGCCGCCGCAGCTCACGACGAGGAGGAGCGCGAGCACGAGGGCGGGCAGGAGCGCGGGCGCCGTTCCGGCGCGTCCGGTGGACGTCGTCGTACGCACTTTCCCTCCCTCTGCCCTCGTCGTTTCTCGACGTTCCCGTCGTCAACACGATTCACCAAAGCAAGTTCATGCCTGGGTCAACGAACAGTAATACGGGCAGGTGATGTCCCCTGCGTAACACCAGGTGAACAACCCAGGTTTCCGACTGGAATCAGCCGCAAGTTGACGCGATCAGCCAGGAGATCGGCGCCTGGGCGCGTTCGAACAGGGGGCGCGGCCGTCCGCGACCGCCCGCACACGAGGGGCGTGGAGCGGCGCGAAGAGGCACGTGGGGGCACGTGGGGGCGCTGCCTCAGGGAACCTCGCCCCCTTGTGCGCCTACGCCTCGAACCCGGGTCCGGATCCAGACCCGGACCCGGGGTGGCGGCGCAGGGCCGAAGGCGTGTGCCCGGTCCAGCGGAGCACGGCCCGGCGCAGGGTGCGGGCGTCGGCGTAACCGTTGCGCGCGGCGATCGCGTCGACGGGCAGGTCGGTCGAGTCGAGCAGCCGGGTGACCTTTTCGCGACGCAGGTCCTGGATCTCGGCCGTCCAGGTCGTGCCGTGCTCACCGAGGCGGCGCTGGAGCGTGCGCGGGCTGACGGCCAGCCGGGCCGCCGTCGCGGCCAGCGTCGCGCCGCCGTCTCCGCTCCCGTCCCCCTCTTCCGCGTCCCTGACCGCGACGCGGAACAGCGCGAGCCAGTCGTGCAGGGGGATCGCCGCGGCGATGGTCAGCTCGGCGTGCCTGCGCAGCACGCCGGACAGCCCGGGCTGGAAGTTCGGCATCGGGCACCGCAGGTCGTCGGCGCGGAAGGTGAGGGAGCTGACCGGCCGCTCGAACTCGATGTTCCGGGTGCCGTACAGGGCGCACAAGGCGTCGTGGCGGCGGGGCGCCTGGGTGGCGAGGGCGACCCGTACGGGAACGAGCTCCCTTCCCAGCGCCGTACTGAGCCGGTGGCGGAGGAGAGCCAGCGCGTACGCGCGGATGGCCGACGCGGCGGTGTAGCTGAGGTCGGCGGCGTTCACGTGGCTGAGGGTGATCTCCCTGTCGTCCTCGGTCACGAACATGGTGTCGCTGCCGGCGTCCGCGACGCCCGCGATGAAGTCCATGGCGTCGCGGAACCCGTCGACGGGCGTCGGCGCGGAGGTCAGCAGGTAGTCCCACACCCCGAGCTGCCCGAACGCCGTCTGCTCGATCATCAGCTGGGCGACCTCGGTCCAGGGGGCCTGGGTGACCATGAGTTCCCAGATGCGGATGTTGGTGGAAGCGGGGGGCCGGTACCGGTCCCCGGCCAGATGGGCGGGATCCATGCCCAGCAGGTGGGCGTAACGGTCCTTGGACACGCCGAGGAGGCCGGCGGCTCGGGCGTTGATGCGGGTGAAGGCGGCGGAGGTGGTACCGGGATGCGTAAGCGATGACACGAGCGGCGACTGTATGCCAGTGGGGCGGCGGGTCTCGCCTGGGGTCGGCGATCGGTGATCGGTGATCGCGGATGGTCGGAGATGCGGATAGGCGGATAGGAGGATGGCCAGACGGTCGTATGGGCAGATGGCCCGAGGGGATAAGCGCTCCGGGTAAGTAGCGTGGAGACGCTCGACCCCTCGACACGATCGGCGCCCCGTACCCATGAGCCACCCCGCCCCTCGGAAACGCCACGACCGCGTGCCCGCCCGTGCCGCACGCCACCGCGCCTGGTGGCGTGCCCTGCGCCGGACGCCCGCCACGATGTGGCGGGACGACATCACCGACTACGCCGCGGCCCTGACGTACTACGCGATCCTCGCGATCCTGCCGGCGCTGCTCGTCACCGTCCTGGCCTTCGCCCTCATCGACCCGGAGACCGCGCAACGGTTCGTCACCCATGTCACGCGCTACGCCCCGGGCCAGTCGGGCACGGAACTGCGCGGGCTGCTCGACGGAGCCCTGGCCCAGCACTCCGCCACCTGGACGCTGCTGGCGGCGGGCGCGGTGAGCGCCCTGTGGTCCTCGTGCAGCTACCTGGCCGTCTTCCGGCGGGCGCTGCACCGGATGCACGGCGTGCCCGACCGCCGTTCCCCGTGGCGCAAGGCGCACCGCATCCTCGTGACCGCCCTCGTCCTGCTGGTGCTGCTGGCCGTGAGCGCGCTGGTGCTCGTCCTCAGCGGCCCCATAGCCGGGAGCGTGGGCTCCCTGCTCCACCTCGACGCGGAGGTGCCGGTCGTCTGGAGCCTGGTCCGGTGGCCGCTGATGCTGTCCCTCGTACTGGTCCTGGTCGTCGTCGTCTTCCGGACGGGACCGCCGTCCGCCCGCCGCCGGGGCCACAGCCTGCCGGGCGGCACGCTGGCGGCCGTCCTGTGGCTCACAGTCTCCGCGGGCTTCGCCCTGTACACGTCGATGGTGGGGACGTATGGCCGGCTGTACGGCTCACTGGGCGGGGTGGTCGTCTTCCTCATCTGGCTGTGGCTGTCCAACCTGTCCCTGCTCACCGGCGCACAGTTCACCGCCGAACTCCACCTGGACCGCACGCCCCGCCAACCGGCCCCGAAACCGAAACCGGAAGAGGAACAGGAGCAGGACGACATCAGGACGGCCGTGTGAGGCCCGTCCAGAGAGCGAAAGCGGGATCCCCTCCGGGCCAGTCGACGTCGGTGAGGGTGACGAGCAGACGGCCGTCGGAGAGCGCCACAGCCACGTCCATGCCGGGGGGGGAAGAGGGACGCCGGATCCCGCATCTCCCGCCCGCCCAGCAGCAGGACCAGCCCGAACGGCGTGCATCAGCGACAGTCGTTGATCCAGTCTCCCGGGATCAGGTCACGAACGCGGTCGAGGCTCTCCGCCGTCCGGCCGCGGGCGAAGAGGGCCGCGCCGGCGTCGTCGCGCAGCAGGGCGTCCTGGCCCAGGAACCACCGGATTCCATTGTGCTCGTCACCGATGGGATACTCCGGGAACGGCAACCGGACGTAGTTCTCCTCCAGCAACTCGACGTCGGAGTCGTCGGAGTCGAGGTAGTCGCAGAGCGTTTCATCCGTATGCAGAGATTCGGAAAGGACGATCTCAACGAAGCAGAGGGAAAGACGCTCCAGCCAGCCCTCCCATCGCTCTGCGCTCTTGTCTGCCAGATCGGTCCGGCTGAACACCGCGGGGTCGTCATCCTCAAGGCAGTCGAGGAGAATGCCCCAAGACACCGCGCCCTGATTCTCGTGCCGGAAGACCAGGGCCTCCCCGGCCTCATCCAAGTAGAGCTCGGCTGGGCTGAGGAGCACGTCGTATCTGCTGGTCAGATCCGTACGGCGCCCGAACAGCAGGTACGCCTCGCGCAATGTCGTGGGCAGTCGGACGCCCAGCCTCTCCTCGGCCGCGACCAGATCAGCCTCCGCCCACCCGTCACCGCTCTCCAGGGCGCCGGCCCAGTGGGTGGCGAAGCCCTGGATGAAGCGCCACGCACCCATACGGCCTTCTACGGCTCCGGCAAGAGAGGAAGCAAGTTCGAATCCCTGTGTCATGACAGGACGATATCCACGTCGCGCGTCGAGCCTTCAGCAGCCCGACGCGCCGACGAAGCCTCCTCCGAAGGCAACGGAGAATTCCTGACCTGCTCGGTCGACATCTGTTTCTCCTGGACTGGCTGTGGCTGTCGGCCGGGACGACGCGTACCCGCCCGGCGGCAGCGAGCTCTTCCCGGCGCCGTGGACGACCGTGATCCGAGCCCGACACGAGTGCGCCCCGCCCAAGGAGCCGGAGAAGCCACGGCCCCCGGCGTCCCCGCTGACCGTGCCACCGATCCCGTAGCGACGCCTTCACCGACCGCAGCGACTCCTCCGCGAAGGTGAGGCGCTTCAGGCACTGCTGATCACCACGGCTACCCAGTGGGCTCCGGTGGCGTGGACGGCTGCTTCGGCGCGGGGACCGAGTCCGCGGTGAAGCGCTTCCCGCGCTCGTACGGGCTCACCGCCGACGGCACGGTCGCCGCCAGGACTTGGGGACGGCTCCCGACCGAGAAGAGGTAGTACGTCCTTACGTACTCGGGGAGCTGCCCGTCGCTATCCCCACCCGGCGTAGATGGTGACGTTCTCGCCGTTGTCCCGGGCCCCGACGCACACGTCGCGCCAGTCGAGCAGCCAGCCGTTGGCGCGACACCTCTCCCGCTGGAGGCCCAGTGTGCGGATGATCTCCGGGCGGGACAGGCCGTCCTCGCTGGCGACCGTCGCGAGGCGCCAGCAGCCGCCGGACCCGCAGCCGATTCCTTCGCTGGTCATGCTGATGCCTGGTGGCATTGTGGGGAGGGCCTTGGACGGCGGGGCGTCCGAGCCTTCGCTGATCAGCAGCGCGTACAAGAGGCCGACCACCAGGGTGAGGCCGAATTGCGTCCCCAGAATGCCGATCGCTCCGTTCCGGAGGGAAATCCACTTTGGGGGAGGGGTGCCCTCCCGCCGGCCTTCCAGCCCCGCACCACAGGCGACCAGCAGCGGCGCCAGGATCGTGAACAGGAGATGGGCGTCGGGCCTGGGGGCGGAGATCCAGGTCTGCTGGACGCTGATCAGCAGACCGGCCCCGGCGAGCAGCGTGGCGCCGATCGCGAGGCCGACAGCGCGGGTGCGGGCGAGCGTCGCCCAGACGGCGGCGGGCGCGACGGCGAAGAGTATCCCCAGGGCGGTCAGCATGTACGGGGGGACGTGCGGTCTCGAACACCCGGTTCCACGGGGCAGGGGCTCACCTCGGGGCTCACCTTGGGGCTACGGGCCCGTCGGCGTCGGCCAGTGGCAGGCCATCGGGTGGGCTCGTCGCTGCCGTCCCGTCGGCCTGCCATGTCGATGGGGGTCCTTCCTCAGGCAGCAGGCTCCAGCCGAGGTGTGCCGTGAGGAAGGCGGCGAACTCGTCGGCATCCGCTGATTCGGCGGGCAGGTCATCCGGCCGGGGTCGGTAGAGCCCGAGGAGTTCGTCGCGCAGGCGGGCGTCCAGAGTCGGCGCCTGATGGACGTCGACAGTCCCGCGATAGAACAGCCAGTCGAAGATCCGGACGGCAGGGCAGCGGCCCGACTGCGGCAGCTCCCCCTGATGCTCGTCCTGCCAGGAGCCGACATAGGCGTAGTCCGCCTGCTCCAACGCTTCGTCGAAGGCCGGAGTGGGGAGCTCCTTCAGGTTCCAGTAGATCCGTGCTTCGGCTTCCGGGAGGGGGTGCGGGACTGCGGCCAGCCACAGGCGGTATTCGAACACCGAAGCAGTCTGACAGGTCGTCCGTCGACGTCGGGCAGGACCCGGCCGGCCCGACGTCGACTCGGCCGACCCGGCCGGCCGAGTCACGTTCGCTCGCAACGACGCCCTCGACGCGTGGATCGTCAGGCCCGTCCGCGGTCCTCGCGCTGCCGCTGGAACCACCACACCGACTCGAAGGCGCCCCGTTCCTGCTCGCCGAAGCCGCGTCGCGGCCCGCCCCAACGGTCTGCCGCTGCCACGCACCGATCGTCGTCATGCATCGCGAGACCGTACAGGGCGGCGAGCTGGACCGGCCGCTCCGGGTCGTCGAGGAGGACCGCGACAACCTCGGTGAGGGCTGGATCACCGCTCCCCGCCGCGGCGGCACTGAAGCAGGCCGAGCGCCGAACCTCCGCGTCGGGGTCGGCCAGCAGCGTCAGGAGCGCCTCGCGAGCCCCGTCGGACAGGTGCGGGCCGTCCGGGTGCCTGCGGATCCCGGCGGCCACCGAGCGCCGGACACCGGCGTGATGGTGTCCGGCGTGCGCCAGGAGGGCCGCTTCGGCGCGCGGTGCGACGAACGAGTAGAGGCCCTCCGGCACCACGGCGAGAACGGCGCTGTCCGTCTCCACCTCCGACCAGTCGACCAGGGCGGTCACGGCGCGGACGTAGAACTCTTCCTCGACGTCTTCGCCGAAGATCTCGAACTGGCACATCAGCTCGGCGCCGAACACCCGGCGGGCCGGGTCCGGATCGGCGTGCAAGGTCTCGGCGGCCGTCCAGCTCTCCTGCTCGCGTCGTCCGGCCAGCGTAATCGCGGCCTCTCCCCATGCCGCGTGGCCCTGGTGCCGGTCCATCGCACGCGTGATGAGCTCCTCGCACGGGGTACGGATCCCGAGCAAGCGCTCCAGGCGCGTGAGGATCGCCCCGTGCCCGTCCCACACGGTCATTCCGCCGAGAGTGAGCCTGTCGACCGTGTAGTAGCGATCGTCCTGCACCCGCGTGGAGACCAGGTCGTCCTGTGATCCAGTGCGACGCCGCAGTTCGGCTTCAGTGCCCGTCTCCTGCCATCTGCGTGCGAGATCCCGCGACTCCATCAGCTCGGACACCGCGTGCCCGTGCTCGCGCCCACCGGCATCCATGACGTGACTCCCCACATCCTCCGCCGCGTTACCCCAGCTCAGCCTGTGCCCACACCACCGAAGAGCGCCTCCTGACGCATCGACATATAGCGCGCGTCAGACCGCGTACCAATCGCCCGTTCCCGTCCCAGTTCTCGTCCCCGTTCCCGTCCCCGGCTCCGCCCCCCGTCCCGCTCCGGCACGTCTTCGTATGGTCAACGTCCTGTCACAGAACGATCATTGAGTGCCCCGGAACCCCCTCGGCATACTTCAGGAATCCGGGGCGTACGCATGTCTGAGTACGCCCCCGTTCGGGCCAGGCCCCCGCCCGCCCGATTCGCTCCTGAGCAGGGGGAGTTTTGCGCACACCAGTAAACAAGGCGTACGCGGTCACGGTCGCCGCCGCAGCCGCCGTGGCTCTGACAGCGGGCATGACCAGCCCGGTGTCGGCACAGGACGGCGGCCTCGTCGCAGCGTCACAGGCAGCCGGCAAGAAGGCCGGGCCGGGCAAGGACGTGCAGACCGTCGTCCTGATCACCGGCGACCGCGTCCTCGTCGACGCCAAGGGCCGGGTCGCGGGCATCGAACGCGCCAAGGGCCGGGAGAACATACCCTTCTTCACCCAGGTCCATGAGGGCCGCACCTACGTGATGCCGCGCGACGCCCGGCGGCTCATCGCCGACGGCACGCTCGACCAGCGGCTGTTCGACGTCACCGGGCTCGCCGAGCCGGAGAGCCGCAGGGCGTACCGGAGCGGGCTCAAGGTCATCGTCGGCTACCAGGGCGCGGCGGCCCAGTCCGCCCGCGGCCAGGTGCGGGCCTCCGAGGGCACCACCGTCAACCGGACCCTGCCCTCCCTCGGCGCCGACGCCGTCACCAGCGCCGCCGACAGCACCGAGTCGCTGTGGGACGCCCTGACCCGCCCCCAGGCCGACGGCCAGGCGGCGCGCACCTCCGGCATCGCGAAGGTCTGGCTGGACGGCGTGCGGAAGGCGTCGCTCGACCGCTCCACCGGTCAGATAGGCGCCCCCGCGGCCTGGAACCGCAAGCTCGACGGCACCGGCGTGAAGATCGCGGTCCTGGACACCGGTATCGACGACACCCACCCGGACCTGGCCGGACGGGTCGCGGCGGCACGCAACTTCAGCCGCTCCGCGGACACCGTGGACCGCGTCGGGCACGGCACGCACGTCGCCTCCACCGCCGCCGGTACGGGAACGAAGGACAGCCGCTTCAAGGGCGTGGCTCCCGGGGCGCTGCTGCTCAACGCCAAGGTCCTCGACGACTACGGCTTCGGCAGCGACTCCGAGTCCATCGCCGGCATCGACTGGGCCGTCGCCCAGGGCGCCGACGTCATCAACATGAGCCTCGGCAGCCCCGACCGTCCCGGGATCGACCCCCTCGAAGCCCACATCGACAAGGTCTCCGCGGAGAAGGGCGTCCTGTTCGCCGTCGCCGCCGGCAACCTCGGGGATCCCCGCCCCGGCACGGTCAACTCGCCGGGCACCGCCGAAGCGGCCCTGACCGTCGGCGCCGTCGACGACGACGACCGGCTCGCCTGGTTCTCCGCGCTCGGCCCCCGCAAGGAGGACCACGCGGTCAAGCCCGACATCAGCGCCCCCGGCGTGGGGATCACGGCCGCCGCCGCGGCCGGCACCCCGGACCAGAACCCGCCGGGCTACGTCGGCCTGGACGGTACGTCGATGGCGACCCCGCACGTCGCGGGCGCCGCGGCGATCCTCAAGCAGCAGAACCCCACCTGGACGGGCGCGCAGCTCAAGGCGGCCCTGACCGGCTCGGCCAAGGGCGGCACGTTCTCGGTCTTCGAGCAGGGCGCGGGCCGCCTCGCCGTCGACCGGGCGATCGACCAGACGGTCCTCGCCGAAGGCGGACCGGTCCACCTGGGCCGCCAGCAGTGGCCCCACGCCGACGACACGCCGGTCACCAAGCAGGTCACCTACCGCAACACCGGCACCGCCGACGTGACGCTCGACCTGGCGCTCGACGCGCCGATCGGCGGCGACGGGCAGCCCGCGCCCGCCGGGTTCTTCACCCTCGGGGCGCAGCGGATCACCGTTCCGGCGGGCGGCACCGCCTCTGTGGACCTGACGGCCGACACCCGTCTCGGCGGCGCCGTCGACGGCTCGTACGCGGCCACGATCGTCGCGTCCGGGTCGGGCCAGAGCGTGCGCACCCCGGCCACCGTGGACCGTGAGGTCGAGTCGTATGACGTCACCTTCAAGACGGTGGGGCGGCCCGACGCGTCCGGCGCCGTCTGGGGCGTGGACCTGTTCGGCTACGAGGGCCCCGCCTCGGAGCGGCAGTTCCTCCCGGACCTGTCCTCGGGTTCCGCGACGGTCCGCATGCCCCGCGGCAGCTACAACCTCCAGGCCGACATGCAGGTCGACCCCGCCGACCCGGCCAAGGGCCTGGACCTGATCTACAACCCCCGGCTCAATGTGACCGGACCGGCCACCGTCACCCTCGACGCCCGGACCACCCGGCCGGTGACGGTCAAGGTGCCGGACGCGGCCGCCCGGCAGACGCGCGTGTCGATGTTCTACACCGTCACGACGCCGGAGGTCCGGATCTCCAACGGCTTCGACGCGCGGACCTTCGACAACGTCCGCACGGCACGGCAGGGCTCGATGGGAACGGACGCCACCCTCGACCTGCAGTGGTCGGCCCGCTTTGAGCAGGGCACGAGCATCTATCAGACCCTCGCGGGTGGTGAGGTCAAGGACCTGCCCAACGGCTACGAGAAGGTCTACGCGGCCAAGGACCTCGCCCTGATCAAGGTAGGTTTCGGGGCGTCCGCGCCCGGCGTCGCCGGAGCTCTCTACGCGGAGGGCGGGCTGCCGAGCGGGAACGGCTTCCTCGACTACTACCCCGCCCACCCGGCGCCGGGTACGCAGAAGCTGTACCTGACCCCGGGCGACGGGATCGCCTGGAGCGCCGCGGCGTTCGTCGTGGGTGAGGCGGGCGCCGACGGCGGCCGGCCCGTCGACGTGTCGTACTCCCTCGACATCGGGCCCCAGCTGAAGCCGGGGACCACGTACTCCAAGAACGTCAACGTCGGTGTGGTCGGACCCCGGATGGGGCCCGGCGAGGGCATCGTCCGCTCCGGCGACGACATCTACGGCGCGTTCACGATGGTCGGCGACGGAGCGGGCCATTTCGGGAACGCCCGCTACACCAGCGCGACCACCACGGTCCACCGCGACGGTGTCCTGTACGCGCAGAAGGACGCCGCCGTCGACCGCGTGAGCTTCACGCTGCCGCCGGAGTCCGCGAAGTACACGGTGGCGACCACGCTCAACCGCGACGCGAAGTACAACCGCACCGGCACCCGGATCGACGCCTCGTGGACGTTCACGTCGGCCCACAGTGCCGGCACCTCGACGGAACTGCCCGTCTCCACGGTCCGCTTCCAGCCGAAGCTGGCGCTGGACTCCACCGCTCCGGCGGGCGTCCTCCAGACGTTCCCCGTCGTGGTCCAGGGCGCGGCGGCCGGCGCCAACCTCAAGACCCTGCGGGTCGAGGTCTCGTACGACGGCCAGACCTGGCGGTCCGTCCCGGTCGTCGCGGGCAAGATCACGGTGCGCGCGCCGGAGAAGGGCAAGGCGCTCTCCCTGAAGGCCGCCGTCACCGACAAGCAGGACAACCTGTCGACGGTCACGGTCCACAACGCCTTCCTCGGCAAGTGACCCTCGGCGCGTAAGCAACGCCAACGAGTCGGCCCGGCGTCACCACTTCCCCTGGTGACGCCGGGCCTTCACGCGTGCCGTGGCTTGCCGCCGACGACCGACGACGTCGCCTGCGGTGCCGCCCGTGGACGCCCGCGTATGCCGCTGCGACGCGCGGCCATGGTCCGGGCCCGGCCACCGCCGACCCGGCGCGGGCCCGCGCGGCCTTCGAGGGTCCGTGGGTCGCCTGGAACGACGTCCGAGGGGTGCTGACGGTGGCGGGTTTCGGCTGCCTGCTGCGGGCGTCGGCCGTACGGGCCCGCGGGTGACGGGCCTCACCCGCACCCGTCCCGCACCCGTCCCGTCCCACGTCGGCGACGGCCCCACCTGCGGGGCGTCAGCCGCGGGGCACCGCGACGTACGCCTCGCGCGGCGACGTGGTGGGCGTGTAGCGGGACGACGCGGCCGCGCTCGGGGTCAGGTCCCGGTGGATCACCTTGGACACGGCCTGGATGGTCTGCACGCCGTAGTTCATCGTGCTGTTGCCGTCGGTGAGCACCGAGATCGTGTAGTCGTGGCCGCCGCCCTGGAAGGCCCCGATGCTGTGCACGCGCCAGCCGCGCGTGGCGCGCTGCAGCCAGCCGTTCTTGACGTGCTTGGTCACGGAGGCGGGTGCGCCGGCGGGGGTTCCCCACTTCTGGGAGGGGACGACGTTCGCCATGAGCTTGAGGACGTAGGCGCGGGCGTTGTCGCTCAGGACGGTGTTCCTGGCGGTGAGCAGGGAGAGCAGCCGCTGCTCGTCGGTGGCGTTGATCCGGGTGAGCCCCCAGTAGCCGCCGGATCCCGGGACCGTCTTGGTCATGCCGGCGGCCGCGAGGAACCCCTTGACCTTCGTGACGCCGAGCTGCTTCCACAGGGTGGTGGTGGCGGCGTTGTCGGACTTGGTGATCATGGCGGTGGCGAGCTGGGACTCGCGGGCGGTCAGGTACCGGTTGTGCTTCTTGGCGTCCCACAGGAGCGTGGCGAGGACCGTCACCTTGACGACGCTCGCCGAGTCGTACGCGGTGGTGGCGCGCAGGGTGCAGCTGGTGTTGGTGACGCGGTCCCGCACGTTGACGGCGACGGTGCCGGCGCGTCCGGCGAGCGCGGCGGTGATGTCCCGCTGGAGCTTCGTGGCGAGCCCGGCCTTGCCCGACGTGCAGCTGACCTGCGGCGCGGTGGCGGCGGAGGCGGGCGCGGCGCCCGCGACGACGGGTACGAGGATCCCGGCGGCGGCCACGACCGGAAGGACGCGGGCGCGCAGGGATATGTGGTGAGTCATGAGGGTCCCCCTGAGTGCTGAACGAGTACGCCGATGGCCTACCCGACGTAGATGACGGCTGGGGGCGCGGATGGTTGTACGAATCGAGCGCCGGGCCCGAAGCTGTTGCGTGGTGGTGACATTCGAGGCCCGTCCGCCGTGCGTGGGGCTCCCGGGCGCCCACACCCGAGGGCCCCGAGGCCGCCTGCTAGCGTGACGGCATGCGCGTCCTGGTGATCGGGGGCAGTGGTTACGTCGCCGGCCTGATCCTCCCCGCCCTCACGGCCCGGCACGAGGTCGTCGTGCTCGATCCGCGCCCCGGCGCGGGCGGTGCCCACACCCACGTCGTAGGATCGGCGACCGACCCGGCGGCGCTGACCGCCGCGATGGACGGCGTGGACATCGTCCTGCACACGGCCCTCGGCAACCCGACAGGAGGGCAACTGGCAGACGCGGCAAGCGCCTTCGACATCAACGTCACATCGGTCCACCTCGCGCTGGCCGCCGCCCGGCAGGCCGGGGTGCCCCACGTCGTCCACCTCTCCAGCCTCTCCGTCTTCAGCGACCTCGCCTCACGCGCGCTGGACGAGACGGTGCCGCCGGACGCCACCGACCTGTACGGCCTGACGAAACGTCTCGCCGAACAGGTCTGCCACGCGGCCGTCGCCCAGTGGGACATGTCGGTGACCGTGCTGCGCCTGGCCTGGCCGACCACCGACGAGGCATGGCCCGCCTGGGCACTGCCCGGCCACCCGCCCAAGACCCACACCCTCGACGGCACACCGGTCCACGCCCTGGCCGCCACCGACCTGGCCCGAGCGGTCCTGGCCGCCCTGGAGCACCGCGCCGGCTTCGACGTCTTCCACATCACGGGCACCGACCAGTCCGGCCTCTGGAACCAGTCCAAGGCCCGCGACCTGCTCCACTGGGAACCCCACCGCCGCTGACCACGCCGACGGGGGCGCCGTATGGGTGCCGGCGCCCTGGCGTGGCTGCGGGAGTGAGCGACACGGATACGATCAGCATCTGCGATGCCACCACGCCAACCCCGGGTCTTCCGCCGGCTCGTGATGCGTTCGCCGGAGGAGCACCGCGTCCAGGCGCTCGACCTGCACCCGGAGCTCGTTGGCGGCCCTGGGCGGAAGCATGAACAGAGCGTCCTGCAGCTTGTCCCGGGCCCAACCCTCGCCGCAGCAGGGGCAGGTGAACTCCGCCTCGCACTGCCTCCACCGGCGCCTCGCGCCGTGGACGCGCACGGACCACACGCTCAGTGCCACCGCCACGACGCCGGGAGACAGCCGCTCCCGTTCGAGCACGCGGACAGCGGCATTCGCTGCTCCGGACAGACCTGGGACATCGCGATATCGCACCCAGGGTCTACCCCGGCCGCGTTCCCGCAGTCGAAGTGAAGCCGGCGGTCTACGAGGCACGGCCCCCTCGGGTGCAAGTCATGGGCGAGATCCTCCCACGGCCCAAGATCGACGGGACACCGAGGACGGCTACGTCCGCGAGGTGGTCAGGACCGGCGGGCATCGAACCCTTCGCCCGCCCTTCGTCCCGGACCTGCTCGCCGCTGATCTTCAGCAGGCAGCCGACCGGTACAGGACCGAGCCCCTCGCCGCGGGACTGGGCAGCCAGCCGGCCGTTCTGCGCCCCAGTCCCGACGTCAACCGACGCCGGGGAGCGATGCCCAGGACGAGTTTCTCCAGCGCCTCCTGGATGGGCGGACGCCGCCGGTGCAGGCCGAAGAAGGGGACGGAGCCGCGACGAGCGGACTGAGCCGTAAGTCGGGTGCGTCGGCGCAATCGTCTCTGGCAGGATCGCGCCATGACGTTCACGTTCCACAGAAAGGCCCATGCCGCGTAGACGGCCCGGGCGTGTCCGTGCCGAGCAGTGGCCGCGGCGCCGGCATTCCCGTCAACCCGCCATCACGGGCCTGTCCCCGGCCGCTCTTGCCGAAGTGGCCAGGGTCGAGCACAGCCGGAACTACCTGTGGCCCGGCGTCACGGCCGAGTCCCTGAGGATGTGGCGGGAGTTCGTGCGGGGCCCGTACCGCAACCTCTGGAGGGAGTACGAGGGCGGCGGCTGCGGTGTGTGGGAGTGCTGCGGCAACCCCTTCGAAGCGCGGGAGTTCCCGGATGCCGTGATGCGCGGCATGTCCCGGCGCCGGGCTCGCGAGCTTCGGCTCCTCGTCGGCCGACTCGACGACGCGTACTGAGCGGGTTCGGGCAGGGCGCCTGACGGCGGGCCCATCGGCTGATTCCGAGGGCTCTCCGATCTTGGGTGAACCCTCGGGTAGGGTGGCGCGACCGTTCGGAGGGGAACAGATGGTGAAGCGGCAAGTGCTGTGTGCGGTGGGTGTGTTGGTGCTGTCGGCGGTGTTCGTGACGGGGTGCAGTGAACCTCCGGCGGCGAATGGCTCGGACCAGCCCTCCGCGTCCTCCTCCCCGTCGGTCGAGCCGGTCTCGGCGAAGGGACAGGCCGCCGAGAAGGTGAAGCTCGCGGTCGAGCAGCGCATCTCGGCGGACGAGGAACGGTTCGGCTCGGGCACGAAGTCGCCCTGCTCGGCTTCGTCGCCCCAGGTGCTCACTTCGACGTGCCAGGCCGCGGCCGATGCGACCACCGAGGCGGCCGGCCTCGCCTTGCGCGAGATCAATGGGCGCCAGGGATTCGCGACGCTCGATTCCACCGCCCGGAGGCTGCAAAGCGCGGTGCGCACCTACACGACCTTGGGATGTGCCAAGGCCCCGACGAACGCGAGCACGCGCACGGCCTGCCTGGAGGCGGCTCCCGTCATCGCGCAGGGGTTCCCGGACCTGCGGAGCGGGGCCAACCTGGGGCTGGCGGGCAAGTAGGCGGTCCTGGCGGAGACGTGGGGGACGCCTGGTCCTGTCCTGCTGCGTACTCGCGTCAGGCGTGTCCGGGGTCGGGGCCGGGGTCCGGGCCCGGGCCCGGGTCAGGGGCGAAGCGCAGCCGCAGGAGGGCGCCGCCGTGGGGGGCCCGCTCCGCCGTGAGCTCGGCGTGGTGGGCGCGGGCGATCTGCCGCGCCATGGCCAGGCCCAGCCCCGAACCGGGCAGGGCCCGCGCCGCGCCGGCCCGGTAGAAGCGGTCGAAGACGTACGGCAGGTCCTCCGGCGCGATGCCCGGGCCGTGGTCGCGGACCGTCAGCTCCACCTCCCCGGCCGGGCCCGCCACCCGCAGGTCCACCTCCACCGGGCCGCCCGGCGGGCTGAACTTGGCGGCGTTGTCCAGGAGGTTGCCCAGCAGCCGGTGCAGGCGCGCCGGGACCCCCGGCACGAGGGGCCCGGGATGGGTGTCGGGCGGCAGGGAGAGGCGGAAGGGCACGGCCGGCCAGTGCTCGCGGGCCGCCTCCACCCCGTGCCGGACCAGCGGCACGAGCGGCACCGGCTCCACCAGGGCCTGCGGCTCCTCGTCCCGGGCCAGCTCGATCAGGTCGTTCACCAGCCCCGACACCTCCCGCAACTGCCGCCCCAGGGCCCCCGCCGCCCGGTCCCGCTGCTCCGGGGTCAGCCGGTCCGCCCGCGCCAGCAGCTCCGCGTTCGTACGCAGCGCCGTCAGCGGGGTGCGCAGTTCGTGCGAGGCGTCCGCGACCAGCCGGCGCTGCGCCGTGACCGACCGCTCCAGCTCCGCCAGCATCGTGTTGAAGCTCGACGCGAGCCGGGTGATCTCGTCCTCGCGCCCCGGCGGCGGCTCCTCGATGCGATGGCTCGGGTCCCGCGTGCCCGCGATCCGCATGGCGGTCGCCGCGATCCGGGTCACGGGCGCCAGGCCGCTGCGCGACACCCACGAGCCGAGCACCCCCGCCAGCAGCACCCCGGCCAGCGCCGTCCACGCCAGCCACCAGGCCGCGTCCCGGGTGCCCTCCCGCACCGTGTCGGACCGCAGCGCGACCTGGAGGGCCCGCCCGGGCGCGTAGTCCGTGGTCAGCATCCGGGCCTCGTGCCCGGCCACGGTGATGTTCGTGACGAAGGGCCGCCGGGTGCCCGCCGCGACCTCCCGGGCCTCCGGCGACACCGGCAGCGGCGAGGGCCCGGCGCCGTCCCGCGCGGGATCCGCCGCCACCACCTGCGCGCAGGCGGGCGCCGCCAGGAACCGGCACTCCCCGGCCAGCACCCCCGGCGCCGCGTCCGGATCGCGCTGGGCGGCGAGGCGCGCGGACTGGGTCAGGCTGAGGTCGAGCTGGTCGACCAGGGCGCCCCGGGTCACGAAGAACGCCGCCGTGCTCACCCCCAGCGCCACGAAGGCCACCGCCGACGTCACCGCGAGCGCCAGGCGGGTCCGCAACGGCCGCCGCCGCCCCCACACGCCGCCGCGCCGCCGCGCACCGTGCGCGCCCCGGCCGCGCGGCCCCGGCCCGGTCACGCTCCGTCCAGCCGGTAGCCGACCCCGTGCACGGTGTGCAGCAGCCGCGGTTCCCCGCCCGCCTCCAGCTTGCGCCGCAGATAGCCCACGTACACCGCCGGCGAGTTCGAGTCCGGCCCGAAATCGCGCCCCCACACCAGCTCCAGCAGCACCTCCCGGGTCATCACCTGCCCCGGGTGCCGCAGGAACACCTCCAGCAGCGCCGCCTCCGTGCGGCTGAACTCCATCCACCGCTCGCCGCGCCGCCCCGTCCGGCTCACCGGGTCCACCACCAGGTCGCCGAAGACGAGCGGCCCGCCCGCGTCCGAGGGATCGGGCGCGGCCCGCCGCAGCAGGGCCGCGACCCGGGCCAGCAGCTCGTCCAGCGCGAACGGCTTGACCAGGTAGTCGTCGGCCCCGGCCTCCAGCCCGTCCACCCGGTCGCTCACCGCGTCCAGCGCGGTCAGCACCAGCACGGGGGTCCGGTCGCCCACCCCGCGCAGCCGACGGCACACCGCCAGCCCGTCGAGCACCGGCATCATCACGTCGAGGACCACCGCGTCCGGCTCCCACGCGGCGATCTCCGAGAGCGCCGCCAGGCCGTCGGCGACGCACCGGACCTCGTACCCCTCGACCACCAGCGCGTCCGCCAGGGCGGCCCGCACCTCCGGCTCGTCGTCGACGACCAGCACCCGCCCGCGCACCGTCGCCCCACCGCCCCCACCCGCCACACCGTGATCCGTCGTCCTCATGCCCCCACTCTGCCAAACCGGGCAAACCCGACCTCTTAGAAGCCTCTTAGGACCCGCCGCGAGTGTGGGACCCATGACCACCACACCCACCACACCCACCACACGCCGCCTGTCCGTCGTGATCGGTGCGGGCGGCACCGGCGGCCACATCTATCCCGGGCTCGCCCTCGCCGACGCCCTCCGGCGCGCCGTGCCGGACGCCGAGGTCGCCTTCGTGGGCACCGACCGCGGCCTGGAGACCCGGCTCGTGCCCGACGCCGGGTACCCCCTGCACACCGTCGACATGATCCCCTTCGACCCCGCCCTCGGCGCCCGCCGCTGGCTCCTGCCCGCCGACCTGCTGCGGGCTGGCCGACAGGCCCGGCAGGTGCTGCGCGACCGCCGCGCCGACGTGGTCGTCGGCATGGGCGGCTACCCCAGCGCCCCCGCCGTGCTCGGCGCCCGCATGGCCGGGCTGCCCGCGCTGATCCACGAGTCCAACGCCGTCCCCGGCCGCGCCAACCGGTTCGCCGCCCGGCTCACCCCGCACATCGCCGTCGCCTTCGACCACAGCCGCGCCCACCTCGCGGGCGGCGCCGACGCCGTCACCACCGGCATGCCGATCTCCGCCGCCCTCGCCGGACTCGCCGAGCTCCCCGCCGCCGAACGGACCCGGCTGCGCGACGAGGCCCGCACCGCCCTCGGCGTGCCCGCCGGCCGCCGGCTGATCGTCTTCAACGGCGGCAGCCTCGGCGCGGTCCGCCTCACCGAGGCCGCCGCCGAGCTCGCCTGCCGCTGGCAGGACCGCGAGGACGTGCACCTGCTCGTCAAGACAGGCGTCTCCGGCTCGGGCGACGCCCTCGCGCACCTCACCTCGGAGTGCGGCGGCCGGCGCGTCGCCCGCGCGGTCCCCTACCTGGACCGCATGGACCTCGTGTACGCCGCCGCCGACCTCGTGGTCTGCCGGGCCGGCTCCGCCACGATCGCCGAGCTCGCCGCGACCGGGGTGCCCGCCGTCCTCGTCCCCTACCCGCACGCCCCCGGCGACCACCAGACGCACAACGCGCGCGTCCTCTCCGACGCGGGCGCCGGCCTGCTGCTGCCCGACGCCGACACCACCGGCGAGCGCCTCGCCGCCCTCCTCGAACCGCTCCTCGCCGACCCGCGCCGCCTCGCCGCGATGGCCGGCGCCGCCGCCCCCGGCCCCCACGCCCACGCCGCCGACCTGCTCGCCGACCATGTCCTGCGCCTGGCCGGCCGGGCCCGTCCCGCGCACCCCGCCCGCCCCGCCCACCCCACCTCCCTGGAGCACGCGTGAACACCAGCACCATCCACAGCACCACCACCGCCGCCGTCACCGCCACGGACACCACGACGACCGACTCCGCCGCGATCGACTGGCGCGACCGCACCGTCCTGGTCACCGGCGCCGAGGGCTTCATCGGCTCCACCCTCGTGGACCTGCTCGTGGCGCGCGGCGCCCGCGTCCGCGCCCTCGTGCACTACAAGCCGTACGCCGAGAAGGGCCACCTCGCCCGCTACCTCGCCGACCCCGACGGGCCCGTCGAGATGTGGGCCGGCGACCTGCGCGACGCGGGCCGGATCAGCGACGCCGCCGCAGGCTGCGACACCGTCTTCCACCTGGCCGCGCTGATCGGCATCCCGTACAGCTACGCCGCCCCCGGCGCGTACACCGCGACCAATGTCGTCGGCACCCAGCACGTCGCCGAGGCGTGCCGCCGGCACGGGGTGCGACGCCTTGTCCACACCTCCACCAGCGAGGTGTACGGCACGGCCAGGACCGTGCCCATCTCCGAGGACCACCCGCTCCAGCCGCAGTCCCCCTACTCGGCGTCCAAGATCGGCGCCGACATGACGGCGCTCTCCTTCCACCACGCCTTCGAGCTGCCGGTCGCGGTGGTCCGCCCCTTCAACACGTACGGTCCCCGCCAGTCCGCGCGCGCCGTCATCCCCACGATCCTGTCCCAACTGCACGCCGGTTCCCGCGAGGTGCGGCTCGGCTCGCTCGCGCCCACGCGTGACTTCACGTACGTCACCGACACGGCCGAGGGCTTCCTCGCCGTCGCCGGCTGCGACCGGGCCATCGGGGAGGTCGTCAATCTCGGCAGCGGGCGCGAGATCTCGGTCGGCGACCTGGCGACGGAGCTGATCGCCGCCTCGGGCCGGGACGCGCGCGTGGTCGAGGACCCCGCGCGGCTGCGGCCCGGCGGCAGCGAGGTCATGCGCCTGCTGTCGGACAACTCCCGGGCCCGGGAATGGGCGGGCTGGGCGCCGCGCGTCTCGCTGCGCGAGGGCCTGCGCCGCACCTCGGAATGGGTCGAGGCGCACCCGCACCTGTTCGCCTCGGACCGCTACCAGGTCTGATCCGGAGCCTGTCGTCGACGGCGGGGGAGACCGGGATGCCGAACTCGCCCGCCACGGGCCGACGGTGGCCCCCGTCGCCGGAATGGCAGTGGCTCGCCTCGTTTCCCCTCGTCTCCCAACACCGGCCATACAGCGGCCATATGAGGGGTTTTCGGATTCAGGCCATGGCGGCTGATACGATTCGAGCCACGGTCGTTCCGTCACCATGTTTCCGGCGCCCGTTACGCGCGTCCGCCTATACCTCCCGGCGCGCAGGCTGTCCATGTGACGCCTTGTCGAGTTCCCCTGCCGTTCATGCCAAGATCATGATCTTGTTGGCGTGTCGTACACCTGCCTAGCCTTCAGAACGTTGCTTCGAAGCTCGGATGACACACATCCGGGCTGCTGACGTTGGGGGTTCACATGAGTCTGGGCGACAAGGGCTACGCGGTCATCGACACTCCGCCGCTGGACGCGCACAGCCTGGCCGAGTTCGAGAAGCTGCCGCTCGACCCGTACACCGGCTCGACGCAGCGGTACCGGCGCTTCTCCCAGTTCCGCCTCGTCCACGAGGACCAGTGGAAGCTGGAGCTGCTGCCGCACCGCCACTTCGCGCAGCCGCGCCAGTACAACGACCTCGTCGGCGGCCGGCTGCGCACGCTGGAGCCGCTGACCACCGACCCCACCCCGCTCATCGCCGTCGGCGCCGAGGCGCTGGGGCTCGACAAGAACACCGCCTGGCAGCTCAACATCCACCAGTGCCGCGTCGTCTCCACCCCCGAGGTCGAGGGCGTCGCCGCCCCCGAGGGGCCGCACCGGGACGGCCACCAGTACGGCATCGTCGCCGTCACCCGCCGCCACAACATCTCCGGCGGCGAGACCCAGCTCATGCCCCTCGGCGGCGGTGAGCCCTTCTTCCGCACCACCCTCCAGGACGGCCAGGCCATCGCCTTCGACGACCGCCTGATGTTCCACCACGTGACCGACATCGAGCACCTCACCGACGAGGGCGGCCACCGGGACGTGTGGCTCGTCGCCGTGAACACCTGGGACAACCGGCGCTACGGCGAGGAGTACGAGGCCGAGGTCCGCGAGAGCAACGAGGTCTGAGCGCCATGTCCCGAGACCTGACCTCCTCCTCGTACGCCACCGGCCACGCCAGCGACGCCGCCACCGGCCACGCCGCCCCCGTCTACGACCGGATCGGTGTCGGCTACGCCTCCGTACGCCGTCCCGACCACCGCTGGGCCACGCGGATCGACGCATCGCTCGGCGACGCCCGCACCGTGCTCAACCTCGGTGCCGGGACCGGGGCTTACGAGCCCGAGGGCCGTACTCTCGTCGCGGTCGAACCCTCCCTGCGGATGCGGGTCCAGCGCGGCCCGCGGTCCGCGCCGTGCGTCGTCGCGAGCGCCGAGCGGCTGCCCTTCGACGACCAGAGCTTCGACGCGGTCATGGCCGTCCTCACCGTCCACCACTGGACGGACCTGGAGGCCGGGATCGCCGAACTCCAGCGGGTCGCCCGTCGGTTCTCCCTCGTCACCTACGACATGGACGTGCAGCGGGAGTTCTGGTTCACCCGCGACTACGTCCCCGAGATCGCCGAGGCGGAGTGCTCCCGCGTCCCCTCCATCGAGCGGCTCACCAAGCTCCTCGGCCCCTGCGAGGTGACGGAGCTCCCGATCTGGCACGACTTCACCGACGGGTTCATGACCGCCTTCTGGCGCCGCCCCGAGGCATACCTCGACCCCGCCATACGCCGCGCCTGCTCCGCCTTCGCCCTCACCGACGCGCAGGCCGTCGACCGGGGCGTCGCCCGCCTGCGCGAGGACCTCGCCTCGGGCGCGTGGCAGCGCCGTTACGCCGACCTCGCCTCCCGCGACCACATAGACGCGGGCTTCCGCCTGATCACCGGCGAGTCCCCGCACGCCGCCCGTACGGAGGCGTCCGCATGAGCGGTACCTGGCCGCACACCGGCCCCGACACCGGCTGGGACCCGGCACGGCTGGCCGGCATCGCCCAGCGCCACGGCACCCCCGTCCACGTCCTCGACACCGGACGCCTGGACCGCGCCACCGCCCGCCTGCTGGAGGTGCTCGGCGGGCTCGGCAGGCCCGCCCGCGCCTACTACTCGGTGAAGACGAACTACCTGCCCCACCTCATGAGGCGGCTCGCCACTCACGGCCTCGGCGCCGACGTCGTCTCCGGGTACGAGATGGAGGCCGCGCTGGCCGCCGGCTTCGACCCCGCCGCCATGGTGTTCAACGGCCCCGTGAAGACGGACGCCGAACTGGCCGCCGCCGTACGGCACGGCGTACGCGTCAACATCGACGGCGAAGAGGAGATCGAGGCGCTGGAGGCCCTCGCCGCGTGCACCGGAGCGCCGGTCGAGGTCGGCATCCGGATCTCCCCCGGACTGCCCGTCTCCACCTCCGCCGACCCCAGCTACCGGGCCCAGGCCGCCCGCGCCGCCGCCCGCACCCGCTTCGGCTGGCCCGCCGGATCACCGCAGCTCGCCGCCCTGGTGGAGCGCGTCGACGGGTCCCCGCACCTCGCCCTGCGCGCCGTCCACGCCCACCTCAGCAGTCAGATCGTCCACGAGGACCTGATGCTGGCGGCACTGGACCGGGTCCTGGACGAGGCCGCGAAGCTGCACGCCCGCTTCGGCCTCACCGAGGTCAACATCGGCGGCGGGTTCGGCGTACCGGGCATCCGGCGCCCCCGCACCGGCCCGCAGGGAGCACTGGCCGCCCTGCGCGGCGAGGCCCCCTTCCCGGAGGAGGAGCCCGCTCTCGACATCGCCCGGCTGCTGCCGGAAGTGGACGAGCGGATGCGGCTGCGCGGCCTCGACGGGGTCGCGCTCGCCTGCGAGCCCGGCCGCTGGCTGGTCTCGGACGTCATGGCCATGGTCACGCGGGTGATGTCGCGCAAGGAACTCCCCGAAGCCCGCTGGCTGATCCTCGACGCCGGCAACCACGTCACCCCGTGGAACGGCACCGGAGAAGTCCACCGCCTGACCCCCATCGGCCGGCGGTACTCGGACGTCCACAGCACCTGGTCGGTGGCCGGGCCGCTCTGCTACGAGAACGACGTCCACGCCGCCGCGACCGAACTGCCCGACGACGTACGGGCCGGGGACCTCCTGTGCCTGCACGACACGGGCGCGTACTCGCTCGGCCGCAGCAACAACTTCATCCGCACCCGGGCCGCCGTCGTCGCCATCGACGGGGGCGGCGGGGACGCCGGGGACGCCGAACGGCTGGTGTGGCGGGCCGAGACCGGCGCGGACGTCTTCGCGCTCGCCGACCCGGCGGACGCGGGAGCCCCGGCGGATCCGGCCGACCCGGACCCCGCGCCCGGGACCCCCTGATGGTCAGGGCCTACCTGGAGCTCCTGAGGCTTCCGGGCGCGAGCGCGGCGGCGGTGCCCGCCGCGCTCGCGCGCCTGGCCGGGACCATGGTCCCCCTCGCCCTGCTGCTCGCCTGCGTCCAGTCCGGCCGCTCCCTCGCGGCCGGGGCCGCCGCAGGCGCGGCGTACGCCGTGGGCAGCGCCGTCGGGGGCCCCGTCACCGGAAGGCTGATGGACCGGGCCGGACCGAGCCGCGTCCTGTGCGTCACCGGCCCCTTGGCGGGCCTCACCCTGGCGGGGGCCGCCCTGGCCGCGGCCGGCGCCCCGGCCGCGGTGGTGCCCGCCGCCGCCTGCGCGGCCGGGCTGGCCACCGCCCCCGTCGGGGCGTCGATGCGGGCGCTGTGGCCCTCCCTCACCGACGACACGGCCCTGCGGCAGCGGGCGTACTCCTTCGAGGCCACCCTCAGCGAGCTGCTGTTCATCCTCGGCCCGACCGTCGTCACCCTCCTCGCCACCCTCGTCAGCGCCCGCGGCGCCCTGCTGGCGACCGCCGTCCTGCTGGGCGCCGGAGGACTCGCGTACGGGCAGGCCCCCGCCGTACGGGCGCGCACCGGCCGGCCCGCCACCGCCCCCGGCACCGCGGACCCGGCACCGAAGGACGCGGCAACGGGCCGGACCGCCGCCGCCACCGCCGTACTCGTGGCGATCGCCCTCACGGCGGCCCTGTCCAGCGGGCTCGTCGTCGCGGTCACCGCGGCCCTGCGGGACCGGGGCTCGGCCCCCGAACTCGCGGGCACCCTCGTCGCCCTCCAGTCGGCGGGCAGCGTGGTCGGCGGCCTCCTCTACGGCGCGCGCACCTTCGGCGGCACCACCTACCGGCGCTACCTCCGCCTGCTGATCGTGCTCACCCTCGCGCTGGCGGCCCTGCCCGCCGTACACGCGCTCACGCCCGGCCTCCCGGCCGGCTGGGCCCTGGTCCTGCTCGCCGTCCTGCTCGTGCTCAGCGGACTCCCCATCGCCCCGGCCGGCGCCGAGGAGTTCCAGCTCATCGGGGAGATGACCACGCAAGGCCGGGCCACCCAGGCGTTCGCGGGTGTCGGCAGCTTCATCGCCCTCGGCGGCGCGGCGGGCTCCGCCCTCACCGGCCTGATCGCCGACCGGGCCGGCCCCGGCGCGGCCCTCTGCATGCCCGCCGCCTTCACCCTGGCGGCCCTCCTGCTGAGCCTGGCCGCCCGCCGGGCCATCACCCGGGCCGTCGCACCGGCCCCGGCGCCCGTACCCACCCCCGCCGTCGCGGCGGGGGATCCCACCCCGACCTCCGACCTCTGACCTCCGACCTCTGACCTCCGAGGAAACCAGACATGACCAGCACCCCCGGCGTGATCGCCGTCGTCGAGAGCCAGCTGTCCAACTTCGGCCTCACCCCGCTGCGCGCGGCCCACGAACTGGGCTTCCACACCGTCCTGGTGAGCAACGACCCCGACCGCTACCGGGTGGTCGGGATCGCCGAGGAGATCTTCTCCCGGCACGTCGACGAGATCGTGCGCACCGACACCAACTCGGCCGACGCCGTCATCGCCGCCCTCCTGCCCTTCCACGAACAGGGCCTGCTGCGCGGCGTGATGACCGTCACCGACTACAACATCCCGATCGTCGCCGAAGTCGCCGCGCACTTCGGCCTGCCCGGCCTCTCCCCGGAGGCCGCCCGCACCTGCCGGGACAAGCTGCTGATGCGCCAGGCGTGCGAGCGGGCGGGCGTCGCCGTGCCCGGCTTCCACCAGGCCACCGCCGAAGAGGACGCGCTGGCCGCCGCCGACCGCTTCGGCTACCCGGTCGTGGTCAAGCCCATGACCGAATCCGCCAGCATCGGCGTCACCCTCTGCCGGACCCCGGACGAAGTCGTCGCCGCCTACCGGGACATCAGCTCCTCCCCGACCGACTTCCGCGGCCAGCCCCGCCGCCCCGGAGCACTCGTGGAGGAGTACCTCCTCGGCTTCGAGGTCAGCGTCGAGTCCGTCCTGGCCGACGGCGTGCGCCGGTTCCTCGGCGTCACCGACAAGGCCCTCGGCGCGCACCCCCACTTCGTGGAGATGGGCGACACCTTCCCCTCGATGCTCTCCGCTCCCGTACGCGCCGAGTGCACCGAACTGGCCCGCCAGGCACTGGAGGCCGTCGGCCACGACTTCGGCGCCGCGCACGTCGAGGTCAAGATGACGGAGAAGGGCCCGTACGTCGTCGAGGTCAACGGCCGGATGCCCGGCGCGGAGATCACCCAGCTCATCCGCGAGGCGACCGGCCTCTACCTCCAGCGCGAGGTCGTCCGCCTGCACGCCGGCCTCGCCGCCGACCTGACCACCACCCTCGACCGCGCCGCCGCCTCCCGCTACCTCTCCGCCCGCCAGGCCGGCACTCTCACCGAAATCGGCGGCACCGACCTGGCCCGCCGCGTCCCCGGCGTGGTCGACGTCGACCTGGAGGTCCACCCCGGCGACCCGGTGCGGCCCGCCGAGAGCAACCTCGATCTGCTCGGTTACGTCGTGGCCGTCGGCGACACCACGGGCGACGCCGTCCGCCGCGCCGAAGCGGCGCTGGGCCAGCTCACCCCGGTCATCGTCCCCGCGACGGGCGACGGCCGGTGACAGCCGCCCACGCGCCCGCCCCCGGGCCCCGCGTACGGGTCCATCGCACGCTGCGCGACACCGACCCGCAGCGGTGGGACGCCCTCCTGGGCCCGCGCGGCTTCTACGCGGCCTCGCCCTGGCTGCGGCACGCCGAGTCCACCGCCGGCGGCGCCCCGTACTACTTCACGGCCCACGAGGACGAGGGCCCCGCCACCGGCGTGCTGCCCGCGTACCCGCTGGACCACGACACGCCGTACGTCTTCTGCAGCCCGGCCAGGGTCGTGGACACCGTCCACCGCACCCTGACCGGCGAGGAGGCGCCCTGGACCGCCGGACTCCTGCCCGCCCTGGCCTGCGGTGGCCGCAACCCCTCCCACACCAAGGCCGGCACCGCCCCCGCCCCCGACGGCGGACGCGCCACCCTCACGGCCCTGGTGCACCGGGCCGAGGAGGAGGCCCGGGAGGCCGGACTGCGGTCGGTGTCCTTCCTGTACGTCGACGAGGACGACCATCTGCTGCGCGGCGTCCTCGCGGAACGCGGGTACACGGCCCTGCCCGGCCAGACGGCGTACTCTCTCCCGGTCCCCGAGGACGGCTCCTTCGACAGCTACCTGGCCCGCCTCGACAGCTCCCGCCGCACGAAGATCAGGCGCGAGGTCCGCGCCCTGGACGAAGCCGGGGTCACCTACCGGACGCAGCCGCTCACCCCGGAACTGATCGAGCGGCTCGCCCCCTTGGAGCTCGCCCTCTACGCCAAGTACGGCACCCCGGCGAACGCCGACGCCTTCACCGCCGTCCTGCACAGCGTCGCCCGCCACGCCGGCGAGGCCGCCCGGGTCACCACCGCGCACCTCGAAGGCAACCTGGCCGGATTCGTCCTGACCTTCACCCACCGGGGCGAGCTGTACGCCCGCCAGGCCGGCTTCGACTACGCGGCCCAGGGCACGCTGCCGCTCTACTTCGGCCTCGTCTACTACGAACTCCTGCGCACGGCGATGGCCGAGGGCCTCTCGCACATCCACTACTCCACGGGCTCGGACCGGGCGAAACTCCTCCGGGGCTGTGTCCCACGCCGCCAGATCGCCTACGTCCTGGCCCACCACCCCGAGGAGGCGACCCACCTCGCCCGCCTCGCCGCCCACCTGGAGATGTGAGGGGCGGTGGCCGCCAGGCCCGGGACCGGGTCCCGCCCCGGAGAGGGGGCGGGACCCGGGTGCTGACCGTGGCGCGGTGCGGCGGGGTTCTCAGCCGGGGATGCTCGTGGTGAGGTACCACTGCTGGTAGGGGTTGGTGTCGCCGTACTGCTTGAGGTACGCGTTGCCCTTGGCGTCGGAGTCCAGCGCGTTGCCGTTCATGACGAGGCGGAGCTTCCCGCTGACGAAGTACTCGTCCCACAGGTCGTTGGTGCCGATGCCGCACGGCCGGGATTCCAGGTACAGCGAGAAGGGGTTCGTCGGCTTCAGACAGCGGCCGGTTCCCTGGTTCTCCAGCTGGATCCTGTCGCCGACGCGCTTGTAGTCCCACTTCTGGTACAGGCTGGTGGTGGAGCAGGAGGACGTGGTGACCTTGCTGGTGTTGTCGGTGAGGCAGAGCCCGGTCTGGACGTTCTGGAGCCGCCAGATGCCGCCGCTGGGGCCGCCCGCCGCGTGGGCGGCCGTGGTCATGCCGGTGAGCAGGAGCGCCGTGGCGCCCGCCGTGACCGCGAGGCCGCCGAGGCCCTTACGGATGGTCATGGTGTTCCTCCTGGAGAGCTGGACCGGCCGCTGGGTGCCGGGATGGTGTGGGTTCCGTGGGGCTGTGAAGACTGTCGGCCTGGCGTCGTCCTACTTGCGGCGCAGCATGTGCCACTGCTGGTAGGGGTTGTCCGGTCCGTAGGGATTCGTGTACACGCTGCCCTTGGTGTCGGAGTCCACGGCTTCGCTGGCTTCGCCGAAGTAGTCGAAGGTGAGCCGGAACGTGCCACCGGAGTTGATCTCCTTCCAGAGCATGCCGCAGCCGAGATTCGTCTCCAGGGAGTTGTCGGCGGGGAGGGCGGTGAGATCCAGGCAGCGGCGGGTCTGGACGTTGCGGAGCACGACCTTGCCGCTCTGCTCCGCGCGTTCCCACTGCTGGTAGGGGTTGTCCGCGCCGAAGACCTTCGCGTACACCTGCCCCTTGGCATTGGAGTCCAGGCAGAGCCCGGTCTTGGAGTTCTGGTACTGCACGACGGTGATGCCGGCGGCGTGGGCGGCCGGGGCCGTTCCTATGCCGAGCAGGAGTGCCGTTCCCGCGGCGGTCAGGACACTGGTGACTTTCGCGCGTGTGCGCATGGGATCTCTCCTCGTGATCGAAACGAGCGGCACCCTGAATGGGCCGCCGCTGGTGCGTTCCCGCCGTTAGGCCCGGCCGGTGGGGTCGCCCGGTGTCGTGCCGTGGGCGGGAGGTCTGGCTGCCGATTCCTCGCTGTGGCCGGGTGGGGGGAATCGGCGGTGCTGGTGTGCCCGGCTCGCATCAGTGGCCGGGTGGCGGAGTCCGTCTGTACGGCGTACGGCGGCCTCGCGGCGGCCCGGTCGGGGCGCGGTGTTCCCGTGGGTGCGGGGGGTGCAGGAAAGTGCGCGGGAAGTGGGCTCTTTGCTGCACGGCCGCGGCCGCCCGGAGGGGTGCTGGCGGGGGCAACATTCTTCTTGTGAGGGCGGCCCGCCGGGACGAGAACGGCGGGAGGGCCCGAACACGGCATCCACGTCCAGCGCCACCGTCAATCCAGGAGGTATCCCGTGAACCGCATCGCGGCCCGCATCGTGTCCGGCGCCATCGCCGCCCTCCTGGTCACCGGCGCGGCCGGCGTGGCCCACGCCGACAGCACCGGCGTTCCGGCTGCCGGGCCGGTGACCGCCACCTCCGGCCAGAGCGCGGCCCCCAGTGGCGAGCCCGCCCCGGGCACCGTCGGTCCGCTCACCAACGACTGGGGATGACCGGACCGGGGTGAGCCCGGCTCCACCGGCCGGTGACACCCCCGCCTCCCTTTTCACACCTTTCGCCCACAGATCCCGGGCATCCCTATGCCCGGAACACCTCCGAAGGAGCCTTCCATGTCGAAGAACCTCAAGCGCGCCGCCCT
>NZ_JBEZHM010000058.1:0-48875 GCF_040650575.1 Streptomyces sp. NPDC048659 | reverse complement strand
TGCCGACCGGACCGGCGACCACGCCGCATGCCTCGTCGGGGTGGTCCGCGCGGGAGTGTTCCACGATCTGGTCGTACAGGGCCCGGGTGATGGTCCCGGCCCGCCGCCACGCGGGCAGCGTGGAGAGCGGACGCGCCCGCCCGGGGCGCGGAGCAGGAACGGAGCGGACGTGGCGCGGCCCGTACAGACCCCCGCCGAGGTACTCGGCATCGAACCGGCCGGGGCCTACCACCGGCTGCTGCTGCGGGCCCCCGGTGTCGCGGCGGCCGTCCGCCCCGGCCACTTCGCCACGCTGGGCATCGGCGGCCGCGACTCCGCCATGCCGCTGCGGCGCGCCTTCTCGATCCACCGGGCCGACCCGGCCGCCGACACCATCGAGCTGATCTTCGCCGAGCACGGCCGGGGCACCCGCGCGCTCGCCCGGCACCGGCCCGGCGACACCGTCGACCTGGTCGCGCCGCTCGGCACCCCCTTCCCGCTCGCCGACGGGCCCGAGGCGGCCGTGCTGGTCGCCGGGGGCTACGGCAGCGCGCCCATGTTCGCGCTGGCCGAGGCGATCCTCGCGCGCGGCGGCACGGTCGGCTTCGTCCTGGGCGCCGCCACCGCCGACCGCCTCTTCGGCGTGGCCGAGGCCCGCGCCCTGACCCCGCACGTCGCCGTGGTCACCGACGACGGCTCGTACGGCGAGCGGGGCCGGGTCACCGATCCGCTGGCCGCCATGGTCCGGGCCGTCGGCGCCGGTGTCGTCCACTCCTGCGGGCCGATGCCCATGCTCCGCGCGGTGACCGAGGTGGCCGTCGCTGCGGGCGCCCGCAGCCACACCGCCGTCGAGGAGGCGATGGCCTGCGGCTTCGGCGTCTGCATGACCTGCGTACTCCCGGTGGCCGGCCCGGACGGGACCACCCGCCTGGTCCGCTCCTGCACCGAGGGCCCGGTCTTCGACGGCACGACCGTCCGCTGGTCGGAGGCGGGCGTCCCGGGGCCGGCGGCCTCGCCAGCGACATCGACACCAATGCCGACGCCCCTGTCGCCGTCACTGCCCCCGTCCCCGTCCACCGAGTCCCGGGACGCCCGGGGAGGAGCCCGCGCATGAACGCCCCCGTCCAGCCCCCCGTCGCCGCCCGCACCGCCGCCCGCACCCTCACCCGTATCACCGCCCTGGACCCCGCCGCCGTCGACATGGCGGCCCCGCTGGGCGCCTCCGTCACCCTCCCCAACCCCGTGAGCACCGCCTCCGGCTGCGCGGGATACGGCCGGGAGCTCGCCGCCTTCGTGCCGCTCGGCGAGCTCGGCACCCTCACCACCAAGACCGTCATGCTCCGGCCCCGGCAGGGCCGCCCCACCCCGCGCATGGCGGAGACGCCCAGCGGCATGCTGAACTCCATCGGCCTCCAGGGCTCCGGCGTCGACCACCTGGTGGCCCGCGAGCTGCCCTGGCTGGCCGAGCGCGGCGCGCGCGTGCTGGTGTCGGTGGCGGGGGAGCGGCCCGAGGAGTTCGCCGAGGCGGCGGCCCGGCTCACCGGCGCGCCCGGGGTGGTCGGGGTGGAGGTCAACATCTCCTGCCCCAACGTCGCCAACCGCGGCCTGGTCTTCGCCGCCGACCCGGACTCCGCCCACGAGGTGGTCGCCGCGGTACGGGCGGCCACCGACCCGGCGCTGCCGGTCTACGCGAAGCTCACCCCGGACGTCACCTCGATCGTCGACGTGGCGGCGGCGTGCGTGGCGGCGGGCGCCGACGGCCTCTCCATGATCAACACGCTGCTCGGCATGCGGATCGACCCCGTCACGCTCCGGCCCGCCCTCGCCGGCGTCACCGGCGGCCTGTCCGGCCCCGCCGTCCGCCCGGTCGCGGTGCGCTGCGTCCACCAGGTGTACGCGGCGATGCGGCGCGGCGACTTCCGCGCCGTCCCGATCCTCGGCATGGGCGGGATCACCTCGGGCGCCGACGCCCTGGAGTTCGTCCTCGCGGGCGCCTCGGGTGTCGCGGTCGGCACCGCGATCTTCACCAACCCCTCGGCGCCGCTCGACGTGCTCCGGGAGCTGCGCCGGGAGCTCGCGGAACGCGGATTCGGCTCGTTCCGGGACGCCGTGGGATACGCGCACCGCTGATCCGGTGACGCTGCGGTGACGGACCGGTGGCGCTGCGGAGCCGGTCCGCCCTGATCCGGCGCCGACACGCCACCGCCCGCGCGGCGGCCGGGCGCCTGGCGAGCGCCGGATCGGACGGTGTTCCCGAACACATCTCGGACGCCGGTCGACGACTCCTTGGCGGAATCCTTACCGAAATCCGGGGCGATTTGTCTTAAAAGCCCGATCCGATGGATGCTGACCTGGAGTTTTCGTCTGTTCTCGCTGACTGGAGCGGCCATGGCCGCTAGTCTCCGGGGCAGAGTCGGCGTTCGGCGTACTCCACGTCGGTCGCTGCTCCACTGGTGTGTGGCGCGCAGCTTCCCACCGGTCCGTATCCGACAGTTCGACATCCGAGGTGACGTAGGCGTGGCTCTTCCGCCCCTTACCCCTGAACAGCGCGCAGCCGCGCTCGAAAAGGCCGCCGCGGCTCGCCGGGAGCGGGCCGAGGTCAAGAATCGACTCAAGCACTCCGGCGCATCCCTCCACGAGGTGATCAAGTCCGGCCAGGAGAACGACGTCATCGGCAAGATGAAGGTCTCCGCCCTGCTGGAGTCGCTCCCGGGCGTGGGCAAGGTCCGCGCCAAGCAGATCATGGAGCGCCTGGGCATCTCCGAGAGCCGCCGGGTCCGTGGCCTCGGCTCCAACCAGATCGCCTCCCTGGAGCGCGAGTTCGGCAGCACCGGCGCCTGAACGGCGGACCGTGCCCGTGACACGCGTCCCGGGCACCCCGGTGAAGCTGGAATAATCGCTGCATGGCAGCAGAGGTACGTCCGCGGCTGACCGTGCTCTCCGGCCCCTCAGGGGTGGGCAAGAGCACGGTCGTCGCTCATATGCGCAAGGTCCACCCCGAGGTCTGGCTCTCGGTGTCGGCCACGACACGAAAGCCCCGCCCCGGCGAGAAGCACGGCGTCCAGTACTTCTTCGTGACGGACGACGAGTTCGACAAGCTGATCGCCAACGGCGAGCTCCTCGAATGGGCCGAGTTCGCGGGCAACCGCTACGGCACCCCGCGCGGCGCGGTGCTCCAGCGCCTGGAGGCCGGCGAGCCGGTCCTCCTGGAGATCGACCTCCAGGGCGCGCGCCAGGTGAAGGAGTCCATGGACGACTCCCAGCTGGTCTTCCTGGCCCCGCCGAGCTGGGAGGAGCTGGTCCGCCGGCTCACCGGCCGAGGCACCGAGTCGCCCGAGGTGATCGAGCGCCGGCTGGCGGCCGCGAAGGTCGAGCTGGCCGCCGAGTCGGAGTTCGACACCACGCTTGTCAACACCTCGGTCGAGGACGTCGCCCGCGAGCTGCTAACGTTGATGAACGTTGTCTGATCTTTTTTCCATCTTCGGAAGGTAGAGCGTGTCCTCTTCCATCACCGCGCCCGAGGGCATCATCAACCCTCCGATCGACGAGCTGCTCGAGGCGACCGACTCCAAGTACAGCCTCGTGATCTACGCGGCCAAGCGCGCGCGTCAGATCAACGCGTACTACTCCCAGCTGGGCGAGGGCCTGCTGGAGTACGTCGGTCCGCTCGTCGACACTCACGTCCACGAGAAGCCGCTGTCGATCGCGCTGCGCGAGATCAACGCGGGCCTGCTGACCTCCGAGAAGATTGCGGACCCGGCGTAGCAGAGCACCTGATCGTGTAAGGGTTGTCACCACAGGCCCGGCGGAACATCCGCCGGGCCTGTGGTGTCTCATGGAGCGGTACGTGTCCGAGTACGCGTCCGCATCGGTATGCGGGGAGCAGGGGAAGTCGTGGCCAAGCCGAAGGTCGTCCTGGGTGTGAGCGGTGGCATCGCCGCGTACAAGGCGTGCGAGCTGCTGCGGCGGCTGACCGAGTCCGGCCACGACGTCCGCGTCGTGCCCACCGACTCGGCCCTGCACTTCGTCGGCGCGGCCACCTGGTCCGCGCTCTCCGGCCACCCGGTCTCCACCGAGGTCTGGGACTCCGTGCACGAGGTCCCGCACGTGCGCATCGGACAGGGCGCCGACCTGGTCGTGGTCGCCCCCGCCACCGCCGACATGCTGGCCAAGGCCGCCCACGGGCTCGCCGACGACCTGCTCACCAACACGCTGCTCACCGCCCGCTGCCCGGTGGTCTTCGCCCCGGCCATGCACACCGAGATGTGGGAGCACCCGGCCACCCAGGAGAACGTGGCGACGCTGCGCCGCCGCGGCGCCGTCGTCATCGAGCCCGCCGTCGGCCGGCTCACCGGCGTCGACACCGGCAAGGGCCGGCTGCCCGACCCGGGCGAGATCTTCGAGGTCTGCCGCAACGTGCTGGCCCGCGGCGTCACCGCCCCCGACCTGGCCGGGCGGCACGTCGTGGTCAGCGCGGGCGGCACCCGCGAGCCCCTGGACCCGGTCCGCTACCTGGGCAACCGTTCCTCCGGCAAGCAGGGATACGCGCTGGCCAAGGCCGCCGCCGCGCGCGGCGCCCGGGTCACGCTGGTGGCGGCCAACGCCGCTCTGCCCGACCCGGCCGGCGTCGACGTCGTGCACGTCGGCACCGCCGTCCAGCTGCGGGAGGCGGTCCTCAAGGCGGTCGCCGACGCCGACGCCGTCGTGATGGCCGCTGCGGTCGCCGACTTCCGGCCCGCCGCCTACGCCCCCGGCAAGATCAAGAAGACCGACGACGGCGGCGCCCCGACCATCGAGCTGGTCCGCAACCCCGACATCCTCGCCGAGCTGGCCGCCGAGCGGGCGCTGCCCGGCCAGGTCGTGGTCGGCTTCGCCGCCGAGACCGACGACGTCCTCGCCAACGGGCGCGCCAAGCTGCGCCGCAAGGGCTGCGACCTGCTCGTCGTCAACGAGGTGGGGGAGCGCAAGACCTTCGGCTCCGAGGAGAACGAGGCCGTGGTCCTCGCCGCCGACGGCACCGAGACCCCGGTCCCGTACGGGCCGAAGGAAGCGCTGGCGGAGACGGTCTGGGACCTCGTGCTGCCGCGGCTGCGGGTCTCCTGACGGAGTCGTATGCCCCATCCGTGTGACGTGCGGGGCGGAAGCGACGGCAGGGGCGGTCCGTCAGGGGGGCGGACCGTCCGGTTTCCGTCGCTTCGGCATCCGTAAATCAACGGAAAACGGACAACTCATGGCGCCGAGCCGACCATTTCCGCTCTGCGAGGGGAATCACCTGCCAAGACTCCTGGCCAGATACCCGATCGTGACCGATAGACTGTTCTCGGAACGTCGCGGGGCGCAGCCCCCTGCCGGTCCGCAATCGTCTAGCCAGCAGCCGCTGCAACCCCAGGGAGCGTTGTGTCCCGTCGTCTGTTCACCTCGGAATCCGTCACCGAGGGTCACCCCGACAAGATCGCTGACCAGATCAGTGACACCATCCTCGACGCGCTGCTCAAGGAGGACCCCACCTCCCGCGTAGCCGTCGAGACCCTGATCACCACCGGCCTGGTGCACGTCGCCGGTGAGGTCACCACGAAGGCGTGGGCGGACATCCCCACCCTCGTCCGCAACAAGATCCTCGACATCGGGTACGACTCCTCGAAGAAGGGCTTCGACGGCGCTTCCTGCGGCGTCTCGGTCTCCATCGGGTCGCAGTCCCCGGACATCGCCCAGGGCGTCGACACCGCTTACGAGCAGCGCGTCGAGGGTGACGAGGACGAGCTCGACAAGCAGGGCGCGGGCGACCAGGGCCTGATGTTCGGCTACGCGTCGGACGAGACCCCGGAGCTCATGCCGCTCCCGATCCACGTCGCGCACCGCCTCTCCCGCCGCCTCACCGAGGTGCGCAAGAACGGCACCATCCCTTACCTGCGCCCCGACGGCAAGACCCAGGTCACCATCGAGTACGACGGCGACAAGGCCGTCCGCCTCGACACCGTGGTCGTCTCCTCGCAGCACGCCTCCGACATCGACCTGGAGTCGCTGCTCGCGCCCGACATCCGCGAGTTCGTCGTCGAGCACGTGCTGAAGCAGCTCGTCGAGGACGGCATCAAGCTGGACACCGAGGGCTACCGCCTGCTGGTCAACCCGACCGGCCGCTTCGAGATCGGCGGCCCGATGGGCGACGCCGGCCTCACCGGCCGCAAGATCATCATCGACACGTACGGCGGCATGGCCCGCCACGGTGGCGGCGCCTTCTCCGGCAAGGACCCGTCCAAGGTCGACCGCTCGGCCGCCTACGCCATGCGCTGGGTCGCCAAGAACGTCGTCGCCGCGGGCCTCGCCTCCCGCTGCGAGGTCCAGGTCGCGTACGCGATCGGCAAGGCGGAGCCCGTCGGCCTTTTCGTCGAGACCTTCGGCACCAACACCATCGAGACCGAGAAGATCGAGAACGCCATCGCCGAGGTCTTCGACCTCCGCCCGGCCGCGATCATCCGCGACCTCGACCTGCTCCGCCCGATCTACTCCCAGACCGCCGCCTACGGCCACTTCGGCCGCGAGCTGCCGGACTTCACCTGGGAGCGCACCGACCGCGTGGAGGCCCTGAAGAAGGCCGCCGGCGTCTGATCCACGCCCCCACGGCAGTCCTTCGAAGGCCCGGCACCCCTCACGGGGGGTCGGGCCTTCGCCGTGTCCTGCCGGTCCGGCTACCAGCGCTCGTCGTCCAGGCCGCCGCCCTCGCCGGAGGGACGCTCCGGGCGGCCCGGCCCTTCGCCGTCCGCGAGGTCCGCGTCCTCACCGGGCTGGTCCCCGGCCACCCACGGGTCCTGAAGATCGCGCTCCAGATCGTCGGCCAGTCCCGCCAGCGTCTCGGCCCCGGGCATCCCCGCGGCCATCGCGTCATCGGCCACCCGACGCGCGAAGAGCAGCCACCTCGGATCGTCCTCGTCGAGGTCGTCGACGAGCTTGGCGAGAACAGCGGAGAACGACTCGGCCGCACCCCCGTCCGTCGGCGGCTCGGCCGCCCGGGCGGCCTGCGGCGTCTCGTCCCGCCGGTCCGTGTCGGCCAGGAAACCTTGCAGTCGCTCGGGTACGGGCTCGTCGTTGGCGACCGCGGTGAGCCGGGCGAGCAGCCCGATGTCCGCCACCGCCTTGTCGACGCGGTCGTTGTTCTTGGCCAGCCACCACACCACCGCGCTGCCCGTGGAGGTGAGCACGTCCTTGCCCAGGTAGGCGCGCTTGCTCTGCTCCCACTTGCGCTCGTGCTCCCAGACGGCCTCGTCCTTGCGGACCCCGGCCAGCTTCTCCAGCCGCTCCCGGTCCGCGTCCGAGAGGGTCACCACGAGGTTCTCCGCCATCGCGAGGACCCGCCCCGACGGATCGGGCAGCATCGTCGCCAGCTCGCCGCTGAGCTGATGCTGCACCAGGCTGGCCCGCTGCGGCGGCTGCTCGGCCGTGATCACCCGCGCCCGCGACAGCACGGCGTCCACGGCGAGCCCCGCGCTGCTGACCTCCGGTGACCCGTGCGGCACGTCGACCGGGACCCAGCGGACCAGGGCGGTGACGAGGAAGTCGTAGTCCGGGGAGAGGCTGGGCAGCGCGACATCGCGCACGACCTTCTCCCAGCGCTCGACCGGCGGGATGGGCAGGTCCGGTTCGAGGACGAACTCACGGGGGATGAGTGGTCGCCGTCTGCGCACACCGACGAGCGCACCACCGGCCACGGCGAGGAGCGCGCCGAACGCGGCGGGCCAGGCCCACCAGGGCCAGTGGGTGCAGAGGCCGGTGATCACGATCACCAGGGCGCCGATGAGCGTGAGGAATGCCGTCATGGTCTTGTGACCAGAACTCATGGGGGTGTCTCCGAGACGAGTGTCGGTGAAGTGGTCAGCGCACGGAGCGCAGGCCCTGCGCGGCGTCCAGCCGCCCGCGCAGCCGCCCGCTGCACGGGTGCCGGAGCGACAGGACGTAGAGCCGCGCCGCCGCGGCCGGGCTGGCCCCGGCGGCCCGGGCGAGCACATCGAGCAGCACGTCGCCGTACCGGCGGTCCTCGTCGGCGGCGCTCAGCCATTCCTCCGCCGGCGCCAGCCACCCGGCCTCGGGCCACCGGGTGCACAGGGCGCGCCAGCCCGTGGTGAGCGCGGTGACGACGTCCTGCTGGTCGAGGAGCGGCGGGCGGTCCGCGCGGGGCGCGACGAGGAGGGGCGGGGCGGCGCAGGCGCGGAAGAGAGCGACGTCGGCGGGCCAGCTGTGCTGGGTGAGGCCGCGGGCGAGCCGGTCGAGCATGACCCGGTGGAGCTGCCGGTCCTCCCGTACGAGAGTGAGCAGACGCTGGTCGGCCTTCAGCCCGCGGCCCGCCCGTCGCGCCAGATGGTGGAGGCGGACCAGCGCCTGGTGGGGGTGGCTCACGCTCATGACATCCGCGGAGACGACCACCAGCGCGCGGGCGAGACCCCGTTGGATGTTCGAGTCGGTGGCCCAGGTGTAGACCTGTTGGCGGAATGCCTGCCCCGCTCCTGGATCACTGAGGCCATGGCCGAGGGCCTGGATGGCGGCCTGGACGGTGCGCGGCTCGTCGGAGCCGGTCCACTTCCGCACCGAGGCGAGGAGATGTCCGTGCTGTCCCGTGCGCAGGGTCTGCTCGGCGTACCCGGCGACGAGAGCGTCCCGGTCGTCGGGGCCGAGCGACGGCAGCCGCACGGAGCGTTCCACCCAGATGCGTAAGGGCCGCCAGAGCGCGGGCATATGCGTCCAGAAGTGGGTGCGGACGGCCGCCGCGTAGTCGGGGAGGGCGAAGGAGACGGAGCCGTCAGGGCCGAGTCCGGCCTTGATGGAGCTCAGCCGCTGGAACAGCCACTCGCGCTCCAGCAGGGGGCGGGTGTCGGCGGGATGGCCCACGGCCTTCAGCAGTTCCTCGCCGACGGCGTGGAGCACGTGGGGGCGGCAGCCGGGGAGCATCGACGCGGCGATCAGCAGGGCGCGGTCCGGTGCCGCGTCCAGTGTGTCGACCGCCCCCCGCACGGCCGAGGCAAGCTCGTGCAGGCTTTCGAGGGCGACGGCGCACCAGTCGTCGATGCCGTTCGCCGGGTCGGCCTGCCGGGCCTCGCCGATGAGCCGGGCGAGGCGCGCGATGTCCCTCAGCGGCGGGCCCTCCGCCACGTAGGTGTGAACGGCGGGCGGGAGGTCGTCGGGGCTCTCGGCCAGCGGCGGATCGGCGATCCTCAAGCTCCGCAACAGCACCCGCATACCGCTCGGGCGGACGACGGTGTGCAGCCAGGCCGCCACCTCGTTGCTCAGCGGATGGGCCTGGCGGGGGAGGAGCACCACCAGGTGGCCCCTCCGTTCCCGTACCGCCTGATGGAAGGAGGGCAGCCTGTCGTGGACCTGTTCCCACTTCCGCTGGTCGGCCTCCGTGAGGTCGAGCAGCAGCCGGTCACCGTCGCCGAGGTGCTCGCCCGCCTGGTCCGCCCCGATGCCCTCGTCGGCCAGGAGCTGCCGGGGCGCCCGGACCCCTCCCAGCTTGTGCAGGAGCATCCGGGCCGTGGCGGTGCGCCCGCTGCCCGGGTGCGCGTCGAGCAACAGCGTGCCCTGGCGCTCCAGGCGTTCGTGGGCTTCGGCCATGCCCGTGGGAGGGATGAAGCGTCGGCGCAGCCAGACGAGGTGGTCTTCGGCCAGCGGGCGCAGCGGCGGCGCTCCCGGTGCCGTCCGCTCGTGGAAGGAGTAGTTGTACTGCGGGCCGGAGCCGGCGTGCACGTTTCCGCCCTCGGCCCGCACCCCCGTGAAGAACGGTTCGCTCATCGGCCGTCGGCCTCGTCCCTCTCCGCGCGGCCGAAGCGGTGCGAGATGCCCCCGTGGTTGTCCCCCGCCACGTACGCGGCTCCGTCGCCGGAGAGGGTCGGGCGGTGCGTGTGGTTGTGCTGGGCGCCCGAGCCGCTGTGGACCGGGCCGGTCGGGCCCGAGAACACCGTGCCGATCGAACCGATGTCCCGGCCCTGGAAACTGAAGCCGTTGTTGCCGTCGTGGATCGAGTTCTGCGTGCTGCCCGGGGGCTGCGGGGCCGTCGCGGTCCGGTGCGCGTCACGGGACGCCAGCCGGGGTACGAGCTCGGCCACGGCCTCGCCGATCTCCCGCAGGTCCCGGTCGTGGCTCGCCGAATCGATGCGCAGGGACTGCAGCTCCGCCAGCTCGGCCAGCTCCGACGGCAGGTCCGCCGCGTCGAGCCGGTCCGTGCGGCGGCCCCGGATGACGGGAATCACCGGCACGCCGCAGCGCAGGGCTTCGGCGATCTCGGTCCGGACCCAGTCGTCCTCGTCATGCAGACGCCGGTCACCGGACCAGTCCGGCCCGATGACAGGGAGCAGGACGCTGCTCCGCCGGACATGCGTCAGCAGCTCGTGCGCGAAGTTCTGGCCGGCCCTGATCGACTCGCCGGCGAAGAACGCGGCATCCTCGCCGAAGCGCCGGGTCAGGGACTGGTAGAGGAGCGCGGCGATCTCGTTCCCGTCACCGGTCCGGTAATTGATGAAGATCTCAGACACGCGGTACTGCCTCTCGTACGACGCTGGGATGGACGGTGTCGTGCAGTGCGGCCGTGAGCCGCGGGGTGAGCGCGCGCACGGCGGCGTTTCTGTGGTGCCGGGCGAGGACACGGGAGAGCCGGTGCAGATCGACGCGGATCGTCGCGGAGGCCAGTGCCTCGCCCCCGGCCAGCAGGGGCAGGGCCAGGGCACAGGCGTGGTCCGCCTCGCCCGCCACGGCGTGGGCGAGCGCGCGGCGCGCCCCGTACCGCACCCGGGTGCGCAGGGCGTGCTCGGGGACGCGGGCGACCTCGCGGTCGAGGGCCTCCGCCGCCTGCCGTGGCAGTCCGAGGTCGAGCAGACACCAGCCGGTCGTCATGGCGACCGGGTCGCCGAGGTGGGTGGTGCCGACCACGGGAAGCCCGTCCGATCCGGTGGCCGCGGCCCGGTCGAGCAGGACCCGGGCCCGGTCGAGGGCCCGGAAGCAGGCGTCACGGTCCCCGGCGAGCGCGTGGCCCTGGGCCTCGCGCTGGGCGGCCAGGCCCCGGATGCGATCGGGCGACCGGCCGCTCTGCGCCCCCTGGACGAGCTCGACGGTGGCCTTGGCGTCTCCGCCGTAGAAGGTGATCAGTCCCCGGCGTACGAGGGCGTACGCGGCCAGGTCGCGGTCGCCCGCCGCCTCGGCGAGGCGCACGGCGGCGTCCGTCCACGCGAGGGCGGCCCGGTCGTCGCCGCTTTCCTGGGCCATCCAGCCCGTGAACTCGGCGTACCGGGAGGCGAGCACGTACAGGCCCCGCGCCGTGCGGCTTCCGGAGGCGCGGGCGAGCTCGGGCAGCGTACGGGCCTGGGCGGCGACCGAGGGCAGGACGAGCGAGGCCGGGGCGGTCTGGCCGAGCCGCCGGAACTCGCCGAGCAGGGCCTGTACGCCGTCCAGTAGTGGCCCGCCGACGGCGTCCGCCATCCGGCCGGGGTCCGGCACCGGCGCCGGGTTCGTCGGAGCGGCCGGGGCCCCCGGCGGCGTCGCGGCGAGCGTGAGAGCCGAGGCCGCGCCGGCGGTCATCACCAGCCGGCGGCTCGGCCGTGCCGTGCGCGGCGTGTACGGGACGAGCGCGGCGAGTTCGCCGCCCGCCCCGACGGCGCCGTCACACAGCCGGGCCAGCTCCGGCGTCGGCTGCTGCCGCCCCGTCTCCACCTTGCTCAACTGCCCCTTGCTGTAGTGCACCCGCGTCGCGAGGCCGTCCAGCGTCATTCCCGCCGCCAGCCGTCGCCGGCGCAGCTCGGGGCCGAATCTCGATAAGCCGTCCACCGTCGCTCCCCTTCTCTTTCCGCGTGACAGCCTGGGTCCGGGCGTGAATCGGCGACAAGGCGGTCGGAGCTGTTTCACGTTTCCATCTGGCGCGGCGCGGCGGACAGAGCGCCGATCCGGCCAGTGCGTGGCCGGTCCGTGCCGAGGGCTTGTCGGTGCCGTCTGGTAGGTATGAGGCTGTGAGCAGCGAGAACGAGAAGCCCGAGGGGCATGCGGAGCCCGAGCAGCTCGCGCTCATCCGGGAGACCGTGCGGCAGGCCAAGGTGCCGCGGGCCAAGCCGCGGACCTGGCGGGGGGCCGCGCTCGCCAAGGAGCTGCCGGTGGCGCGGGTCGTGGTCAACAAGGGGGTGCTCCACCTCGACCAGTTCTTCGACTACGCCGTGCCCGAGGAGCTCGACGAGGCCGCCCGGCCCGGGGTGCGGGTGCGGGTGCGGTTCGGGGCCGGTGCGCACCAGGTCAGGGGCGGGCGCCGAGAGGGCGGGCGGCTCATCGACGGGTTCCTCGTCGAGCGGCTGGCCCACTCCGACTACTCCGGGCCGCTCGCCGCGCTCGCCGACGTCGTCTCGCCCGAGCCCGTGCTCGGCCCCGAACAGCTCGCCCTCGCCCGCGCCGTCGCCGACCGGTACGCCGGCAGCCTCGCCGACGTGCTCCAGCTCGCCGTGCCGCCCCGCAGCGCCCGCGCCGAGGGCCGCCCCTCGCCCGCGCCGCTGCCCCCGCCGCCCGTCCCCGAGCCGGGGAGCTGGACGCGGTACGAGCGGGGGGCCGCCTTCCTGGACTCCCTCGCGCACGGCGGGGCGCCCCGCGCCGTCTGGAACGCGCTGCCCGGCCCCCACTGGGCCGAGGAGATCGCCCGCGCCGTCGCCGCCACCCTCACCTCCGGCCGCGGCGCCCTCGTCGTCGTCCCCGACGGGCGCGCCGCCGACCGGGTGGACCGGGCCCTCACCGCGCTCCTCGGCGACGGGCGGCACGCCCTGCTGACCGCCGAGGCCGGACCCGAGAAGCGGTACGCCCAGTGGCTCGCCGTGCGGCGCGGCGCCGTCCGGGCCGTCGTCGGCACCCGCGCCGCGATGTTCGCGCCCGTCCGCGAACTCGGCCTCGCCGTCATCTGGGACGACGGCGACGGCAGCCACAGCGAGCCGCACGCCCCCCAGCCGCACGCCCGTGACGTGCTGCTGCTGCGCGCCGCCCACGACCGCTGCGCCTTCCTCCTCGGCTCCACGAGCTGCACCGTCGAGGCCGCCCAGCTCGTCGAGTCCGGCTGGGCGCAGCCGCTCGCCGCCGGGCGCGAGCAGGTCCGGGCCGCCGCCCCGCTGGTGCGGACCGTCGGCGACACCGACCTCGCCCGCGACGAGGCCGCCCGCGCCGCCCGGCTGCCCACGCTGGCCTGGCAGATCGTCCGGGAGGGCCTGAAGACCGGCCCCGTCCTCGTCCAGGTCCCGCGCCGCGGCTACGTGCCCCGGCTCGCCTGCGAGCGCTGCCGCACGCCCGCCCGCTGCGCCCACTGCGCCGGCCCCCTGGAGGCCCCCGAGCAGCAGGCGCTGCACTGCGCCTGGTGCGGGCGCGGCGCCGAGGGCTGGCACTGCTCGGAGTGCGGCTCCGACCGGCTGCGGGCCCAGATCGTCGGCGCCCGGCGCACCGCCGAGGAGCTCGGCCGGGCCTTCCCCGCCGTGCCCGTGCGCACCTCCGGGCGCGACCACGTGCTCGACCGGGTGCCGGGCCGCCCCGCGCTGGTGGTGAGCACGCCCGGCGCCGAGCCCGTCGCCGAGGGCGGTTACGCCGCCGCGCTGCTCCTCGACGGCTGGGCCATGCTCGGCCGCCCCGACCTGCGCGCGGGGGAAGAGGCGCTGCGGCGCTGGATCGACGCCGCCTCCCTGGTCCGCGGCCAGCCGGACGGCGGCACGGTCGTCGTCGTCGCCGAACCGACCCTCCGGCCGGTCCAGGCCCTGGTCCGCTGGGACCCCGTCGGGCACGCCCGGCGGGAGCTGGCCGAGCGGGCCGAGCTGGGCTTCCCGCCGGTCTCCCGGATGGCCGCCGTCGCCGGCCCGCCGGACGCCCTCGCGGGCTTCCTGGCCGCCGCCACGCTGCCGCCCGACGCGGAGATCCTCGGCCCGGTCCCGCTGCCCGTCACCCGCCCCGGCGGCCCGCGCCGCCCCGGCGACACCCCGCCCGGCGAGCAGTGGGAGCGGGCCCTGATCCGGGTCCCGCCCGGCAGCGGCGCCGCCCTGGCCCTGGCCCTCAAGCAGGCACGCGCCGCCCGGCTCGCGCGCGGCGGCGGCGAGCCCGTACGGGTGCGGGTGGACCCGCCGGACATCGGCTGAGGCGGAGGCGGCGCCCACGACGTGGCTGGTCTTCGCCCGGAGGGGCCGTACGGCCGGATGGTCTTCTGTTGAGGCGGTGGCGCCGTCCACGGGGCGGCCGGCTTTCGCCAGGAGGGTCGTACGCCGGACGGCCTTCGGCTGAGGTGGAGGCGTCGCCCACGCGGCGGTCGGTCTTCGCCCGGAGGGCCGTACGCCGGACGGCCATCGGCTGGAGGCCCCGTACGTCCCATCCGCGTCCGGCGGGAAGGCCCGCCCACGCGAGGGGCCGCCCGTCGTGTCCGGGGACACGGCGGGCGGCCCGGGGGAGTGGGGTGGCTGGTGTGGTCAGCCGTTGCGGGGGGCGGGGAAGGCCGGCGGGCGCTGGTCCTCGCGGAGGGTCTGGCTGCCCGAGGTGGGCTGCGGCGGCATGCTGCGGGCCGGCGGGACCACCGGCAGCGTGCGGGTCGTGGTCGTCTCGGGCGTCCGCTCCTGCTCCAGTGCGGCGCCCGGCTGCGGGGCGCGGCGGGAGCCGTAGCGGCGGTGCACCGCCTGCTTGGTGACACCCAGGGCGGAGCCCACCGCGTCCCACGAGAACCCGAGGGAACGGTCGAAGTCCACCGCCGCCGTCACCAGGGTCTCGACGCTGTCCCGCAGCTCCTGGGCGAGCCGGACGGTCGGGGCGGGGGCGCGCCCGTAGACGACGAAGCCCGTGGACGGGGCGGAGCGGCGAGGGCGGTAGACATTGCCCAGCTGGGCCGTCAGCGTGCGCAGTGCGTCCACCTGCCGCCGGACCCGCTCGATGTCCCGCACCAGCAGGTGCAGACTCGCCCGGGCCTGGGCGTCGTGGGTTGCGTGGTCGGCCATGGATAAGCCTCTCGAACCGGCGTGTGAAGGGGCGGGCCGCTTGGGGAGGGGCGGCCCGATTCGGTCAATCTCTCTTGACCAACGCGCCACCCGGGGTCTGGTCACGCCCCGGGGGCGTACACGCATATGCGCAGGGCGCTCGTCCACGCGTACGCCCCCCGGGGGCGGCCCCGCCGGAGGCCGGGGAGCCGGGCCCGGCCGCCCGGCCTAGACTGGTGCGCCGCCCTCACCCGCGCGCCCGGCCCCGCCCGGGGCGGGGAGGTCCCCGATCACCCTGATCGCCCCGATCGCCCCGAGATGCGAGGTTTTCCCGCGTGAAGCTCGTCTTCGCTGGTACCCCCGAGGTCGCCGTGCCCGCCCTGGACGCCCTGCTCGCCTCCGGGCGGCACGAGGTGGCCGCCGTCGTCACCCGCCCCGACGCGCCCGCGGGCCGCGGCCGGCGGCTGGTCGCCAGCCCCGTCGCCGAGCGCGCCGAGGAGGCCGGGATCGAGATCCTGAAGCCCGCGCGCCCCCGCGACGAGGCGTTCCTGGCCCGGCTGCGCGAGATCGCGCCCGACTGCTGCCCCGTCGTCGCCTACGGCGCCCTGCTGCCCCGTACCGCCCTCGACATCCCCGCCCACGGCTGGGTCAACCTGCACTTCTCGCTGCTGCCCGCGTGGCGCGGCGCCGCGCCCGTGCAGCACGCCGTGATGGCCGGCGACCAGGTCACCGGCGCCTCGACCTTCCAGATCGAGGAGGGCCTGGACTCCGGCCCCGTCTACGGCGTCGTCACCGAGGAGGTCCGCCCCGCCGACACCAGCGGCGACCTGCTCACCCGGCTCGCCTTCGCGGGCGCCGGGCTGCTCGCCGCCACCATGGACGGCATCGAGGACGGCACCCTCAAGGCCGTGCCGCAGCCCGCCGACGGGATCACCCTCGCCCCGAAGATCCAGGTCGAGGACGCCCACGTCGACTTCGCCGCCCCCGCGCTGCGGGTCGACCGCGTCGTCCGCGGCTGCACCCCGGCGCCCGGCGCCTGGACCCTCTTCCGCGGCGAGCGCCTCAAGCTGATCCAGGCCGCCCTCGTCCCGGACCGCGCCGACCTCGCCCCCGGCGAGCTCTCCGTCGGCAAGAACAACGTCTACGCGGGCACCGGCTCGCACGCCGTCGAGCTGCTGTGGGTGCAGCCCCAGGGCAAGAAGCCGATGAAGGCCGCCGACTGGGCGCGCGGCGTCCGCATCGCCCCCGGGGAGCGGGTCGGGGCGTGAGCCCCCGCCGGCGGACGTAGGCTGGGAGGGCCGGGGCGGCCCTCCCGCCGCCCGTCGGCCCCGTTCCACCTCACCCCGTCGCACCACCGTTCACTTCTCACGCGGAGCACCTTTGAGCGAGCAGGCACGTCCCCGTACCCCCAAGCCCTACCGGCGCCCCAAGAAGGACCCGGTCAGGATCCTCGCCTTCGAGGCGCTGCGGGCCGTGGACGAGCGGGACGCGTACGCGAACCTGGTGCTGCCGCCGCTGCTCAAGAAGGCCCGCGAGAAGGAGGGGCCGGAGAAGTTCGACGGGCGGGACGCGGCCCTCGCGACCGAGCTCGTCTACGGGACGCTGCGCCGCCAGGGCACCTACGACGCGATCATCGCCTCCTGCATCGACCGCCCGCTGCGCGAGGTCGACCCGCCGGTGCTCGACGTGCTCGCGCTCGGCGCCCACCAGCTCCTCGGCACCCGCATCCCCAGCCACGCCGCCGTCTCCGCCAGCGTCGAGCTGGCCCGGGTGGTGCTGGGCGACGGACGCGCCAAGTTCGTCAACGCGGTGCTCCGCAAGATCGCGCAGGACGACTTCGACACCTGGGTCGCGCGGGTCGCCCCGCCGTACGAGGACGACGCCGAGGACCACCTGGCCGTCGTCCACTCGCACCCGCGCTGGGTGGTCTCCGCGCTGTGGGACTCCCTCGGCGGCGGGCGCGCCGGCATCGAGGCGCTCCTGGAGGCCGACAACGAGCGCCCGGCCGTGACCCTGGTCGCCCGGCCCGGCCGCGCCACCGTCGAGGAGCTGGCGGCCTCCGCCGAGACCGAGCCGGGCCGCTGGTCCCCGTACGCGCTGACGCTGGCCGAGGGCGGCGAGCCCGGGGCGCTCCCGGCCGTCGCCGAGGGCCGCGCCGGCGTCCAGGACGAGGGCAGCCAGCTCGTCGCCCTCGCCCTCGCCAACGCCCCCCTCGACGGCCCCGACACACGCTGGCTCGACGGCTGCGCGGGCCCCGGCGGCAAGGCCGCGCTGCTGGGCGCGCTGGCCGCCGAGCGCGGCGCCGCCCTGCTGGCCTCCGAGAAGCAGCCGCACCGGGCGCGCCTCGTCGAGCGCGCGCTGGCCGGCAACCCCGGCCCGTACCAGGTCATCGCCGCCGACGGCACCCGCCCGCCGTGGCGCGAGGGCGTCTTCGACCGGGTCCTGATGGACGTGCCCTGCTCCGGGCTCGGCGCGCTGCGCCGCCGCCCCGAGGCGCGCTGGCGCCGCCGCCCCTCCGACCTGGACGGCTTCGCCCCGCTCCAGCGCGGGCTGCTCGCCGAGGCGCTGCGGTCCGTGCGCGTCGGCGGCGTCGTCGGCTACGCGACCTGCTCCCCGCACCTGGCCGAGACCCGGGTCGTCGTCGACGACGTCCTCAAGAAGACCGGCGGCGCCGAGCTGATCGACGCCCGCCCGCTGCTGCCCGGCGTCCCGGACCTCGGCGAGGGGCCCGACATCCAGCTGTGGCCGCATCTGCACGGTACGGACGCCATGTACCTGGCGCTGATCCGGCGCACCGCCTGACACCCGGGCGGCGGAATCAGCTGGTCTGTACCAGTACGGGGCCACGGTCTCGGCACGCAAACCGATTCGCGGCAAAGAAGTCCTCAAGAACATGGCAGGCTTGGCACATGGCGCAGATCAATCCCAGCATCCTGTCCGCTGATTTCGCCCGGCTCGCCGAGGAGGCGAAGGCGGTCGACGGGGCCGACTGGCTGCACGTCGACGTGATGGACAACCACTTCGTGCCCAATCTGACCCTCGGCGTGCCGGTGGTCGAGTCGCTCGCCCGGGCCACGGACACCCCGCTCGACTGCCACCTCATGATCGAGGACCCGGACCGCTGGGCCCCGCAGTACGTGGAGGCGGGCGCCGGTTCGGTCACCTTCCACGTGGAGGCCGCGGCGGCGCCGGTGCGCCTCGCGCGGGAGATCCGGGCCAAGGGCGCGCGGGCCTCCATGGCGCTCAAGCCGGCCACGCCCATCGAGCCGTACGAGGACCTGCTGCCCGAGCTGGACATGCTGCTGATCATGACGGTCGAGCCCGGCTTCGGCGGCCAGTCCTTCCTCGACATCATGCTGCCGAAGATCCGCCGCACCCGTGAGCTGATCTCCAAGCACGGTCTGGAGCTGTGGCTCCAGGTCGACGGCGGCGTCGCCGAGTCCACGATCGAGCGGTGCGCCGAGGCCGGCGCGGACGTCTTCGTGGCCGGTTCCGCCGTTTACGGGGCCGCCGACCCGGCCGCCGCCGTCCGCTCCCTGCGGGCGAAGGCGGAGGCCGCGACGGCCTCGGCCGCGTGGGCGTGTGGCCACTGAGCCGCCAACTGCCCTCCGGGACATGAACGCGGCCCGTCGGGCCGCCGACGGAACCGAACGGGACCCACCGGATCTGACAGGATGAACGGTGAGTCCAGAGTGTGAACAGCGCCGGGCGCTCCAGTCCCGGTGACCAGAGCGTGACGCGGGCCGGACAGGGGTCCGCGGCACCGGAGCAGCCGTACGTGAACAGCAGTGAGGAGATCGCGGTGGCGGGTATGTCGGCGGGACGGTCAGCCCTGCGGATGGGACCCGCGGAGCTCGTGCAGGCGGCGGCCATGGCCCGCCGTTTCTACCTCGAGGGCAAGTCCAAGATCCAGATCGCCGAGGAGTTCGGCGTGAGCCGCTTCAAGGTGGCCCGGGTCCTGGAGACCGCCCTGGAGCGCGACCTCGTGCGCATCGAGATCCGCGTACCGGCGGAGCTGGACGCCGAGCGCTCCGACGCGCTCCGCGCCCGCTACGGGCTCCGCCACGCCGTCGTCGTCGAGTCCCCGGCGGAGGGCGAGGACGAGTCGCCCGACCCGGAGAACCTCGGCGAGGTCGCGGCGGACCTGCTCGGCGAGCTGGTCACCGAGGGCGACGTGCTGGGCCTGGCCTGGGGCCGGTCCACCATCCACATGGCGGCGGCCCTCGACCGGCTGCCGCCCTGCACGGTCGTCCAGCTCACCGGCGTCTACGACGCGGGCACGGCCGAGCGCGGCTCGGTCGAGGCGGTCCGGCGGGCCGCCCAGGTCTCCGGCGGCGAGGCGCACCCGATCTACGCGCCGATGCTGCTGCCCGACCCGGCCACCGCGGCGGCGCTGCGCAGCCAGACCGGCATCGCGCGCGCCTTCGAGTACTTCGACAAGGTGACCGTCGCCTGCGTCTCCATCGGCTCCTGGGAGCCGGGCATCTCCACCGTCCACGACATGCTCTCGGACGAGGAGCGCGCCCACTACGCCTCGCTCGGCGTCGCCGCCGAGATGTCCGCGCACCTCTTCGACGCGGAGGGCCGCCGGGTCGGCCGCGACCTGGGCGAGCGCTGCATCACCGTCGAGGCGGACCGGCTGCGCCGGATCCCCGAGGTCGTCGCCATCGCGGGCGGCCAGCGCAAGGCGGCGGCGATCGGCGCGGTGCTCCGCTCGGGCCTCGTCACCAGCCTGGTGACCGACCGCTCGGCCGCCGACTACCTGCTCACCGAGTCCAGCCCGGGTCCCCGCCCGGCCCTGGACCGCAAGGACCCCGACAGCGCCTGAGCCGGGCGCCGGGACCCCGGTCCCGTACCGTCCCGGACGGCGCCTCCGGGCCCCGCCGCTCCGACACGCCCCGCCGTTCACCCGGCGGGGCGTTCGTGTCGGCGGGCGCCACCGGTGGCAGCATCGGGGCATGATCACACGATGTGCCCGGCTCGGGCTCGCCCTGCTGGCCGGGCTCGCGCTGCTGCTGACCGGCTGCGCGGGCGGCGGCACCGGCGGCGGCCAGAGCAGGGCCGAGAGCACCGCCACCGCCGCCCCCTCCCGCACCACGGACGCCGCCCCGCCGGCCGGCTCCCGGAGCCCCGGGAGCGCCCCCGGCACCCGGAGCCCCGGCGCCGCCGCCACCCGCTTCTCCACGCTCCCCACCGTCCGGGAGGGCGCGCTGCCCGCCGAGGCGCGGCGGACCCTCACCCTGATCCGGGACGGCGGGCCCTTCCCGTACGCCAAGGACGGCACCGTCTTCTCGAACTTCGAGAAGGTGCTGCCCCGGCGGAAGCGCGGCTACTACCACGAGTACACGGTCAAGACCCCCGGCTCCCGCGACCGCGGGGCGCGGCGGATCGTGACCGGGACGGAGGGCGACGTGTACTACACCGACGACCACTACGAGAGCTTCCGGGAGGTGGTCCCGGATGAGGCTCGATGAGCACGGCGACCCCGTCGTCCTCGACCTGTACGGCGTCGCCGACAAGGCCGCCTTCATGGACCGCTGCGCCACGACGCTCGCCCTGCCCGACTGGTTCGGGCGCAACTGGGACGCCCTCGCCGACTGCCTCACCGACCTGCCCGAGCCCGTCGTGCTCGTCGTCACCGGCTGGCAGGAGTACGCGGCGACCCACCCCCGGGAGTGGCGGCTGGCCCAGGACGTCTTCGCCACGGCCGTCGAGGAGCGCCCCGCGCGCCTCGCCGTCCTCCTCTCGCTCGGCGAGGTCTTCGGAGGAAACGACGAAAGACACCCCGCGAGCCTCGGATGATTCGCCCGGGACTGGTATTCGTACAGACGTGGGACAATGAACTACGTGCTTTTTCCCCTGGCTGAAATGCCTAGGGGCCGATCCGAACGACTGGGATGTCAGCACGTGCGTTTCCTCAATGACGTCAAGCCGCCGTACGACCTCACGTACGACGATGTGTTCATGGTGCCGAGCCGCTCGGCCGTGGGTTCCCGCCAGGCCGTGGACCTCTCCTCGCCCGACGGGACCGGTACGACGATCCCGCTCGTCGTCGCCAACATGACCGCCATCGCCGGCCGCCGCATGGCCGAGACCGTCGCCCGGCGCGGCGGCCTGGTCGTCATCCCCCAGGACATCCCGATCGAGGTCGTCACCGACGTCATCGGCTGGGTCAAGAGCCGCCACCACGTCCTGGACACCCCCATCGTCCTGGAGCCCCACCAGACCGTCGCCGACGCGCTGTCGCTGCTGCCCAAGCGGGCCCACGACGCCGGTGTCGTCGTCGACGGGGACCGGCGCCCGATCGGCGTCGTCACCGACGCGGACCTGTCCGGCGTGGACCGCTTCACCCAGCTGTCCGAGGTCATGTCGAAGGACCTGCTCCTCCTCGACGCCGACATCGAGCCGCGCGAGGCGTTCAACACCCTCGACGCCGCCAACCGCCGCTACGCCCCGGCCGTCGACAAGGACGGGCGCCTGGCCGGCATCCTCACCCGCAAGGGCGCGCTCCGCGCGACCCTGTACAGCCCGGCCGTCGACGCCAAGGGCGGGCTGCGCATCGCCGCCGCCGTCGGCATCAACGGCGACGTGGCGGGCAAGGCCAAGCAGCTCCTCGACGCGGGTGTGGACACGCTCGTCATCGACACCGCGCACGGCCACCAGGAGTCGATGATCGCCGCGATCAGGACCGTCCGGGCGCTCGACCCGCAGGTCCCGATCGTGGCCGGCAACATCGTCGCCGCCGAGGGTGTCAAGGACCTCATCGAGGCCGGCGCGGACATCATCAAGGTCGGCGTGGGCCCCGGCGCCATGTGCACCACCCGGATGATGACCGGCGTGGGCCGCCCGCAGTTCTCCGCCGTCCTGGAGTGCGCCGCCGAGGCGAAGAAGTACGGCAAGCACGTCTGGGCCGACGGTGGCGTGCGGCACCCGCGCGACGTCGCCATGGCGCTCGCCGCCGGTGCGTCCAACGTCATGATCGGTTCCTGGTTCGCCGGGACGTACGAGTCCCCGGGCGACCTCCAGTACGACGCCAAGGGGCGCGCGTACAAGGAGTCCTTCGGCATGGCCTCGGCCCGCGCCGTCAAGAACCGCACGAGCGACGAGTCCTCCTACGACCGCGCCCGCAAGGCGCTGTTCGAGGAGGGCATCTCCACCTCGCGCATGTTCCTCGACCCGCAGCGTCCGGGTGTCGAGGACCTGATCGACTCGATCATCGCCGGTGTCCGCTCCTCCTGCACCTACGCCGGTGCCAGCTCGCTCGCCGAGTTCGAGGAGAAGGCGACCGTCGGCATCCAGTCCGCCGCCGGTTACGCGGAGGGCAAGCCGCTGCACGCCAGCTGGAGCTGACCCGCGCACGCGGTTTCAGAACGGTCCACGGGCCCCTGGGAGCTTCCTCCCGGGGGTCCGTGGCGTTCCCGGGGACACCCGGTCACCCGGACACCAGGGCACCCGGACGGCCCGGGGCTCAGGAGGGGCCCGGGGGCACGAAGCCGGCTGTCCTCAGCGCGCCCGCCACCGCCGCCGCGATCCGCCGGTGGCCCCGGTCGTTGGGGTGGAGCCCGTCGGCGAGGTCCTGGGGGCCCAGCAGCGGCCGGCCGGGCAGCAGGGCCAGGCGGGTGTCCCCGGCCGCCACGAGGCCCCGTACGGCCTCCTCCATGGCCTCCCGCAGCTGCCCGAGGGTCGCGCCCAGGGCGTTGCCGGTGAGCTCGGCCGCCGGGCGCAGCACGGGGGAGAGCAGCAGCAGCGGGGTGTCCGGGTGGCCGCGCCGGACCAAGGTCACGAAGGCGCGGGTCGTCTCGTACAGCAGCGGGGCCGAACAGGGCACCGTGGACCAGCAGTTGGTGCCGAAGGCGAGGGTGATCAGCTCGCCGGGGAGCCGCGCCAGGTGCTCGGCGAGCGGGAGTTCGCCGCGCGCGCCGCCCGCGTAGCCGAGGTTGACCGCGTCCAGGCCGAGCGCCCGGCCGGCCGTCGCGGGCCAGGAGTGTGCGGGGCGGGTCGACCACCAGCCCTCGGTGATGGAGTCGCCGTGCACCAGCCAGCGCGGGCGCCGGGGCGCCGGGGCGAGCGCGCCGCCGACCGGCCGCAGGCCGCGTACCACCGGGGCCTGGCCCTCCGGCGGATGGACCGTGAACTCGCCGCCTGAGCGCGGGAGTTCCAGGCGCACGGTGCCCTCGGTCGCCGGTTCGGGGAACGCCTCGGCGAGGCAGCGCGGGCCCCGCCAGAGCGCGAAGCCGTGCCGCAGCGAGCGCAGCGCGTCCCCGGGCCCGGGCACGGCCGCCCGGTAGCGCAGCTCGACCGCCCGGGTGCCCGGCGCCGCCGTGAACTCGACCCGCACCCCGATCGGCAGCGCGGCCCGCTCGGCGATGTCCCAGGGCAGCCGCTCCAGGTCGGCGGGGTCGGCGCGCACCGGCCGGTCGCCGTCCAGCCAGGCCGTGCCGCGAAGGAAGGGGGCGGGCTCCAGCCAGCTCACGGGGACCTCCGATCAGGCGCGTGCAGCGTGGGTCATCCGGGGCGAGGAGTCAAGGCGCGCGCGGGGGATGGCCGGATGCCCCCGATGTGTCGATTCATGCGGGGGAGCGCAATGTTTCCCCGTTCGGGCCGCGAGCGCGCAATGATCATCCGCCATTGCGCAACAACGCTGCATTACGGGTGCGAAGGTCGAGCCCTTAGGCTCATGCCCCGTACCAGGAGTGGCGGCGACCGCCTGCTCGGCGGTTCCCCCTTCCCCCGTGGGCAGTTCAGTCCTGCCCGCGTACCGCCGCGGTCCCCGCCCCATCGTCAGGCAGCGATAAGGAGCCCCCGCAGTGCTGGACCACGGCGCAGCCCCACCGGTCGAGGACACGACCGCCCGCAAGACCTCCGCACTGGGGGCCCTGATCCGGCGCAAGCCGGTGGAAGCGCTGGTCGCGGAGGGTGGCCACGGTGAGGGCGGCACGCTCCGCCGCACGCTCGGCATGTGGCAGCTGACGATGATCAGCATCGGTGCGACGCTCGGCACCGGCATCTTCGTCGTGCTCGGCTCGGCGGTCCCCAAGGCCGGTCCCGCCGTCACGCTCTCGTTCGTGATCGCCGGTCTCACGGCGCTCTTCTCGGCCCTCTCGTACGCCGAGCTGGCCGGCTCCATACCGGTCGCGGGCTCCTCGTACTCGTACGCGTACGCAACGATGGGCGAACTCGTCGCCTGGGTCTGCGGCTGGTGCCTGGTCCTGGAGTACGGCGTCTCGGTGGCCGCGGTGGCGGTCGGCTGGGGCGAGTACCTCAACGAGCTGCTCGACGGCACGATCGGCGTCACCCTCCCCGAGGTGCTCTCCTCCGCCCCCGGCGAGGGCGGCGTGATCAACCTGCCCGGCCTCATCGTCGTCCTGCTGGCGATGGTCATGCTGCTCGGCGGCGCCCGGGAGTCCGCCCTGGTCAACACGATCATGGTCGTGGTGAAGATCGCGGCGCTCGTGCTCTTCTGCGCCATCGGCTTCATGGGCTTCAAGTCCGGCAACTACAAGGACTTCATGCCGCTCGGCATGGCCGGTGTCGGCGCGGCCAGCGCCAGCCTGTTCTTCTCCTACATCGGCTTCGACGCCGCCTCCACGGCGGGCGAGGAGGCCAAGGACCCCAAGCGCGACCTGCCGCGGGCGATCATGCTCTCGCTGCTCATCGTGACCGTCCTCTACGTCCTCGTCGCCGCGGTCGCCGTCGGCGCCTGGCACTGGAAGGACTTCGCGGGCTCCGAGGCCACCCTCGCGGCGATCATGAACGACGTCACGGGCCAGACCTTCTGGGGCACGATGCTCGCCGCCGGCGCCGTCATCTCCATCGCCAGCGTCGTCCTGACCGTGCTCTACGGCCAGACCCGCGTCCTCTTCGCGATGTCCCGCGACGGCCTCGTCCCCAAGGTCTTCGGCAGGGTCAGCGAGAAGACCGGCACCCCGCGCGTCAACACGGTGATCGTCTCGCTGTTCTGCGCCGCGCTCGCCTCGGTCATCCCGCTGGGCAAGCTGGTCGACGCCACCAGCATCGGCACCCTCTTCGCCTTCGGCCTGGTCAACATCGCCGTCATCGTCCTGCGCTACACCCGCCCGGACATGCCGCGCACGTTCAAGGTGGCGTTCGGCCCGGTTTTCCCGGTCCTCGGCTTCGGCTTCTGCGCGTACAACATGTTCAGCCTCGACGCCGTCACCTGGGTGGTCTTCGGTTGCTGGATGGCCGCGGGTCTCGTGTTCTACTTCCTGTACGGCATGCGCCGCTCCCGACTGGCATCAGCAGAGAAGTGATCCACCCGTAGTGCGACTCAACGACCTCGACGAACGCATCGTCCACGCCCTCGCGGAAGACGCCCGCCGCAGCTACGCCGACATCGGCTCGCTCGTCGGACTCTCCGCTCCCGCGGTCAAGCGCAGGGTGGACCGGCTCCGGGCCGAGGGCGCCATCACCGGCTTCACCGTACGGGTGGACCCGGCGGCGCTCGGCTGGGAGACCGAGGGGTTCGTCGAGATCTACTGCCGCCACAACACCTCGCCGGAGGACATCCGGCGAGGTCTGGAGCGGTACCCCGAGGTGGTGTCCGCGTCGACCGTCACCGGTGACGCGGACGCCGTCGTCCAGGTCTTCGCCTCGGACATGCGCCACTTCGAGCGCGTCCTGGAGCGCATCGCGGGCGAGCCCTTCGTGGAGCGCACCAAGTCCGTCCTGGTGCTCTCGCCGCTGCTGCGGCGCTTCTCCTCCGGCTCGCCCGCCTAGCTCTCCGTACGGGCTACTCCGCCGGGTAGTCGTACACCCACGGCAGCACGTCGAAGTCGCCGGTGCCCGCCTTCACCCGCTCGAACGGGGCGGCGGCCGTGCACGGCGGGACCTCGTCCTTCGTGGGGTCGGACGCGGCCCAGCTGTAGCCCAGCCGGTCGCGCCGGCCGTCGTCGTGGACCGAGACCCCGACCCGCCGGTGCAGCAGCCCGGGCACGTCGGTCGCCGTGACGACGCCGGTGACCGTGGCCACCTTGCCGCCCGTGACCAGGCAGTCCACCGCCACCTCGGCCCGGCCGCCCTTGCCGTTCTTGTAGTGGCTGTAGCGGAAGGTGCCGGTCGCTGCCAGCGGATCGTTGCGGTCCTTCAGCGCCAGGTGCGCGTCGAAGGCGAAGGTGATGTCGTCCGAGGCCACCCGGTACAGCTTGGCCGTCCCCGTCAGCGCCGCCGCCTCCCGGCGCGGGCCCTTCCCGTCGCCCGAGGCGGTGGCGGAGCCCGCCGCCCCGGCGGTGATCAGGAGCGCGGCGGCGACGGCGGCGAGCTTCGTGCGGCGGGTCATGTCGTTTCGGTCCTTTCGGCAGGTCAACCGGACGCCCACCACTCTTCCGCGCCGCCCGCGCCACGGCGTCGGGCCCGGGAACGGTCCCCGTCTCCGCCGCGCGGCGGGGACGCCGTACGCCCCGGGTCGGGGCCGTGCGCAACGAATCGCCGTCGTGGCCGAGGATCGCGCAACGGTTCGACGGTCGGTCCGCAACGGTCTCGCCTTGTCCCGGCGGAGTCCGGAACCGTACCGTTTTTGACGTCTTCCCTTTGAATTACTCCCTCCCCTTCTGCCCCGAGGACGGCCCATGCCCGCGCTGCGCACCGCCCTGCTCCAGAGCTCCGGAGAGCTCGGTGACGTGGCCGCCAACCTCAAGCGCCTCGACGAGGCCGCCGCCCGCGCCGCGGCCGCCGGCGCCGGGGTGCTGCTGGCGCCCGAGCTCTTCCTCACCGGGTACGCCATCGGCGACTCCATCGCCCGCCTTGCCGAGCCCTCGGACGGCCCCTCCGCGCGCGCCGTCGCCGCGATCGCCGCCCGCCACGGCCTGGCCGTCGGCTACGGCTACCCGGAGCGCGACACCGAGCGGCACGGGGTCCTCTACAACTCCGCCCAGCTCTTCGGCGCCGACGGCGAGGTGCTCGCGCACTACCGGAAGACCCACCTCTTCGGCGACTTCGAGCTGAAGTGGTTCACCCCCGGCGACCGGGCCGTCGTCCAGGCCGAGCTCGGTGGGCTCACCGTCGGCCTCATGATCTGCTACGACGTCGAGTTCCCCGAGAACGTCCGGGCGCAGGCGCTGGCCGGCACCGACCTCCTCCTCGTGCCGACCGCGCTGATGCACCCCGCCGAGGTCGTGCCGCTGTCGGTGGTGCCCGTCCGCGCCTTCGAGAACCAGCTCTACATCGCGTACGCCAACCGCACCGGCCCCGAGGGCGACTTCGAGTTCGTCGGCCTGTCCACGCTCGCCGCCCCCGACGGCACCGCCCGGGCCCGCGCCGGGCACGGCGAGGACCTGGTCCTCGGCGACGTCGACCCGGCGGCCCTCGCGGCCTCCCGCGCGCTCAACCCCTACCTCCGGGACCGGCGGCCCGGGCTCTACGGCTCCCTCGTCTGAGCCGGCCCCGCCCAGCCCCCCCGCCCCGCCTGCCACACCCGCTTTCCGTGCAAGGAGTCCGTACCCCATGACGTCCACCGTGCCCAACGCCGTCGAGCACGCCGACGAGCAGCAGCCGCCGATCACCATGTTCGGCCCGGACTTCCCGTACGCCTACGACGACTTCCTGGCCCACCCGGCCGGTCTCGGGCAGGTCCCCGCGACGGAGCACGGCACCGAGGTCGCGGTCATCGGCGGCGGCCTGTCCGGCATCATCGCCGCGTACGAGCTGATGAAGATGGGCCTCAAGCCCGTCGTCTACGAGGCCGACCAGATCGGCGGCCGGCTGCGCACCGTCGGCTTCGAGGGCCCGGAGACCGAGGGCCTGACGGCCGAGATGGGCGCGATGCGCTTCCCGCCCTCCTCCACCGCGCTCCAGCACTACATCGACCTGGTCGGCCTGGAGACCACGCCGTTCCCGAACCCGCTGGCCGAGGCCACCCCCTCGACCGTCGTGGACCTCAAGGGCGAGACCCACTACGCCGAGACCATCGCCGACCTCCCGCAGATCTACCGGGACGTCGCCGAGGCGTGGAACGCCTGCCTCGACGAGGGCGCCGACTTCTCCGACATGAACCGGGCGATGCGCGAGCGCGACGTCCCGCGCATCCGCGAGATCTGGGCCCGGCTGGTCGAGAAGCTGGACGACGAGACCTTCTACGGCTTCCTCTGCAAGTCCGAGGCGTTCCGGTCCTTCCGCAAGCGCGAGATCTTCGGCCAGGTCGGCTTCGGCACCGGCGGCTGGGACACCGACTTCCCGAACTCCATCCTGGAGATCCTCCGGGTCGTCTACACCGAGGCGGACGACCACCACCGCGGCATCGTCGGCGGCTCCCAGCAGCTGCCGCTGCGCCTGTGGGAGCGCGAGCCGCAGAAGATCGTCCACTGGGCCCAGGGCACCTCGCTGAGCTCCCTGCACGAGGGCGCCCCGCGCCCGGCCGTGACCCGGCTGACCCGCGCGGCCGGCAACCGGATCACCGTCACCGACGCGTCCGGCGACATCCGCACGTACCAGGCGGCGATCTTCACCGCCCAGTCCTGGATGCTGCTGTCCAAGATCGCCTGCGACGACTCGCTCTTCCCGATCGACCACTGGACGGCGATGGAGCGGACCCACTACATGGAGTCCTCGAAGCTCTTCGTGCCGGTGGACCGGCCGTTCTGGCTGGACAAGGACGAGGTGACCGGCCGCGACGTCATGTCGATGACGCTGACCGACCGGATGACCCGCGGCACCTACCTGCTGGACGACGGCCCGGACAAGCCGGCCACCATCTGCCTCTCGTACACGTGGTGCGACGACAGCCTGAAGTGGCTGCCGCTGTCCGCGAACGAGCGGATGGAGGTCATGCTGAAGTCGCTCGGCGAGATCTACCCGAACGTCGACATCCGCAAGCACATCATCGGCAACCCGGTCACCGTCTCCTGGGAGAACGAGCCCTACTTCATGGGCGCGTTCAAGGCCAACCTGCCGGGCCACTACCGCTACCAGCGGCGCCTGTTCACCCACTTCATGCAGGACCGGCTGCCCGAGGACAAGCGCGGCATCTTCCTGGCCGGCGACGACATCTCGTGGACGGCCGGCTGGGCCGAGGGCGCGGTGCAGACGGCGCTCAACGCGGTCTGGGGCGTGATGCACCACTTCGGCGGCGCCACCGACACGACCAACCCCGGTCCGGGTGACGTGTACGACGAGATCGCCCCGGTCGAGCTGCCGGAGGACTGATCCGGGTCAGGGTCCAGGTCAGGGCCGGGCCAGCGGGGTGAGCAGCATCCGCCCCACCAGGCCCACCGACCGGTCGAGGCGTTCGGTGAACTCCTCGGCCAGGTCGGGCAGCCGCCGCAGCTGCCACAGTGAGCGGGCGGCGAGCCAGGCCCCGTCGCGGGCCCGGTCCAGGCTCCAGCAGCCGAGCAGATGCGTCAGCGGGTCCGCGACCTCCAGGAGGTCCGGGCCCGGCATCAGTTCCTCCCGGATCCGCTCCTCCAGCAGGACGAGGACGTCGCCGACCCGGTCGAACTCGTCCTCCAGCTCCTTCGGCGCGCACCCCAGCGTCCGGCAGGTGTCCACCACGGCGAGCGCCAGGTCGTGCCCGATGTGCGCGTTGATCCCGGCGAGGGCGAACTGCAGGGGCCGTACGCCGGGATGCCGGCGGTAGTGGAAGAGCGGGCGCCAGCAGGCCGGGGCCGGGGCGCCGGCGGCGACCGCGTCGACGACCGCGAGGTAGCGCTGGGCGAAGCGCACGTCGAGGGTGGCGGCGGCCCGCCGGTCGGCGAAGGCGCCGGCTTCGAGGGCGTGCCCGATCTCCTCGGTGACGGTCAGGTAGACCCGGTTGAACACCGCGACCCCGTCGGCCGGGTGCCAGGCCGAACGGAAGGCCCGCATCCGGTCCACCACGGGGTCGACGGCGGTGAAGGGCCCGACGGGGAGGTGCTGCGTCTGCGCCATGGACGCAGCGTGGCAGTCCGGCGGCCGGACGGAGGCGTTCCGCCGCCCGGCTTCCCCAGATCGGGCGAATGGGCTACGGCTTCGGGCCCGCGCCGTCGCCCGACGTGCCCTCGTACGAGCTGGTGCCCGAGTCGAGCAGCGGCTCCTGCTGCTTGAGGTGGGCCGGGGCGAAGGCGCGCAGCACGTGGTAGCCGGTGATGACCACGATGGTGCCGAGCGCGATGCCGCCGAGCTCGAAGGTGTCGGTGAAGGTGAGCTTCACGCCGCCGACGCCGATGATGATGCCGGCCGCGGCGGGCACCAGGTTGAGCGGGTTGCGCAGGTCGACCTTGGCGTTGATCCAGATCTGGGCGCCGAGCAGGCCGATCATGCCGTACAGGATCACGGTGATGCCGCCGAGCACGCCGCCGGGGATGGCGGCGACGATCGCACCGAACTTGGGGCAGAGGCCGAAGAGCAGCGCGAAGCCGGCCGCGGCCCAGTAGGCGGCGGTGGAGTAGACGCGGGTGGCGGCCATGACGCCGATGTTCTCGGAGTACGTGGTGTTCGGCGGGCCGCCCACGGCGGTGGAGAGCATCGAGGCGGCGCCGTCGGCGGCGATCGCGGTGCCGAGCTTGTCGTCCAGGTTGTCGCCGGTCATCTCGCCGACGGCCTTGACGTGGCCCGCGTTCTCCGCGATCAGCGCGATGACGACGGGGAGCGCCACCAGGATCGCGGACCACTCGAAGCTGGGGCCGTGGAAGCTGGGCAGGCCGATCCAGTCGGCCTGGGAGACGCCGGAGAGGTCGAGCCGCCAGTGGTCGGTGACCTGGCCGCCCGGGGACATCGAGTGGATCTTGCCGAAGACCAGGTCGAAGACCCAGGAGACGGCGTAGCCGAAGACCAGGCCGAGGAAGATCGCGATCCGCGACCAGAAGCCGCGCAGGCAGACCACGGCGAGCCCGGTGAAGAGCATCACCAGGAGCGCCGTCCACTGGTCCTGTGGCCAGTAGGTGGAGGCGGTGACCGGGGCCAGGTTGAAGCCGATCAGCATGACCACGGCGCCGGTGACCACCGGCGGCATCGCCGCGTGGATGATCCGCGCGCCGAACTTCCGCACCGCGAGACCGGCCAGGAACAGCACGCCGCCGACCACGAAGACGGCGCCGGTCACGGTGGCGCTGGAGCCGCCGGAGGCCCGGATCGCGGCGGCGACACCCACGAAGGAGAGCGAGCAGCCCAGGTACGAGGGGACCGTGCCCCGGGTCGCGAGCAGGAAGATCACGGTCGCGACGCCGGACATCATGATGGCGAGGTTCGGGTCCAGGCCCATGAGCACCGGCGCCACGAACGAGGCGCCGAACATCGCGACCACGTGCTGGGCGCCGAGCCCGGCGGTACGGGGCCAGGAGAGGCGCTCGTCCGGCCGGACGACGGCTCCCGGAGCGGGTGTCCTCCCGTCGCCGTGCAGTTTCCAGCGCACGCCGAGGCTCATGTGGTCGCTCCAGTTCTCCGGGTTCGGACGGCCTGCTCCGGGCGGTGAGGGCCGGGCCATGGCCGAAAAAGATCAGCCACATGGTAATGCGCCCGAGGTCAGTGGACCCCTTCCCGGACGCCCGCGCCGGTCCGGTCCGCCCCGGCGGCCGTGTCGCGCGAGCCGCCGCGCAGCACGCTCGCGCCGAGCACCAGCCCGAAGGAGAGCAGCGTGACCAGGCCGAACGAGACCACGAGGGAGGTCGCGTTGGCGATGCCGCCGATGGCCGAGGGGGCGATGAGACCGGAGGTGTACGTGATGGTCGCCACGCCCGCGATCGCCTGGCTGGGGTTGGGGCCGCTGCGCCCGGCGGCGGCGAAGGCCAGCGGGACGACGACCGCGACGCCGAGCCCGATCAGTCCGAATCCGGCCAGGGCCAGGGCCACGTGCGGGGCGAAGACCACGAGCAGCCCGCCGAGGGTGGCGGCGACGCCGCCGACCCGTACGGTGCGCTGGGCGCCGAAGCGGTCCACGATCCGGTCGCCGGCCAGCCGCGCGACGGCCATGGTGAGCGCGAAGGCGGTGGTCGAGGCGGCGGCGAGGCCCGCCGAGGTGCCGAGCTCGTCCTTGAGGTAGACCGCCGACCAGTCCAGGCTCGCGCCCTCGGCGAAGACCGCGCAGAAGCCGATCGCGCCGATCACCAGGGCCGACTTGGGAGGCAGCGAGAAGCGCGGCGGCGGCTGCTCGTCGGGGGTGCTGCGCAGGTCCAGGACGCCCTGACAGAAGGCCAGGCCGAGCACGGTCAGCAGCAGCGAGGCGACCAGGTGGTGCAGCCGGGCGTCGACGTCGAGGTGGGCGGCGAGGGTGCCGGTGGCGGAGCCGATCAGGGCGCCCACGCTCCACATGCCGTGCAGGCTGGACATGATCGAGCGGCCGAGCCGGTTCTCGGTCTCGACGCCCAGCGCGTTCATCGCCACGTCGGACATGCCGGCCGTGGCGCCGTAGACGAAGAGCACCCCGCACAGCCCGTAGACGTTCGGCGCGAGCGAGGGCAGGAGCAGCGCGAGGGTCCACAGCGCGAGCAGGCCGCGCAGCGCGGTGCGGGCGCCGAAGCGGTGGCTGACCGCTCCGGCCAGCGGCATCGCGAGCGAGGCGCCGATGGCCGGGAAGGCGAGCGCGAGGCCGAGCTGGCCCGCGCTCACCTCCGCGTGTTCCTGGATCCACGGGATCCGGGTCGCGAAGCTGCCGGTGACCGCGCCGTGCACGCAGAAGACGGCGGCGACGGCGAACCGGGCGCGCCGGAGGCGGCGGGTGCCGAGTGCGTCCATGCCTGTTTCCCTCCCCGGGAGTGACTGTGCCGCGTAAACTATCAGGAACCCTGCCTGATAAATAGTGGACGGGCGCCCGCCGGACCACGGGGCATCTGAGAGGATCACCGTATGGCCGCATCCCCGAGCACCGCCCGGGCCATCAACGACCGGCTCGCCCTGCGCCTGCTCCAGGACGAGGGCCCGTTGACGGCGACCCAGCTCAAGACCCTCACCGGACTCAGCCGCCCCACCGTCGCCGACCTCGTCGAACGGCTCAGCGGCTCCGGACTCGTCCGGATCGTCGGCGAGGCGGGCGCCGAACGCCGCGGCCCCAACGCCAAGTTGTACGGGCTCGTCGCCGACCGCGCGCACCTCGCCGCGCTCGACGTGCGCACCCGCTCCGTCGCGGTCGTCGTCACCGACCTGCTCGGCGCCCCGCTGGCCGAGGCGGCCGTGCCCGTCGGCGACGACGTCGGCACCGGCCCCGCCGTGGAGAAGGCCGTCACGCTCCTGGAGCGCACCGCCAAGGAGGCGGGTGTCGACCGGCTGCACACCGTCGCCGTCGGCGCGCCCGGCCTGATCGACCCGGCCACCGGCGAACTGCGCGACTCCGGCAAGCTGCCCGCCTGGCACCGGCGGCTCATCGGCGTCCTCCAGGAGCGGCTGCCGGCCCGGATCCTGGTCGAGAACGAGACCAACCTCGCCGCCGTCGCCGAGCTGCGCGAGGGCGCGGCCGCCGACCGCGACGACTTCGTGCTGCTCTGGCTGGGCCAGGGCATCGGCGCGGCGGTGGTCCTCGACGGGCGGCTGCGGCGCGGGGCCTCCGGCGGCGCGGGCGAGCTCGGCTTCCTGCCGGTGCCCGGCACCTCGGGGCTGCCCTCGGCCTTCGGCTGCGACGGCGGCTTCCACGAGCTCGCCTGCGTGGCCGCCGTACGGGCGCTCGCCGTCGCGCACGGCCTCGACCCGGCGACGGCCCTCGGCTCGGGCCACGGCCCCTTCCTCGACGCCCTCGCGCACCGCCTCGCGGTCGGCGCGGCGGCCGTCGCCGCCGTCCTGGACCCGGGCTGCGTGGTGCTGGCCGGCGAGACCGGCCACCAGGGCGGCCCGGAGCTCGCCGCCCGCGTCGAGGCCGCGCTCGCCCGGCTCTCGCCGCTGCGCACCGAGGTCCGCGCCACCGCCCTCGGCGACACGGCCGTGCTGCGCGGCGCCCTGCTGCGGGCGCGCGACGCGGCGCAGGAGGAGCTCTTCCCGTAGGCGCCCCGCGAACGCGTCCGCGCCGCGCCCCGGACAGGGGGACGCGGCGCGGTGGGAGGCCCGGCGGCGGCCAAGGGCCGTGAGACCGCCGCCGGGGGTTCTCAGGGAGTGATCGCGATGATCGGGATCATCGGTGTGATCGGGGTGATCCGAGCGGGGCTAGCAGGCGCCCTGGTCCTTCCAGACGCCCCACTGGCCGGTCGTGCCCGGCTCCTCGTTCTGCGTCCACCACTGGGCGAGCCACTTGCGGCCCTTGTGGGAGACGACGCTGTTCGCGTTGTAGACCGTGCCGGCCACGTACGCCGGGGCGGTGCAGCCGGTCGGCGGCGTCGTCGGAGGCGTGGTGGGCGGGGTGGTCGGGGGAGTCGTCGGCGGGGTGGTCGGCGGCGTGGTCGGCGGGGTCGTGGGCGGCACGGTCGCGCCCGGCTCCACCACGGTCGTGCCGCGCGCCAGGTCGCCGGCGAGGGCGTAGGCGGTCCCGTTGATGGTGACCGTCCAGTTCGACGGCGTGGAGACCGGCAGGTAGTAGTTGAACGCCAGGTCCACGGTCGCGCCGGGGGCCAGCGACTGCCAGGCCGGGAGCTTCAGGGAGACCCGGTGGAAGTCGCCCTTCAGGCCGCCCACGTTGCTGCCGGTGTGGTCGCTGCTGATCACCTTGGTGCCGAAGCCGGACTGGTCCGAGGCGTTGCTCGGGGCCGAGGTGCCGTAGTCGAACTGGAACTCGGTGCCGCCGGGCAGGGCCGTCTGCGTGTTGTTGGTGATCTTGATCTTCGGGGTGATCGGGTAGTTCGAGTCGCCCAGCTTGAACTCGGTGAACTCGACACCCACGTTCACGGCCTTGGTCGGCAGCGTCGCGTTGGACTTCTTGGCGCCGTACGGGGTGGCGGCCTTGAACTTGTCGTACATCAGCGAGGTGAGCGTGGAGCCCATCTCGTACTGGCCCTTGGCGGCGTTCCAGGCGTAGTCGCCGGCCATCTCCCAGACCATGGTGCCGCCGATGCCGCGGCTGACCACGTAGTCGGCCTTGGCGGCCACGGACTGCTCGTCCTCGGTGGAGAGGAAGACCTTCTTCTGGGCGTTCCACAGCCACGGGGCGACCAGCGTGGAGTCGTACTTGCGGGCGTAGGTGCCGGTCAGCGTGGTGTTCGCGGCGAAGCCGTACTGGGTGACGTAGTCGCCGACGATCCCCTTCTCCAGGTTCTTGGCGTGCCACATCGGGTTGGAACCGGCGGGCGACTCCTGCCCGTTGGTGTCCTTGTCGTGCCACAGGTTGTCGATGCCGGAGGCGCCGTCACCGCACTTGGTCAGGCCGGAGCCGGCCGGGCAGGTGGTCGCGGTGGCCTTGCCCCACAGGCCGTCGGTGCCGCCCTGCACGTTCTTGTGGCCGCGGGTGTAGTAGGGCAGGCCGATGTTGATGCGGCCGGCCGGCATCGAGCCGCGGAAGTAGTGGTAGGCCCAGTCGGTGTTGAGGTAGCCGATGTTGCCGTACTGCGCCGAGCCGTAGACGTTGGCGGCGGCGAGCTCGCCGTCCTTGCCGTCGTCGAAGAGCGAGGCGTTGGGGCCGACGTACTCGTTCCAGGCGCCGTGCAGGTCGTAGGACATGATGTTGACGTAGTCCAGATACTTCTGCATCTGGAAGGTCTCCATGCCGCGCAGCAGGTAGCCCGAGGAGGGCGCGGCGACGGTCAGCAGGTAGTGCTTGCCATCGGCGGCGCCGGCCCGGTCGAGCTTCTCGCGCAGGGACTTCATGAGGACGGCGTAGCTCTGCACGAGGCCCGCGCGGCGCGCGTTGGCGAGCTGCCAGTCGAGCGGGTTGCCCGCGTCCTTCATGGTCGTCGGGTACTCGTAGTCGATGTCGACGCCGTTGAAGCCGTACTTCCGGATGAAGTCGACGGAGGAGGTGGCGAAGGTGTCGATACCGGCCTGGTTGACCGAGCCGTCGGCGTTGGTGGCCATCGAGTAGAAGCCGCCGGAGTTGACCCGGGCGCCGTTGTCGTCGAAGTAGCCGCCGGTCTCCGCCCAGCCGCCGACCGAGATCAGCGTCTTGACGTTCGGGTACTGCTTCTTGAATTTGTTCAGCAGGTTGAAGTGGCCCTTGTAGGGCAGCGCCGGGTCCATCTCGGCACCCGCGACGCCGGGCCAGGTCATCCCGGTGGCCGCGTTGTTCGGGCCGTCCGTGCCCACGGACAGCTTGTTGTCACTGCCGACGTGACCGAAGGCGTAGTTGATGTGGGTGATCTTGTCCCACGGAATGTTGTTGGCGAGGTAAGCGGGCTCGCCGTTCTTCCCGGTGCGCCAGCCGGTGAAATAGCCGATGACGCGGCGCTGGTGGTCCGCGCCCATCTTCTCGCGGCCCTCGGTGTCGTAGACCGAGCAGTAGGGGACGTCGACGCCGGGCGTCTTGTAGAGCCCGTCGGGGCGACAGGACTCGTTGTCGGCCGCGTAGGAGACGCCGCCGGAGGCGAGGGAGCTGATCAGCAGTCCGGCGACGGCGGCGCCGGAGGCGAGCAGGCTCGCTCTCTTCTTCGTGGGGGACAGCACGTTCGGTTCCTCCAGGGGGAGGTCGGCAGAACACAACGAACAAGGGGGTGGGTCGTGTTGGGCCCGTGGGAGTGCGCACAACCGGCGGGCCGTACCTCGGAGGTGACTCGGAGATTAAGAGGACTAGACCAGTGCGTCAATAGGTCTGGACCAACGAAGGAATCCGTGGCAGTCTGAGCACGGGCTGTGACCCAGCCCACAGGACCTCACCCATATGGCCGGTTCCCGGCCGTGGCACACTGGCCCTGTATCAGCAGCAGCGCACTCCGGGGTCGGTGTAATTCCGAACCGGCGGTATAGTCCGCGACCCGTCCGCAAGCCAGCGGCCGGTTGACCAGGTGAGATTCCTGGACCGACGGTGAAAGTCCGGATGGGAGGCAGTGCGCGGCGGGCGACCCCTTTCACAGGGGTGTGCCGGCCGTACGTCCGCTGGTCGCCGAGACGCCGCACGCCGGCGCCCTCCGGCGTCCCAGGGGACCCTCGGCCTCGGCGCACCCGTGTGTCACGTCGTACCCGCTCTCTGTCGACATCGACAGGCCCCGGAGTCCGTGCCCGAAGAGGCAGGAGGACCCGGTGGCCACACCAGCCGACATCACCGCCATGCGCGGCGCCCTCGCGCTCGCCGCCCGCGGTCTCGGCTCCACCAGCCCCAACCCCGTCGTCGGCTGCGTCATCACCGACACAGCCGGCCACCCGGTCGGATCCGGCCACCACGAGCGCGCCGGCGGCCCGCACGCCGAGGTCCACGCCCTGCGCGAGGCCGGCGACCGGGCCCGCGGCGGCACCGCGTACGTCACCCTCGAACCCTGCAACCACACCGGCCGCACCGGCCCCTGCGCCCAGGTCCTCATCGACGCCGGGATCAGCCGCGTCGAGTACGCCGTCGCCGACCCGAACCCGCGGGCCACCGGCGGTGCCGACACCCTGCGTGCGGCCGGTGTCGAGGTCCGCCAGGGACTCCTGGAGGCCGAGGCCGAGGCCGGGAACATCGCCTGGCTCACCGCCGTACGCCTCGGCCGCCCCTTCGTCCGCTGGAAGTACGCCGCCACCCTCGACGGACGCACCGCCGCCGCCGACGGCACCTCCCGCTGGATCAGCTCCGCCGAGTCCCGCGCCGACGTGCACCGGCTGCGCGCCGAGTCCGACGCCGTCCTCGTCGGCGGCGGCACCCTGCGCGCCGACGACCCGCACCTCGCCGTCCGCGGCCTCGACGGCGTCACCCAGCCCCTCCGGGTCGGCGTCGACACCCGCGCCGAGCTCCCCGCCGGCGCCCGGATCCTCGACCCGGCCGCCCCCACCCTCCTCGTCGTGGGCGAGGACGCCGACACCGGGCACCTGCCCGGCGCCGAAGTCCTGCGGCTGCCGCTCCACGAGGGCCGGATCGACGTCCGCGCGCTGCTCGCCGAGCTGTACGCGCGGGGCGTCCGCTCCGTCCTCCTCGAAGGCGGCGCCACCCTCGCCGGCTCCTTCGTCGCCGCGGGCGCCGTCGACCAGGTCGTCGGCTACCTCGCCCCGGTCCTCCTCGGCGCGGGCCCCGCCGTCCTCGCCGACGCCGGAATCAGCACCCTCACCGAAGCGTTGCGGCTCGACGTCACCGACACCGCGCGCGTCGGACCCGACCTCCGCGTCACCGCCGTCCCCACCACCACCCCCAAGGGAGCCTGACCGTGTTCACCGGAATCGTCGAAGAGCTGGGTGAGGTCGTCGCCGTCGAGCAGCTGCCGGACGCCTCCCGCTTCCGGCTGCGCGGCCCGCTGGTCACGGAGGGCGCCAAGCACGGCGACTCCATCGCGGTCAACGGCGTCTGTCTCACGGTCGTCGAGCACGGCGACGGGGAGTTCACCGCCGACGTGATGGCCGAGACCCTCAAGCGCTCCTCGCTCGGCGCCCTGGAGACCGGCTCCCGGGTCAACCTGGAACGCCCCATGGCCGTCGGCGACCGCCTCGGCGGCCACATCGTCCAGGGCCACGTCGACGGCACCGGCACCCTCCTGGAGCGCACCCCCTCCGAGCACTGGGAGCTCGTCAAGGTCGGCCTGCCCGCCCACCTCTCCCGCTACGTCGTCGAGAAGGGCTCGATCACGGTCGACGGCGTCAGCCTCACCGTCGTCGACGCCGCCGCCGACTTCTTCACCATCAGCCTCATCCCCACCACCCTCGCCCTGACCACGCTCGGCATCAAGCAGCCCGGCGACCCGGTCAACCTCGAGGTCGACGTCATCGCCAAGTACGTCGAGCGCCTGCTCGGCCCGAACGCTCAGGAGAACGTCAAGTGAACTGGCTCAACTCCGAGGCGTTCACCGCCTTCGGCCAGCACATCCTGTGGTCCGACATGATCGGCAACACGATCGGCCTGATCGCCCTGGCCCTCGGCTGGCGCCGCTCCGTCCTCACCTGGCCCGCCCAGCTGCTCTCCGGCGTCATCCTCGTCGGCGCCTACGCCTCCGCCCACCTCAGCGGCGGCGTCGGCAAGCAGCTCCTCGTCATCGGCGTCGCCCTGTGGGGCTGGCGCCAGTGGAGCCGCGGCCGGCAGCAGGCCCAGGACGGCTCCATCGCCGTCCGCTTCGCCACCTGGAAGGAGCGCGGCGTCCTCCTCGGCGGCGCGGTCCTCGGCACCCTCGCCGTCGGCGGCCTCTTCACCCTCTACCCGACGCTCTCCTGGAGCCCGTGGGCCGACGCGTACATCTTCGTCGGCACCCTCGTCGCCATGGTCGCCCAGGCCCGCGGCCTGGTCGAGTTCTGGTTCGCCTGGCTCCTCGTCGACCTGGTCGGCGTCCCGCTCGCCTTCAACAGCGGCCTCGCCTTCTCCGGCCTCGTCTACGTCGTCTACTTCGCCCTCGTCATCTGGGGGATGCGCGACTGGTGGCTCCGGTCCCGCACCGCCCCCGCCCTCGAAGGAGCCCACGCATGAGCGCGCTGTCTCCCTGGGACCCCGCCGACCTCGCCCTCGACCCCGTCGAGCAGGCGATCCGCGACATCGCCGCGGGCCGCCCCGTCGTCGTCGTGGACGACGCCGACCGCGAGAACGAGGGCGACCTCGTCATCGCCGCCGAGAAGGCCACGCCCGAGATCGTCGCCTTCATGATGAGCGAGTGCCGCGGCCTGATCTGCGCCCCCATGGAGGGCGAGGAGCTGGAGCGCCTCGACCTGCCGCAGATGGTCGGGCACAACACCGAGTCCATGCGGACGGCCTTCACCGTCTCCGTCGACGCGAGCGCCGCCCACGGCGTCACCACCGGCATCTCCGCCGCCGACCGCGCCACCACCCTGCGGATGCTGGCGAGCGGCGTCCACGAGCCCGGCGACTTCGTCCGCCCCGGCCACGTCTTCCCGCTCCGCGCCAGGCCCGGCGGCGTGCTGGCCCGCGACGGGCACACCGAGGCCGCCGTCGACCTCGCCCGGCTCGCCGGACTGCGCCCGGCCGGCGCCATCGTCGAGATCGCCGGCGAGGACGGCGTCATGCTCCGGCTGCCCGAGCTGATCCCCTTCGCCCGCAAGCACGGCCTGACGATCATCTCCATCGAGGACCTGATCGCCTACCGCCGCTCCGCCGAGCCCACCGTCCGCCGCGAGGCCGAGATCAGCCTCCCCACCGCGCACGGCGAGTTCACCGCGTACGGCTACCGCTCCACCGTCGACGGCGTCGAGCACGTCGCCCTCGTCCACGGCGAGCTCGGCGACGGCGAGGACGTCCTGGTCCGGGTCCACTCCGAGTGCCTGACCGGCGACGTCTTCCACTCCCTGCGCTGCGACTGCGGCCCCCAGCTGCACGCCTCCATGGACCGCATCACCGAGGCCGGCCGGGGCGTCGTCGTCTACCTGCGCGGCCACGAGGGCCGCGGCATCGGCCTGCTGTCCAAGCTGCGCGCCTACGAGCTCCAGGAGCGCGGCCGCGACACCCTCGACGCCAACCTGGAGCTCGGGCTGCCCGCCGACGCTCGCGACTACGCGGCCGGCGCGCGGATCCTCGCCGACCTCGGCGTCCGCAGCCTGCGGCTGATGACCAACAACCCCGACAAGGTCGAGGCCCTCACCCGGCACGGCCTCACCGTCGCGGGCCGCGAGCCCATGCCCGTCCAGGCCGGCGAGCACAACGTCGGCTACCTGCGCACCAAGCGCGACCGGATGGGCCACGACCTGCCCTGGCTGGACGGCTCCCCGGCCGCCGGCTGCGACAACCAGTAATCCCGCACGTACCACCGGCACCAGGCAAGGAGACACATGAGCGGCAAGGGCGCACCCGTCCTCAGCGTGAGGAACTGCGGCGACCTCCGCGTCGCGGTCATCGCGGCGCAGTGGCACGAGAAGATCATGGACGGCCTCGTCGACGGCGCCCTGCGCGCCCTGAACGACCTCGGCATCGAGGAGCCCACCCTGCTCCGCGTCCCCGGCAGCTTCGAGCTCCCGGTCGTGGCGAAGGTACTCGCCGGTCGCGGTTACGATGCCATCGTGGCGCTCGGCGTCGTCATCCGCGGCGGAACGCCGCACTTCGAGTACGTGTGCCAGGGCGTCACCCACGGCCTCACCCAGGTCTCGATCGACACCGGCGTACCCGTCGGATTCGGCGTCCTCACCGTCGACAACGAGGAGCAGGCCCTCGACCGGGCCGGTCTCGAAGGATCCTCCGAGGACAAGGGCCACGAGGCCGTCGTCGCCGCCGTCGCCACCGCGACCACGCTGCGCACGGTCAGCGAACCCTGGCGCTGAGTGGTGCCCGCCCACCACGTACTCTAAGGACATCATGGCGAACAAAACCTTCGAAGAGCTCTTCGCCGAGCTCAAGCTCAAGGCCGAGACCGGCGACCCGGCGACCTCCCGCACCGCGGAACTGGTCGGCAAGGGCGTCCATGCCATCGGCAAGAAGGTCGTCGAGGAGGCCGCCGAGGTCTGGATGGCCGCCGAGTACGAGGGCAAGGAAGCCGCCGCCGAGGAGATCTCGCAGCTGCTGTACCACGTCCAGGTGATGATGGTCGCCCGCGGGATCTCGCTCGACGACGTCTACTCCCATCTCTGAGCGCGGCGCCCGCTCCCCGAGCGCGGCGCCCCGCCGGGTACCTCCGGGCACCGCCGAGTACTTCTGAGCACGTGAGCACCGAAACACTCCCTTACACCTGAGGCAAAGGAAGCCCGTCCCATGCTGCGCATCGCCGTCCCCAACAAGGGTTCTCTCTCCGGACCTGCGATGGCAATGCTCCATGAGGCGGGCTACCGGCAGCGCAAGGAGTCCAAGGAGCTCGTCGTCGTCGACCCGGAGAACGAGGTGGAGTTCTTCTACCTCCGCCCCAAGGACATCGCGATCTACGTGGCGTCCGGCCGGCTCGACATCGGCATCACCGGCCGCGACCTGCTGCTCGACTCCGGCGCCAACGCCGAGGAGATCCTGCCGCTCAACTTCGGCCGCTCCACCTTCCGCTACGCCACCCGCCCCGGGACCGCCAACGGCCCCGAGGACTTCGCCGGCATGACGATCGCCACCTCCTACGAGGGCATCGTCGCCAAGCACCTCGCCGAGCAGGGCGTCGACGCCTCCGTCGTGCACCTCGACGGCGCCGTCGAGACCGCCATCCAGCTCGGCGTCGCCCAGATCATCGCGGACGTCGTCGAGACCGGCACCAGCCTGCGCAACGCGGGCCTGGAGGTCATCGGCGAGCCGATCCTCACCTCCGAGGCCACCGTCGTCCGCCGCTCCGGCGCCCCCGACGACGACCCGAAGGTCCAGCAGTTCCTGCGCCGCCTCCAGGGCGTCCTGGTCGCCCGCTCGTACGTGATGATGGACTACGACTGCCGCGCCGAGCACCTGGAGCAGGCCGTCGCCCTCACCCCCGGCCTGGAGTCGCCCACCGTCTCCCCGCTGCACAACGAGGGCTGGGTCGCCGTCCGCGCCATGGTCCCCTCCAAGGAGGCCCAGAAGATCATGGACGACCTGTACGAGATCGGCGCCCGCGCCATCCTCACCACGGCCATCCACGCCTGCCGCCTCTGACCCCGACCCGCCGGCGGGCGCCCGACGGGGCGCCCGCAGGAACCGCGCAAGGAACCCGCATGTCCGAGCCCACCGCCGCCGCCCTCCCGGTCACCTTCCGGCCCGCCCGCACCCGGATCGTGCTGCTGACCGTCGGGGTGGCCATGTTCGTCGTGATCACCACCGTCGGGATGATGCTCGACAAGCTCGGGCCGGGGGAGCGGGCCAGCTTCGTCTTCACCGCCGCGCTGTTCCTCGGCGTCCTGGTGCTGCTCAGCCGCCCCAAGGTCGTCGCCGACGACCAAGGTGTCACGGTCGTCAACATCACCCGGACGCGCCGGCTCGCCTGGGCCGAGATCCTCAAGGTCAACCTGCGCCCCGGCGACCCCTGGGTCTTCCTCGACCTGAGCGACGGCACGAGCATGCCCGCGCTCGGCATCCAGCCCGGGATCGCCAAGGAGTCGGCCATCCGCGACGCCCGCGCGCTGCGCGCCCTCGCCGACAGCCACGGCAGCGGCCGCGAGGATTCCTGACCCCGATCCGTCCCCCATACGGGGCCGACCCCCTGCCCCCGGTGGCACGGGCGTGACTACTCTTGAGGCGGTGGTGCCACGCGGCACCACCGCCTCGCGCGTGCAGGGCCGCCCGCCGGCGGCCCGCGAGGCAGCCCTTCGACCCGAGGAGTGACTCCCTCCGGCAATGGACGGATCGTCCGGTAGTACCCGCGCCGCCCCCTCACCCGAGGCGGCGGCATGATCGTCTCGCTTCTGCTGCTCGCGGCGGCCTTCCTGCTCATCCTCGCCAACGGATTCTTCGTGGCCGCCGAATTCGGCCTCGTCACCGTGGACCGCCCCGAGGCCGAACGGGCCGCGGCCGAAGGCGACCGCCGCGCCCGTACCGTCGTCAAGGCGCTGCGCGAGCTGTCCTTCCAGCTCTCCGGCACCCAGCTCGGCATCACCATCACCTCGCTCGTCACCGGCATGCTCGCCGAGCCCGCACTCGCCGGGCTGCTCGACGGGCCGCTCACCGCGACCGGGCTCCCCGCCGGGGCCGTCTCCGGCATCGCCGTGGTCGTCGGGATGCTGCTCGCCTCCGCCGTCCAGATGGTCGTCGGCGAGCTCGTCCCCAAGAACTGGGCGGTCTCCCGGCCGCTCCAGGTGGCCCGTTTCGTCGCCGGACCGCAGCACGTCTTCTCCTCGCTGTTCCGGCCGGTGATCGCCCTGCTCAACCGGGTCGCCAACCGGCTCGTCCGGCTCTTCGGCGTGGAGCCCACCGACGAGCTCGACTCGGTCCGCACCCCGGGGGAGCTGGTCTCCCTCGCCCGGCACTCGGCCCTCGCCGGCGCCCTCGAACAGGACACCGCCGACCTCTTCGTCCGCACCCTCACGCTCGGCGGGCTCACCACCGAGCAGGTCATGACCCCGCGGGTGAAGATGAGCGCCCTCCAGTCGGACGCCACCGCCGCCGACGTCCTCAACCTCACCCGGGCCACCGGCCTCTCCCGCTTCCCGGTCTACCGCGAGCGGATCGACGAGATCGTCGGCATGGTCCACCTCAAGGACGCCCTCGCCGTCGTCCCGCACGAGCGGCACCGGGTCCCGGTCGGCCGGATCGCCGTCCCGCCGCTGCTCGTCCCCGAGTCGCTGCCCGCCCAGACGCTCCTGGAGCGGCTGCGCCGCGAGCAGCCGATCGCGGTCGTCGTCGACGAGTACGGCGGCACCGCCGGGGTCGTCACCCTGGAGGACATCGTGGAGGAGCTCGTCGGCGAGGTCCGCGACGAGCACGACACCGCCGCCGACGAGCGGCCCGAACTGGCCGCCGTCCCCTCCGAGGACGGCCAGCCGGCCTGGGAGGCCGACGGCTCCTGCCGGGTCCACACCCTGCACCGGATAGGTCTCGACGTCCCCGACGGGCCGTACGAGACGGTCGCCGGGCTCGTCGCCGACCTCCTCGGGCGGATCCCCGCCCCGGGCGACCGCGCCGAACTCCCCGGCTGGCGCCTCTCGGTGCGCCAGGTGGACCGCTACCGGGCCGGGCGGGTGCGGATCACCCGGACGACCGAGGCCGTCGGGGCCGCCGGGGCCGCCCCGGTGCCGGTCGGCGCGGAGGCGGTCCGATGAGCCTGCTCCCGCTGCTGTTCGCCGTGCTGCTCGTGCTGGCCAACGGCTTCTTCGTGGGCGCCGAGTTCGCCCTCGTCTCCGTGCGGCGCAGCCAGATCGAGCCGCTCGGCGGCTCCCGCGCCCGCCAGGTGCTGTACGGCCTGGAGCACCTGCCGCAGATGATGGCCGCCGCCCAGTTCGGCATCACCGTCTGCTCGCTCACCCTGGGCGCGGTCGCCGAGCCGACCGTGGCCCGGCTGCTCGAACCGGTCTTCCACGCCGTCGGCGTACCGGAGGGCCTGATCCACCCCCTCGGGTACGTGCTCGCGCTCGCCGCGGTGGTCTTCCTCCACCTGGTGATCGGCGAGATGGTCCCGAAGAACCTGGCCATGGCCGACCCCGAGCGCACCGCGCTCTGGCTGGGCCCCGGCCTGGTCGGCTTCGCCCGGCTCTGCCGCCCGGTCACCAGCGCGCTCGGGGCCTGCGCCCGGCTCGTGCTGAGGGCCTTCCACGTGGAGCCCAAGGACGAGGTGGAGGCCGTGTTCACGCGCGCCCAGCTCGGCCGGCTCGTCGAGGACGCCGGCCAGGCCGGACTGCTCGACCCGGCGGAGCAGGAGCGCCTGGAGGACGCCCTGGAGCTCGGCACCCGCCCGGTCACGGACGTCCTGATCCCCTCGGCCGCGCTGGTCACCGTCTCCCCTTCGGTGACCCCGCGCGAGATCGAGGAGCTCACCGTCCGCACCGGCTACTCCCGCTTCCCGGTGCGCTCCGAGGCCCGGGGCACCTTCATGGGCTTCGTGCACGTGAAGGACGTCCTCGACCTGGAGGACCGGGAGCGGGCCGTCCCGCAGCAGGTGTGGCGCCCGATGGGCACGCTGCGGGCCGAGCTCCCGCTGGACGACGCCCTCACGGTGATGCGCCGGGCCGCGACGCACCTGGCGCAGGTCGCGGACGGCTCCGGCCGGGTGCTGGGCCTGGTCGCGCTGGAGGACGTGCTGGAGATGCTGGTCGGCGAGGTCCGCGACCCGTCGCACCGGATGCCGGCGGCGCCCCTGCACCCGAGGGCGACGCAGGTGCTGGCGAGCTGAGCGCGGGGGAGCCGGCGGGGGAGTCGCCGGGGGTGCCGTCGGGCCCCCGGGGGACTCCCGCCGGGCGGGCTCCCCCTACAGCCCCGGCGGTTCCTGCGGGCCGCGGTCCACCGGGCCGCGGCCCGACAGCACCTCCCCGTACGCCTGCATCAGGTCCGGCAGCCGCAGGGTGGCCAGGTCCTCTCGGGTCGGCGTGGTCGCGTACCCGGAGAGCCGCAGGTCCCGGTAGGCGCAGGACTTCTCGTACAGGGTGCGCAGGAAGCGCCCGTTGCCGAGCTCGTCGATCCAGCCCTGCTCGACGACGTGCGCGCTGATCGAGCGCAGCTCGTCCAGGGACTCGTCGTCCCAGCCGTCGCCGTTCGAGGCGGCCAGCACCTCGCCGATCGCGGTCAGTTCCAGCGGGCGGTACGAGGGGAAGTCGACCCGGGTGGTGAACCGCGAGGAGAGCCCCGGGTTCGCGGCCAGCAGCCGGTCCATCCCCTCCGGGTAGCCGGCCAGGATCACCACCAGGTGGTCGCGGTTGTCCTCGGCGCGCTTGAGGAGCACCTGGAGGGCCTCGTCCCCGTAGGCGTCGCCCTTGCTGTAGCCGGAGTTGGAGAGCGAGTACGCCTCGTCGACGAAGAGCACCCCGCCGACCGCCGAGTCGATCAGCTCGTTGGCCTTGACCGCGGTCTGGCCCAGGAACTCGCCGACCAGGTCGGCCCGCTGGGCCTCCACCAGGTGGTCGCCGCCGAGCAGGCCGAGCGCGTAGAAGACCCGGCCGAGGATGCGGGCGACGGTGGTCTTCCCGGTGCCGGAAGGGCCGGAGAAGACGAAGTGACGTTTCGGGGGCTGCACCGGCAGGCCCTGCCCGGCCCGCAGCCGGGCCATCTCCAACTGCGCCGACAACGCCTTGACCTGCCGCTTCACCGGCTCCATCCCGACCATCCGCTCCAGCTCCGAGAGCGCCTCGGCGAGCAGCGCCGGGTCGGTGGGGCTGGCGGGGAAGCGGGGCGGCACCGGCTGCGGCGGGACCACCGCCTTCTGCCGGACGAACTCCGGCGGCTCCGGGGGAGCGGGCGGCGGCACGGGCGGAGCGGCGGGCGGTACGGCGCCGGGCTTGAGCAGCAGGGCGTCCCCGCCCAGCGGCTCCGGATCGCCCGGTACGGCGTCCATGGCGTCCCGCACGTCCTGGCCGAAGCCGCCGAGCGCGACGGGAGCGAGCCCGGCCGGGTCGTCCGGGCCCTCGAAGCCGTCGTACTCGGCGATGGCCGCGAGCCGCGCGGCGGTGTCCATGAACGCGGGGTCGATCCGGTGCACCGCCCGGTACAGCGGCATGGCGGCGGCGGTCCGCCCGGTGCCCTCGTGCGCCCGCGCGAGCCAGTAGCGCAGCTCCTTGCGCTGCGGCTGCTCGCTGCGGCAGCGCATCAGCGCCGTCGCGAGCAGCGGCTCGGCCTGCCCGTACATCTCCATCCGCACCCGGGCCATGCCGCCGAAGAGCCCCGCCTCGATGCCGAGCAGCGGGTCGTCGACCAGCGGCTCGGTGTGCCGGACCAGCTGCTCCCAGTCCTTGACCAGGTAGGAGCGGCAGGCGTGCAGGAAGCGGACCTGCGGGTCGGCGTCGACCGGCGGCAGCCCGGCGAGCGCCCGGTCGAGCTCCGGCACGTGCCGGCCGTCCAGCCAGTGCGAGGCGTGCGCGAGCAGCAGGTCGCGCGGGCTCTCCAGCACCGGCTGCACCCACCAGCCCAGCCAGTACCAGGAGTTCAGGGTCCGGCGGTGCCGGGCCCGCTGCTCGCCGAACCGCTCGCGGTTGCGGTACATCCGCAGCAGGGCGGTGGTGGTGTCGACGCGCAGCGCGTGCAGGCCGAGCCAGCCGTCGGCCATGCCGGGATCGACGCGCACCGCCGTGCGGAACTCCTCCTCGGCCTGCGGATAGGCGCCCATCGTGTAGGCGTCCACACCGCGCAGCCAGGCGAGCTCGGCGGGGGCGTGCGCGCCCTGTGTGCCGATGTCCATCGGGTCCCCCACAACCGTCATCACGTGGACGGGAATTGACCGCACCGAGGGGCATCGTACCTGCGCAGGGGGTGCCTGATGAGGGAGAAGGAGTCGATCCACCGGGAACCGGCGTGATCCGACGACCGCTCACGGGTGGTGACCCACGGTGAGGGCGGGGGCAGAACGAAGCCCCCGATCACGGGGGAACAACCGGGGGCTTCGCGTCTGCGGCGACTTCGGAAAGCCGCACATTCAGAACGTAAGACCTGTACGCCCCTTGGGTCAAGCGGAGTTGGGGCACTTGCGGAAGTGGACTTCCGCCCACTCAGTTCGCAGGGCGGGAGGTGTCACGGTGGGTGACGGTGTGGTGCGAACTCGCTGTCACAGAGGGCCCTGGGAGCCACTCGTACCCCTCCTCGCGCTCCCGCACCACGGTGTCGGCGAAGGGCCGCGAGGGGTCCTCGGCGAAATGGCGAGTCTCCGCCACGGTCCAGCCGTCCCAGAAGGAGGAGAGCTCCGGACCGTCCCGGCGGCGCCCCCGCACCCAGGACTCCTCGGCGCCGCGCTCCATCCACAGCAGCCGCGCCAGGAACGGCCGCAGCGCCCGCCGCCCGGCCCCCACACCCTCCACCAGCACCACCGGTTCCGGCGCCAGCGGGCGGGCCGGGCCGAAGGCGCGCAGCGTCCAGTCGTACGGGCGGTAGCGCGCGGTCCCGCCCCGGGAGAGCGGCCCGACCACCTCGGCGAGCATCCGGCCGGTCCACTCGAAGGGCTCCTCGTGGGTGGCGAGGTCGTCGAGGTGGAGCACCGGCGCGCCGCCCAGTGCCCCGGAGAGCCGGGCGGCCAGCGTGGACTTGCCGGAGCCGGCGTGCCCGTCGACGGCGACGAGCCGCACCGGCCCGCAGGAGGGCGGCAGCCCGCGGAGCGCGGCGGCGGCGCGGTCGAGGTCGGTCATGGCCCCAGGGTAGGCGAGCGCGCAGGTCAGCGCGGGGCCGGGCGCCAGTGGTCCAGACCGATATTGCTCGGGCGGCGCGCGTCGAATGGCTGGCCGAAGGGACCGGGCAGCCGGGATAGTGGGCGCGCGGCGCCACCCACCGCGCCCGCTCGCCCAGCTCTCGACCGGGGGTCCCGCCCATGCCAGCAACGCCCGACACAGCTCCGTCCTCTCCGTCCTCTCCTGGTGCGCCGCCGCGCCGGACCCTCCTCGCCGCCGCGCTGGTGGCATCGGCCCGCCGCGACACGCGCGTCCCCTGGCACTGGCGAGTGCCGTGGCGACGCTCGTCGGCGCGCTCTTCCTCTGTCTGGGAACGGCGCCCCGACCTGCTGGGCTGGGCGAAGCCCGACGCGCTGGTCGACGGCCTCTCGGAGCTCGGCCTCACCATGCTGATCTTCC
>NZ_JBEZHM010000057.1:0-54127 GCF_040650575.1 Streptomyces sp. NPDC048659 | reverse complement strand
ACCGACACCGACGCCCGCCAGGTCGTCGACGAGTACCAGCTCAAGCAGTCCTTCGCCGAGCTGAAGACCGGCCCCAACACCGCCCTGTGGCTGGAGTCCATCCAGCGCACCGGCTACGCCCGCAACGGCTCCACCGACGCCAGCGTCACTGTGAACCCGGTCCGGTTCGAGCCGAACGCCGAGGACATGCCGAACCGCGTCAAGGCGGTCAACCCCCAGCGGCCCGGCTTCTCCCGCCTGCGCATCGCCCGCGTGATCAACGAGTACGGCGGCGAGACCGCCGTCACGTACAAGCCGATCACCGGCAAGTGCCTCACCGGCACCGGCCTCCCGGCGAAGACCGACACCGCCGGGCTTAAGGCGAACAACGAGTTCTGCTACCCGTCGTTCTGGAACCCGGACCCGGAGTTCGAGGACATCGACTGGTTCCACAAGTACGCGGTCGAGTCGATCGAGGAACTCCCGAACGTCCCCGGCGCCTACGCGACCAAGACGGCGTACCAGTACAAGAACGCCGGATGGAAGCTCGCCGAGGCGGAGTTCACGAAGAAGTCCACGCGGACGTACTCGCAGTTCGCGGGCTTCGAGCAGACCACGGTACTCACCGGTTCCGACGACCCTGCGATCAGCAGTAAGCAGTCCAAGTCGGTCAACCGTTTCCTCCGCGGCATGGGCGACACCGTCGCGGTCAAGGATGTCCACGGCAACGTGATCAAGGCGTCGGACGGCTCGACGCTCTACGACCGTGAGCCGTTCGCCGGCCGGATCTCCGAAGAGCTCACCTACTCCAACCCGACCGACGCGGACACCGACTGGCTGTCCCGCAGCGTGACCATCCCCGAGGCCACCGAGCTGGCCAAGCGCAACCGCGACGACGGCCTCACCCCGCTGCGCGCCTGGCGCGTGACGGAGCCCGAGGAGGTCGCGTACACCAAGTCCTCCGGCACCAACGAGGACGACCCGCGCACCCTGCGCACGGTGAAGACCCTCACCACCTACGAGCCGACCTACGGTCTGCCCACGCTGGTCGAGTCGCTCGGCGACACGGGCAAGACCGGTGACGAGTCCTGCACCAGACTGGACTACCTGCACAGCGTCGGCAGGAACATCATCGGCCTGACCAAGGAGGCGCTCGCCTCCCCGTCGACGTGCGCCAACGCCAACTGGTCCGACCTCAAGTCGCTCACCAGCGGCGTGCGCACCGCCTTCGACGACACGGCCTACGGCACCGCGCTCGCCGCCGGCACGCGCGCGCTGGCCACCGAGTCCTGGTCCCTGAAGGGCGACGGCACCGGCTTCCAGACGAACGGGACCAACGCGTTCGACACGATCGGCCGTGTGATCCGGCAGTCCGACCCGGACGGCAAGGCATCGAACATCTCGTTCGAGCCCCCGACGGGCCAGGTCTTCAAGGTCACGATGTCCGACCCGCGCGGCAACTCCCAGGTGCAGGAGCTGGAGCCGGGCCGCGCGACCACGCTGAAGACCACGGACGCCAACGGCTACGTGAGCGAGTCGGAGTTCGACCCGCTGGGCCGTCTCGCCAAGGCATGGTCCCCGGGCCGCACGCCGTCGCCCACCTCGGTGCCGGACTTCCGCGCCGAGTACACGATCCCGAAGCCGGAGCAGGACCCGAACGACCCCACGCTCGAAATCCGCAAGCCTCCTTACGTCACGACCTATTCGCGTGGCTACGAGGACCGGATCGAGACCTCGGTGACGCTGTACGACGGCCTCGGCCGTGAGCGGCAGTCGCTGGAGGAGGCGGACAACGACGCCGGCTGGCTGGTCACCGACACGCTGTACAACAGCTCCGGTGAGGTCTGGCAGACGAACAACGCCTACCTGACCCGGGACGCGAAGGTCGGCGACCTGTTCACGCCGCTCGCCGACACCGCCATCCCGAACATCACGCGCTACACGTACGACGGCCTCGGCCGCGTGCTGACCGAGACCCCGTACATGAAGTACGTGGACCCGGTCACCAAGGAAGCCTCCTCCAAGGCGTACCCGGAGCGGGCCACCACGTACGAGTACGGCCAGGACTGGTCCAAGGTCGTCAACCCGCAGGGTGCCTCGTCCTACCGCGTCTTCACCGACGCGCTGGGCCGCACCTCGCGTGTGGACACCTTCAACCCGGCGGCGCCCAAGGGTTACACCTCCATGTCGTACGAGTACGACGTGCGGGGCGAGATGGTGAAGGCCGTCAGCTCGGCGGACCCGACGCATCCGTGGTCCTGGACCTACAACAACCGCGGTCTCGTCGAGACGGTCAACGATCCGGACGCGGGCACGACGCGCACCACCTATGACCACTTCGACCGTCCGCTCACCGTCACCAACGCGCGCGGCCTGAAGGTCTGGAACGGTTACGACGAGCTGTCGCGGCCGAAGCAGCAGCGTCTGAACGACGCCGGCGGCACGCTCCTCGCCGACTACACGTACGACACCGTTCCCGGCGGCAAGGGCATGCCCGCCACCGCCACGCGCTACACGGACGGTCTCGCGTACACCCAGAAGGTCAACGGCTACACCAAGGACTACGAGCCGACCTCGACGACCCTGTCGCTCCCGCAGTCGATCGTCGACACGTGGGGCTTCGCCAAGGACTACGACTACACCTACAACTACTCGGACACCGGCGCGCTGGAGGACGTGCAGCTTCCGGCCGCGGGCCAGCTGGCGGCCGAGAAGATGGTCGTCCGCTACAACAAGGACGGCAAGCCGCTCTCGATCTCCGGCAAGGACTGGTACGGCGCCGAGACGACGTACTCCGCGTACGGCCAGATCGTCCGCTCGACCCTGGGCTCCCAGCCCTACCGGGTCTGGACGCAGCACTCGTACGACGAGGGCAGCGGCGAGCTGCAGGAGCAGGCCGTCTACCGGGAGAAGAACGACGCCTCCCTGGTCGGCGGGAACCTGGTCTCCAACCGGGCGTACACCTACGACCCGGCCGGCAACGTCACCTCGATCCAGGAGAAGTCCGTCGGGATCGAGGAGCGCCAGTGCTTCTCCTACGACCCGCTGGGCCAGCTGAAGTCGGCCTGGACCGCCAAGGACCAGACGGCCTGCTCCACCCCGAAGAACACCGACGGCACCCTGAACGTCGCCGCCGGCAAGGACAACTCCGGCTACTGGCAGGAGTACGAGTACGACCTCCTCGGCAACCGCACCAAGCTGACCGAGAAGAACCTGACCGGTGACGCCGCCAAGGACGCCACCAGCACCTACGAGTACGGCAAGAACGCCGCCAAGGACCAGCCGCACACGCTGACCAAGGTGACGAAGAAGTTCACCACCCCGGCCGGCGCCCAGGTCACCGCCGAGGCCACCCGCCTGTACGAGCTGACCGGCGACACCAAGTCGATCACCTCGGTCCAGAACGGTGACAAGCAGGAACTGACCTGGACCTACGACGGCCAGGTGGACCGGATCACCGGTCAGGGCTCGAACGGCAAGACCCCGTACGTGGGTCTCGGCCAGAAGTGCCTCGACCTCAAGTCGGGTCTCGCGACCGCGGGCAACGCGGTCCAGCTGTACGCGTGCAACAGCACGGTCGCGCAGTCCTGGCACTTCGAGCCGGCCCCCGGCCAGGCGGACGGCAACCTGGGCACGCTCCAGGTCTACGACACCTGGTGCGTCCAGCCCGCCGCCAACACCGCGGGTTCCGCCGTCCAGCTCCAGAAGTGCAACGGCACCACCGCGCAGCAGCTCAAGCGCAACGCCTCGGGCCAGCTGACCCACGTCGCCTCCGGCCTGTGCCTCGCGGTACAGGGCGCGGCGAACGTCAACGGCACCGCGATCGTGCTCGCCACCTGCGACGCGGCCTCCACGGCCCAGCAGTGGCTGCCGCAGAACGACACCCGTCACATCTACGGCCCCGACGGCAACCGCCTGCTCACCATCCAGGGCAAGCAGGCCACGCTGAGCCTGGGCGAGGCCCAGGTCACCGTCCAGCAGGGCGGCGTCCTGGTCCGCTCCGAGCGCACCTACTCCGCGCCCGGCGGCGCGGTCCTGCGGTACGCCAACGGCACCGGCGGCGACGCCCTGGTGGCGCTGGCGATGGATCACCAGGGCAGCGTGTACGCGGAGGTCGCCCTCTACAGCGGCATGCCGGTCCGGGTCCGGAAGCAGGACCCGTTCGGCAACCAGCGAGGCGCCGACACGGCCGGCCAGAACATCCAGAGCCACAAGGGCTTCCTGGGCAAGAACCGGGACGACGCCTCCGGCTTCCAGCCGCTCGGCGCCCGGCTCTACGACCCGGTCGTCGGACGCTTCCTGTCCGCCGACCCCCTGCTGGACCTGGCCGACCCGCTGCAGTCCAACGGGTACGCGTACGCGCACAACAACCCGACCACGTTCGCCGACGGCTCGGGCCTGTCGATCGTCCTGACCGCCTCCGAGCGGGCCGCGGCCCTCGCGGGCGCCGGTCTGTCCGAGGCACAGGTCGCGCAGGCGCAGGCCATGCAGGGCAAGTCCCTCACTTCGGTCATCCTCTCCGCGGCGTGGGGAGCCCTGAAGGACTTCATCGGCATCAACGACGCCATGGCCTGCTTCGGCGGTGACATGTGGTCGTGCGGCAGCCTGATCATCGGGGCCATCCCGTGGACCAAGCTCGGCAAGATCCCGTCCGTCCTCAAGGCCGTCAACCGCACCATCGAGGCGATTCAGGCATTCAAGAAGGCGAAGGCGGCCGCGGAGGCCGTCCTGAAGGCGGCCAAGGCCGCCGAAGCGGCAGCCTTGCAGGCGAAGAAGGCCGCCATCGAGAAGGCGAAGAAGGAGGCCGCGCAGAGGGCCAAGAAGAAGGCGGCCGAACAGGCCAAGAGAACCGCGGACAAGGCGGTCCAACAGACCAAGAAGACCGGTAACACGGCGCAGAAGCAGGCCCAGGCGAAGGCTGCGCCCAAGGCGTCCTCCGCGGCCGGCTCGCGCAAGAGCAGCGCAGGCAAGAGCTCCGGCGGCGGTTCCGGGTCCGGCTCGAGCAAGGGTTCCGGCGGCGGAGGCAAGAGCTCCAAGCCCGGCGGCGACTCCGGCGGCTCCTCCCGGAACAACGGCGGTTCGAGCGGCAGCGGCGGCTCCGGCAAGGCCGACGGTCCGGGGTGCAACAGCTTCGCCCCTGGCACCCGGGTGCTGATGGCGGACGGCTCCACCAAGCCGATCGAGCAGGTCAGGACCGGCGACCAGGTGGTCGCGACCGACCCGGAGTCCGGGGAGACCCGGATCGAGACGGTCACCGCCGAGATCAAGGGCCAGGGCGTCAAGCGCCTGGTCAGGCTCACGGTCGACACGGACGGCGAGAAGGGCTCGGCGACGTCCCGCATCACCGCCACCGCGGAGCACCCGTTCTGGGTGCCCGAGCTGCGCGAGTGGGTGGACGCCACCGACCTGAAGCCGGGCCAGTGGCTGCGGACCAGCTCGGGCACGCACGTTCAGGTGACGTCCGTCGCGCGCTGGACGGCACCGGACGCGACGGTGCACAACCTGACCGTCAGCGACCTGCACACGTACTACGCCATGGCCGGCCCGGCACCCGTCCTCGTCCACAACGACAGCTGCCCGACCTATGTGGGTACGCCGAAGGACCCGGGCGTTCCGGAGCTCGTCGCCGCGATCGAGGCCCGTTACCCTGGCCACGTCAAGGCGGTCGAGATGAAGATCGTCGGTGCTGACGGCAAGGACATCACCGACTTCGACATCGTGACCCGCAACGCGGTGATCCAGGTCAAGACCGGAACCGGCAAGGGCTCCGCGAAGGACCACGGCCGATACGAGTCGGCGACCGATTACCCGGTCATCAGTTTCATCTGGCCGAGCAAGAAGCTGAGAGGGTCGATCATCAAGGAGCAGGAGGGGTTGGGCCACATGGTGACCACCGACCTCGAAACGCTCCTGGCGGTGATCGCCCCATGAGAAGGCGGAGGTAGCCATGTCCTGGCCTTCCGTGGTCCTGGTGGCGAGCGCACCCGAGTGCGCCGCCATCGAGGCCAGGGTTCGGACGCTCGGGGTCGAGAAGGACCCGCTCAGTGAAGGAGACTTCCTGCACTGGAACGGGTACTCCTACGCCCTCGACTTCTCGGGTGACATCCTCTCGGAGTTCGAACCCGATGAGATCGAGGACGCCAGGCGACGGATCGGGGCGGAACCCCAGGGGATCTATGTGTCGTGCCAGTCCATGGACGCGGCCCGTACGTTCCTGGCCTACGCGCTCCGGGGCTTCTCGGGCCTGATCGACACCAACCACGGCGATGTCGTCGACTTCGCCGAGTTCGTGGACCTGATCGGGAAGCACCCCGACTGGGACTGGCGCCGAACGGAGCTCGCCGACCTGCTCGGCACCACCGAATAGAGGCGTGTGGCGAGTTCCACACATGAGACAGGTCCTGCCGGATGTCACATCCGGCAGGACCTGTTCCGCGTTCCGCGAAGACCTCCGACACCGACCGGTGACCGGGCAGGGAGGAGGCGAGGCGGGGCGAGACGAGGTGGAGCGAGGTGGGGCGGGCCGCCGGTCGTGGCCAGGCGGTCGTGGTCAGGCGGTCGTGGTCAGGACGCAGGGCTGCCGTACACCTTCATCTCCCACAGGGAGTAGCCGTACGCCGTGGCCCGCTTGGTCCCCTGGACGCGGACGTAGCGGGCGGTGCCCGAGACCGTCAGGTCGTCGGTGCCGCCGTCGCCGGCCGTGGTCGTGTACAGGTCGGTCCAGGTGGTGCCGTCCAGCGAGCCCTGGATCCGGTACGCGCTCGCGTGGGCCGCCTCCCAGTCGAGCCGGACGCGCGAGAGGGCCGCGGGCGCGCCGAGGTCGACGCGGAGCCACTGCGGGTCGGCGCCCTCGGCCGAGGCCCACCGGGTGGTGCCGCTCCCGTCGACGGCCCTGCCCGGTTCGAAGCCGGCGGCCTCGGTCGACGAGGCGGTGGCGGAACGCCCCTGGGAGAGCAGCGTCTCGGCGGGCGCGCCGTCGGTGAGCTGGTAGGCCCGCATGTTCTTCAGGAGCAGGTACGTGTCGCGCAGCGAGCCCGAGGTGTCGCCGAGCGAGCGGTAGATGCCCCACTTGGGCCGCACCCGGTCGGCGAGGAAGGTGTCCACACCGGTCTTCCGCGCGTCCAGGACGGTGGTGGCCCCGTCCTTGAGCACCCAGCGCACGGAACCGGCCGTGCCGTCACCGATCTTGATCTCGTACTCGACGTCGATCCACTTGTTCTGGAGCGGCTCCAGATTGGTCCGCCCGACCAGGATGTCGCCGTCGAAGATCTTGTGCTCGATGGTCTGCACCCCGTTGACCCGGCGCAGCGAGGTGACGGTGATCGGAGAGGTGCCGTTGCCGGGCTGCTTGGTCTGCATGATGTGGGTGAAGGTCGAGGTGGCCATGAGGGAGCGCGGGATGTACATCGAGTACGTCACCCGCCAGGTCTCGCCGGGCCGCCACGACAGATAGCCGGAGGGCGAGGTGCGGTTCCCCGTGACCTCCTGACGCTGCCGGTCGTCGTACGAGTCCCGGTCCACCATGTGCATGTCGAAGCGGTACGCGTCTCCGGCGACCTTGATGTGGGGCGCGCCGCCGGGGTGGGAGCCGGCCCGGTCGTCCTCCACCGTCTCGAACGCGCCCAGGCCGTCCCGGGCCACGTCCGGCGACCAGCGCAGCGCCCAGCCGGCCGCCGCCCGCGCGCCGGGGGCGGGGGCGGGGGAGGCGGCTGGGGCAGGGATGGAGACAGGAGTGGGGGAGGGGCTGGCGGTGGCCGTGGGGGAGGCCGGGCCGAGCAGGGTCAGCGCGAGGGCCGCGAGGCTCGTGACCGCCGCGAGCGGGAGGGTGCGCCGGGACGGGCGGGGCGCAAGGGGTGCGGGGGATGTCATGTACCGCCTCCAGTGGGGGGAGAGTTGGGGCTGATGTCGATGACGCGCGCCATACTGCCCGCACCCGCAGTCGTTAGTAAAGATTCCTGACAGTCGTGGCGCGTTGTTACAGCAACAGGACCTGCGCAATGGCGAGTTGTGACCTGTCCCGGATGCACAATCGGATTGCCGGCGCATCGCCGCCGCTCGTCGCACGGCCGATCACAGGGGGACATCATGAAGGCTGCCACCAGCAGAGACAGCGGGCGACCGGACCGCTGGAAGACCTACGCCCTGGGAGCGGCGACCGTCGTCGCGCTCCTCACGAGCACGGCCTGCGCGTCCGGATCGGACCGGCCCGGGGGCGAAAGCAGGACAACGGGCGCCCCCAGCGCGACCGGCGCGTCCGGGACGGCCGCTACGCCCTCCAGTGCCGCGGACCCGTCGGGCACGGCGAGCCCCAAGAGCCCCACGACCCACACGGACTCGCCCACGTCCGGCGGAACGAAGGCATCGGCGCGCCCCGGCGGCGGCAGCGGGGGCGACGACGGCTCGGGCACGCCCCTGTGCGGCATGGCCGACCTGTCCGTCTCCGCGACGAACTACGACGCCAAGGGCGAACCGGTACGGCACATCCTCCTCATCGTCACCAACGTGAGCGGCAAGAAGTGCGACCTCCAAGGCGCGCCCGACGTCACCCTCGGCAACGCCAAGGGCCCGGCTCCCGTCAAGCGCGGCACCGACCCCGGCGAGCCGATCACCCTCGCCCCGGGCGCCGAGGCGTACGCCGGACTGCTCGCGACCGGCGGCAGGATGGACACGTACGACGTGCGTTCCATGACCCTCGGCCTCGGGAGCCCCGGCGGCGAGACCGAGCCGGAGAAGCCCGTCGACGTGCCGATGCCCGTGGCGTCCTTCCAGGCCGACGACGGGCAGCTCGTCACCTACTGGGCGGGCACCGAGGGCCTCGCGATGCGACCCGTGACCTCGTCCTGACGCGGTCGCCGCCGTCGTCGTACGGGGCGGTCAGCCGAGGAGCCCCAGCCGCGGCCCGCCCCCGTCGCGCAGGCGCCGGAAGAAGCCCAGGACCCCCGCCGAACCCCCGGCCCACCCGGCGGCGGGCCGGGCGAGCCCGGGGTCCGGGAACACGGGCCGGGCCCATGTTCCGCCGCTGCGGCTGAGGATGAGAACGGCGACCTCCTCGGCCGCAGCCCGAAACTCCCCGGAGCCGGAGCCGGAGCCGGAGCCGGAGCCGGAGCCGGAGCCGGAGCCGGAGCCGGAGCCGGCTCCGTACCCCGCCCCCTCCCCGGACGCCTCGGCGACGTCCAGCATCAGCTCGCCCGCCCCGGCCAGCCCGCAGCACTGGGTGACCAGCGGCATCCGGGGCGCCAGGACCGCACAGGCGCGCGCGGCCCGCTGGGCGAGGGCGAGGTACGAGGGCCCGTCGAGGACCCGGGCGGCCTGGACGAGCACGCTCCCGATGCCCGCGAGCCCCCGGCACCACGAGCCGTAGCGGCGGGTCGCGCCCGGCGCGGCCGAGGCCGCGATGAGCTCGGGTGTCACCGAGGCCAGCCGCGCGGCGGCCCGCTCGGCATGCCGCATCGCCTCGGGATCCCCGGTCTCGGCCCCGTACGCGAGGAGGAAGGACACGACGCCCGCCTCCCCGTGCGCCACACCCTCGCGTAGGGCGGCGCTCCCGGCGGAGTCCGGACCGGCCGGGGTGAGCCGGGCGGTGCCCGAGGCCAGCAGCCGCGCGCAGGCGGAGGCGACATCGCGATGCCGGTCCGTCGCCTCCGGGTCGCCGGACCGCAGCGCGTGCCGTACGAGCAGCAGCCGGCCGATCCCGATCCCGGCGGCGCCCGCGATCAGATCCGCCTCGGGGGGCCCGCCGTCGGGGGCGGGACCGGGAAGGGGATCCGCATTCCGCCGGGCTCCCGCCCCGGAGGCCGCCTTCACCTCCGCCTCCGCCTCCGCAAGAAAGAGCTCGACTCCGGTGCGACCGGTGTAGAAGGAGGGCGTCAGCTTCCGTTCTTGCTCGGCCGTCCACCGGGCCAGCGCGTCGACGGCGGGGCGGACACCTGGGCGGTGCGCGTGCCGGAGAAGTTCGAGCCCGAGCCCCGCGCTGCCGCCGTAGATGTCGATGGGGGTGGGTACGTTGAGGAGTGCGGCCCGTGCCGGGTCCACGATCGCGTGGGCTTCCGCGACGCAGTACGCGGTGGTGTGGCCGATGATCTCGTCGAGCAGCTCGTCGTCGACGCGCGGAAGACGGATGCGAGGCGGACGGGACTCGGCACCGACCCCGGCTCCGGCACTGGCACTGGCACTGGCGTCGGCACCGACTCCAGCCCCGTCCCCCGCGCGCAGGAGCCCGACGGCTCCGGCCCGTACGGCGGGATCGAAGCTCAGCAGCCCGGCGACGGCATCCCGGAAGGCCGCGTGCGCGGGCTCGGGCAGAGCGAGGGCGAGAGAGGTGAGGGTCCGGTCCCGGTTGACCTCGTGGGAGGCGTCGACGATGACGGGGTCGAGGCCGGTGGCGGCGAAGAAGAGGGTGGCGCCGAGGGCGTAGTGGTCGTCGGCGGGGGCGGCCGGCCCGGTCCGGGGCAGGACCGGTTCGCTGTAGCCGGGGGTCGAGCCGCCCGGTCCCGCACCGTCGCGTTCGCTGATGCCGAAGTCGATCAGGTGGCAGTGGGCGGGGCCGGATCCGTCGAGCACGATGTTGTCGGGCTTGAGGTCGCGGACGACGACCCCCCGGGCGTGGACGGCGTCCAGGACGCGCAGGAGCCGGGAGGCGAGGGCGGAGAGGGAGCGCCCGGGGCGCGGGTCGTCGTCGCGGTAGGGCCCCTCGCTCAGCACGTCCCGGCGCAGATCGCGCTCGCCGCAGACGTTCATCACCAGGTACTCGTCCGGGCCGTGGGCGAAGTAGTCGAGCGCGCGCGGCACGCCGCTGATGCCGTCGAGCGCGGCGAGGACGGAGCGTTCGTTGCGCAGCCGGTGCCGGGTGTCCGTACCGGAGGCGTCCTCGCCCACGTACCCGCGTGCCTGCTTGACGATGACGGGCCGTACGAGGGTGAGGTCGAACGCGCGGTAGACGTTGCCGCGCGGGGAGCGCGCGATGCCACCGGTGACCTTGTAGCGCCCGCCGCCGAACCCGGACGCGGGGGAGGCGGGGCGGCCGGTCGCGGCGAAGGGGTCTTCGGCCCAGGGCGGGCAGCGGTAGCGGCCGACGGCGAGTCCGTCGAAGAGCTGCCCGTCCGGCCCGGTCATGACCGATTCGAGCCGCCCGCTCCGCCCGGTGCGGTAGGAACCGGTGAAAGGGCCGTAACGGTAGTAGACGGGGGCCCGGGGATCGACGCGCCGGTCGCTGACGACCCGCGGCCCCTCCCGGTCGCGCAGGACGGCGGCGAGCTCGCGGGCGAGCGGGACCACGGTGCCGGGCGCGGGATAGACGGTGATCGCCTTGCCGACGGTGCCGGGGTTCACGGCGCCGGAGTTGAGGTGGCGCAGCGTCTCCGGGTCGCGGGCGAACTTGGCGTGGCACACGTGCCGGGCCAGCACTGGGAGGACGATCGCGACCACGGCATCGAGGTCGCCGGGGCGCGCGGAGACATGGAGTTTCCAGCCGTGTTCCATCGCCGGCATCCGTGGATCGCTCAGGTACGACCACGTGTCATCGGCCCCACCGATGCGGCCGGAGATGGAACCGGCCACCGTCAGGAGTTCAGATCACAGGCGAAGCGGGTGGTGGCGGTCACCCAGGGGTCGGCGAGACACGCGGTGTGCTCGCGGTCGCTGCGGTCGTCATCCTCGAACGGGAGCGCCTCGTCGTCGATCTCCAGCAGTCCCGCGTCGCGGAACCCGTCGACTTCGAGAAGCTCCTGCACGGCTACGGGCATGGGACGCCTCCATCGTGGTGTCGTGCGCTGACGAACAGGAAACGGCCGGCACGGGGCCGGTGGACCCGTGTGGCCGGGACTCGCTGGACCAAGGTAAGGAGGGGTGCACCCGCTGACAAGGGGGCGGGTGAAGGACCGTTTCGCCAGCCCCGGACCTGCGAACGAGAGCATCTGCGGCGCCCGCAGCACCTCCGATCACTGGCGCCGACCGTGCAGGATGCCGGTCCCAGGGAGGTCCTTTTAGCCCCTTCTGTGAGCTAAAAGAGCTGGTCAGCGGCTCGGGTTCTCAGTTGACCCACATTCCGGAACGGGTGATAGTGACGGGTCGCAGCGCCTCAGCGGGGCTGCTGCAGGGAAAACAGGGGTGGGGACCTTTGAACGACATCAGCGACACCAAAGACACCAACGGCAACATGGGCGGCAGCGGCAACATCAGCGGCAGCGCCAACGGCAACGGTGTCGGCATCGGCATCGGCAACACCGAATCCGCCACCGCCACCGAAACCGCCACCGAATCCGCCACCGAAACCGCCACCGACACCGACGACGCCGTACGCGACCATGCGAGAGCGCGGGTCGACGCGCTCATCGCCGCCGGCGCCCTGGCCGAGGCGCGAGCCTTGGCGCGGCGCGCGCTCGACGCGGACGGCCCCGACGCCGCCCTCTTCCTCGCGCTCGCCCGCGCGCATCTGGCCGAGGACGCCGACGACCACGACGACGCCGCCGAGCGGGTCTACCGCGAGGGGCTCGATGCCTTCCCGGACCACATCGCCCTCCTCGCCGCGTACGCGGAGCTGTGCGTCCGCACCGACGCGATAGACCGCCCCGCGCGCCACAACCGCGGCCCGGCGCTCCTTGCCCGCCTTCGTGAACTGGCCCCGGATTCGCCTGAGTTGCTGCGCGCCGAGACGGCGGGGGATTCCGTGGTGCCCGGCGCGAAGACGGGTGCCGCCGCCTACCGCGTGCAGTCATTCGATGCGGTCCGCGCCTTCGCCGACGCGCCCACACCGGCGGCAGCCGCCGCGCGCGCCGCGCACTGGTCCAAGGCCGCTCCGCACGACACGCGACTCGCCGTCCTCGCCGAGACGACCGCGACCCTGGCCGTCGGCCCCCCTTGGGCGCGCCTGCTGCTGCGCCGGGGCCTGGAACTCCGGATCGCCGCCGCCCTGGTGGCCGCCCTGCTCATCGTGCTGCGCCTCACGGCGCTGCCGGGGCTCCCGTACGGCCTGCCGACGGCGTTGGTGCTGGTGGCGGGCCTGCCGTCCATGATCCTCCGCAAGCGCCTGCGGGAGGCCCGCACCCGCGCGGCCGGCCGACTGGCCGCGGCGGTCCCGCGGACGGAGGCGGAGCCGACCGACCTCCGCCACCCCGAACTGCCGCCCGTGCCCCGTGTCACCCGCCGCGAGTACGTGTTCTCGGCGATCGCCCTCGCCATCCTCCTGGGCGTCGGGGGAGTGTCGTACGCGGCCTCCCTCGCGTACCCCCGTTACGAGCTCGTCGAGCACGACACCTTCCGGGGCCTGAAGGGCTACCTCCTCCGCGAGGAGTTCGATCCGCTCGGGTCCGTGCCCTGGGACGAGAGCCAGGCGTCGACCGCCAGGATGTACCTCCCGGATGACGCGGGTCCGGGCGCCGCCGCCGAGTACCTGGTGGCCGTCACGACGGGCGACTTCCACGCGATGGACGAGTCGTTCGTGGACGGCGACGCCGTCGGACTGGTGCCCGGCGGCGCGGACGGGATCGGTGTCGTCCAGGACGACTGGCGGGCGGGCTCGGGCCCGTACGCGGGCTGGATGCGCTGCTTCCGCTACACCGAGGTCCGCACCGGCACGCCGCGGGCGTTGTGCGTGTGGGGCGACAAGGGCAGCGTGGGCATGGTCCTGTTCACGGCGAAGGGGCAGTCCCGCGAGGAGGTCGAGCGTTCCGCCCGCACGATCGGCGCGGCCTTCTTCCGCCCCGCGGCGGACTGAGCCGAGTGCCCTGGGCCCGAACTTGCGCCAAGTGCTTAGTCAGGGATGAGTGATCGACCCCTCGCGGCTGCCGGACCGACCCGCCACGCTGGTGACATGAGCGGACAATCACGCAACTCCAGAACTCTCGCGACACTGGTCCTGGCCGTCCTGGCCGCCGCCCTGTGGGCCGCCTGGCTCGGCTGGGACCAGCAGCGCGACGTGCACCCCGACGGCTCGACGACCGGCCCGTACGAGCCCTGGCAGGTGATCGGACTCGTCCTGACGCTGCTCGTCCCGGTCTGCCTGGCCGCGTCCCGCCGCCTCGTCGTCGAGGCGGCCGTCGGGACGACCGCCGGGCTGACGATCGCCGCCTTCTACGACTGGTCCGACGACGACACCGGCCTCTACATGGTCGGAGTGGCGATGGTGATGCTGGGCAGCCTCGCCGCGACCGCCGGAGTAGCCGCCCTCGTGGCCACGCTGACACGGGGCGCCCGGAGGAGCGGGGCGTGACGGAAGCCGGGAGGAAGGGATCGGAATGAGTTGCCGCTGACTATTAGCATCGGCCGGTGTGCGAGCCTACTTCTCCCCGACGCCGACCGAGAAGATTCCGATGACCCGCGACGACGCCCTCAAGCAGCTCAGCCACATCGCGCGCGAGCGGGCCTTCGGGAGGCACGTCGGGTCGGACCGGCTCATCCAGGCAGGACTGGACGCTCTGATCGCAGGGATCGAGAGCCCCTCTCTCGCCACGTTGGCCGGCCTCCTCCGGAGCGAAGAGTTCGAAGCTCCCGCACTCTTCGACCACGTGCTGGAGGAGCTGGGCCTGAGCTTCCGCCCTCCCGCCGACCGACGGGCCGCAAAGTGGGCGATGGCCGACTGGGTCGCCGGTCGGATCGTCGACGGATCCCTGGACGCCGCTGCCGGCACCCACCTCATCTGGGCAGACATCGCCGAGGACCTCGGCTGCCCCGAAGAGTTGGAACCACTGGTCCACTGCGCGCACAACCTGGACGGCTGGGAGGAGAGCTGGGCAGTCTCCTACGAGGAACTCAGCAGGGACGCAGTCGAAGCGGCGAAGCAGTTCTTGAGCAAGCGCTCGGCAGCACAAACAGCGAGCTGAGCGTCCGGTTCTTCCCCGCTGAGGATCATCGGCAGCTTGTCCACCAGTGCCGCCTGCCGCTGTCCGCGAGCTGACGGACGATCTTCACCGTTGACTCCCGCCCACGGCCGGCATGAGCGCTCCGGGGACCGGCCGCACCAGCCCTTTGACCTGCGACTTCGAGTTGGCGGAGGCTCAATGAGTGAAGCTGATGACCGCGACGGCGATGGCAACGGCGTCGACCGCGCCACCCACGCCGCAGCCGAGAAGGAACGCGGCCGATCCGACACCGCCCCGGGAACCGCATTCGACACGCCCTCCGACACCCCCTCCGTCATCGCGCTGGCCCAGGAGCTGATCCGGCGCCCGAGCCGGGGCGGCATCGACCCGTACGGTCCGGTGCTCGGCGTCCTGGAGGAGTGGCTGACCGCCCGCGCGCTCCCCAACCGGCGCCTGCGTGACCCGGCGGGCGCCGTGGTGGGCCTGCTGGTGGAGGTCCGGGGCGGCCGGCCGGGGCCTTGGTGGACGCTGGACGCCTGCGTGGACACGGCTCCGTTCGGCGACGAGGGCGCCTGGTCGTTCCCGCCGACGTCCGGTGAGGTCGTGGACGGCCGGCTGCGTGGCCGGGGCGCGGCGGACTCCAAGCTGGCCGCCGCGATGTTCTGCCACATCGCCGCCGAACTGGCACCCCGCGCCGCGGACCTCGCGGGCGGCCTCGCCGTACTCCTGGACGTGGACGAGCACACCGGCGCCTTCGGCGGCGCCCGCGCCTACCTCGCCGATCCGCACGCGGCCCGCCCGGCCGGGGTGATGATCGGCTACCCCGGCCCCGACGAGCTCGTGGTCGGCGGCCGGGGCCTGTGGCGGGCCGTCGTCACCGTCCACGGCACCGCCGGGCACTCCGGCTCCCGGCGGACGGTCACCGGAGCCGTCACCCGGGGCGCCCACCTCGTACGCCTGCTGGAATCCGCCGAACTGCCGACCCCGACGGACCCGGCCCCACCCGCCTTCCCGCTCCCGCCGAAACTGTCGGTCACGGCCTTCCACGGCGGCGAGGGCTTCTCCGTCACCCCCGACCGCGTCGAGATCAACATCGACGTCCGTACCACCTCGGTCTTCGGCGCGGCCGACGCCGAGTCTTTCGTACGGGAGGCCGTCGCCGCCCTCGACACGGAGCTGCCCGCCCCGGCGCCCACGGATGTCACACCGGTTGCCGTCTGGCCCCCGTTCCGCCTTGCCGAAGACGCCCAACCCGCCGTCGCCCTCCTGGAGGCCGCCGAGACGGAGGGGCTGCGGCTCCGCACGAAGACCGCGGGACCGTCGAACATCGGCAACCTCCTCGCGGGCGAGGGCATCCCCGCCACCGCGGGCTTCGGCGTCGCGTACGAGGGACTCCACGGCGTCGACGAGAGCGCCGACCTGACGGAACTGCCACGGGTCCATGCCGTCTACCGCCGGGCGGTCCTGCGGCTCCTCGGAGCCCCCTGCGTACGATGATCCCTTCCGACCCGGCAGGCCCACGAGAGGACGCAGAAACGATGAAGCTGAGCGTGGGCGGCCGGGTGCGACTGGCCGCCGACCTGGTCTTCGACGGATCACTGACCCTGGCGCCCCGACCGGCCGCAGTGGATATGGATCCGGCGGACGACGTGCTGACCTCCGAGGAACGACCGACTCCCGGCGGCGCCTCCCTGGCCCTGGCGGCTGGGCTGGAAGGCACCGTCGAGAACGTGGTCGCACACGAGAAGCGCCCGAGCCACGAAGTGACGGAGTACCTGCGCCTGAAATCGCTCCTCGACTCCTACGGCGAGCAGATGCCGGAGGCCAGCAGAACGCGCCTGGAGGAGCAGATCGCGGAGCTGAAGCCCGAGTGGGCCGCGTACGAGCGCCATACCCCGGGCGTCACGGTCCGCGTCCGCCTCGACAACGGCTTCGTCGTGGACGACGCACCCGAGGGCTACTTCGTCTCGTAGGCCGTTCGAGGCGGTTGAAGCATCAGAACCCCGCCATGGACTTGTCGAGCACTCCGCCCAGCGCACCGTAGACGCTGCAGCGAACCGAGTGCTTCGCCCTGCGGCGCAGCCCGAACCCCACGATGAACGACAACGCGAAGAGCCCGCCCAGGACCATCGCTACGAGCGGGCTGTAGACGAAGCACACGAAGCACGCGACTCCAGCCCAGACCAGGATCGGCAGGAGCGAGCCGCGCAGCACCGTCCCGAACCTGATCCGCTCCGGCCCCGATGGCAGCACACGTTCCTGCCACACCTCGATGTGGTTCCTGGTCACACAGTGCTCGGGTCGCATGAAGCCATCACACCACCAACAGCTCGGATCTCCTGCACTGATCCGAAAGAAGCCGCCTAGCCGTCCACACGCGGACGTGCATCATTCGGCTTCGTCCTGGCGGCAGCCCTGCCCTCCAACCCTCCGCTGCGCGCGGCAAGCTGGTCGAAGGGGTCGCCAAGCGCAGCGCATCCTGAATCTCGGGCAGGGCCGTCTGCTCGCGGGTATCGACGGCTTCACCGCCGGCCCGGAGGTCGGTTCAGACTTGCCGGTCAGCCCTCCTCCGGCCGAAGCCGTCGACGGGCGGCCTCAAGCCGCTGGTCATAGTCAGGCGCGAACAGCCCGGCAAGTGACTTGTCCAGCGTCCCGGAGATGCGATGGATCGGCGCCCAGACCGCCGGATCGTCGACAACCCGGCTCAGGTCTGTCATCTGCAACTTCTCCAGCCAGTCCGACAAGACCAGCGCCTCGTCACTCGTGAGCTTGATCGTGACCTCACCATCACCCATGCGCACACCCCCACGGCTCGACCCGTCCTCGACCACCCGAGCCTACGGGCCCTCGGCCTTGGCTAAACCGCAGAGGGACGCGCCCCCGCGTCACGGTCCCGCCCGGGTTACGGGTCCCGCCCCCGCTTCGGGCCCGCCCGTGGCTCAGGCTTTGCGCGCGTGGAGGGTGTGCGCGCCGAGTGCGAGTGGCGTGTGGCCGACGAGGGTGAGGCCGCACTCCGCGAAGAGGCGCCCGTAGTGCTCGGCCGTCCGTTCGCGTCCGCCCGTGTTGCACATCATGTGGAGGTCCCAGGCCGTGGCGAGCGAGGGGCTGCCGTCGCCCGGCAGCAGGCGCTCGACGACGAGGAGGTCCGCGTCGTCGGGCATCGCCGCGACGCAGGAGCGCAGGATGCTCCGGCAGCGGTCGTCGTCCCAGTCGTGCAGGACGCGCGAGAGCACGTACACGTCACCGCCTGCCGGTACGTCCGCGAAGTCACCCGCGTGGTACGAGCAGCGCGCCCCCGCCTCGATGCCGGACAAGTGGGCGCGGGCCGCCGCGAGCACCTGGGGGCGTTCAAGGAGGACGCCGCGCAGCGCGGGGTGAGCGGTGAGGATCCGGCCCAGCAGCTCACCCGTACCGCCCGCGATGTCGACGACGGTACGGGCGCCCTCGGCGGAGGCAGAAGCGGAGGCGGCGCCGAGCACCGGATGGGACGGGAGCGCGTCGAAGATCGGCGCGCTCGACACCATCGACTGGTCGAAGAGCGCCGCCAGTTCGGGATCGGCCGAGAAGTGGTCGAAGTGGTTCTCGCCGAAGAAGTGGTCGAACGCGGGCAGCCCGCTGCGCACGGTGTGCGTGAGGTGCGCGAACGACTGGTAGAACGGCCCGCCGTACATCAGGGCCAGCGGCCGCATCGAGCCCGGGGCCTCCGCCGAGAGCAGGGAGCCGACCACGGTGAGCCGGAAGCCGTCCGGGCCTTCGGTGACGACGCCCAGCATGGCGAGGTACCGCAGCAGCGTGGCCAGGCTCTCCGGATGCGCGTCCACGGTACGAGCCAGCTCCCGGACCCCGATCCCGGTGTCCCGGCTCATGGCCTCCGGCAGCCGCAAACGGGCGCAGGCCGCGAGCGCCTGTGTCGTCCAGGCGCCGGTCAGCAGTCGCAGAAGCGATTCCGCCGCCTGAGGATCACCGTACTGGCGCTCGGCCGGCCCCGTGCGGGGCGTACCGAGGTGCTCGGCGAGTACGTCACGATGGTCACCCCGCGCGTACAACTCGACTCGCCCGTAGGGGGACTTGTTGTCGACGGGTGCCGTGAAGTAGAAGACGGTGCCGTCCTCGTGCGGGTTGTAGCCGCCGCCGTCGGCGCCCGCGCCGTGCCGCTCGAACCCCGACAGCAGCCCGCGGAGCACCAGCGCGTCGGGATCCGCGACGTCGAAGGCGAGGTGCGCCTCGCGGTCCATGCGCCGCTCGTCCTCGACCATCGCCTGCAGCCCCGACTCGGCGGGCGGCACGGTCAGCGCGAACACCTCGACCGCCCGCCGCTGCCCCGAAGGCCCCAGGACCGTGGGCCGCAGGATGCGTACGTCGAGGTCGGCGGCGACGCGGTGGTGACGTGCGGCGAGCCGGTCCCGGACCACGACGCTGGGCTGCGCGGGCACCTCCGAGGACAGCCCGCACGCCGCCAACTGGGCGCCCAGCTCGTGGGCATCGGCCGGGAAGACGAGCACGGCGGCGTGCGCGAAGCGGCAGCGGTCCGTGAACGCCCGCAGCTCGGGCCCGTCGAGCCCGGGGAGCACACGCGAGAGCAACTCGGAGGTGTCCTGGTCCCGTACGAACTCGGCGGTGGAGCGCAGCCGTTCGACATCGGAACCGGAGCCGGAGCCGTAGCCGGATTCGGAGTCCACGCTGACGGTCAGCGTGGACGAGGGCATGGTGAAGGGATGGTCGGAGTGCATCGCCTGTCCGTGGAAGAGAGGAAGAAAGGAAGAAGGGGAGAAGGAGAGAGGAAGAGAGGGGTCGTGGTGACCAGGGGGAACGGAGTCGCGAGGCCGCCCGTGGCCTCTCGGCCTCAGACGCCCACGTAGTTCTCCGCGAACCAGTCCTGCGTCGTCGGCGAATCGCGCAGCGCCGCCAGCCGGGAGCCGCGCATCCGCTCCTCGAAGGGCGAGGCGCCCTCGGCGCCCGGTACCGCGTGGAGGAGGCCGATCATCCAGTGCGAGAACTCCTGCGCTCGCCAGATGTGGGTGAGGCACCGGTCCGAGTAGCGGTCGAGGGGTGCGGCGTCGCCGTGCACGAGGGCGGCGGTCAGGGCGTGGGCCAGGAGTTCGGCTTCCAGGATGGCGAGGTTGGCGCCCTTCGCGGCGGACGGGCTGATCAGCGCCGCCGCGTCGCCCGCGAGCAACAGCCTTCCGTGGCGCAGCGGTTCGAGGACGTCGGACCGGAGGCCGACGACGGTGCGCTGGACGATCCGCCCGCGGGTCAGGGGGCCGTAGTCGGCGGCCCGCATCCGGGTGTCGAGCTCGTCCCAGACACACGTGTCGCTCCAGGCGTCGGCCCTGGTGCCGGGAGTGCACTGGAGGTAGTAGCGGGTGATGTCGGTTGAGCGGGCCATGTGCCCGGCGAAGCCGTGCGGGTGTACGGCGTAACCCACGGCGTCCAGGCTGGGCGGCGCCTCGGCGAGCAGGCCGAGCCACGAGACGCCGTGGTCGCGGCGGTTGTGGCGGACGGCTCCGGGCCGGAGCGAGCGCCGTCCCGCCCCGTGCTGCCCGTCGCAGGCGGCGACGTACCGGGCCTGCCAGCGCCCCGGGTGCCCGTCGGGGTCCCGTACGGTCACCGAGGGGGCCGGGCCGTCGGTGTCGTGCACGGCGAGCGCCTCGGTGTCGAAGCGGATCCGGCCGCCGGCGCCGAGGAAGCTGTCGAGGAGGTCGGCGACGAGCCGGTGCTGGGGGTAGACCGTGTGCGGCTCCTTGGCGCCGAGCCGGCCGTAGTCGAGGCGGAAGCGCCCATCGACGGTGCGGAACTCGCAGACGCGGTGCTCCTGCCCGTACCGCGACAGCCCTTCGTCCAGGCCGTTGCGGGCGAGGACCCCCACGGTGTGCGCGGCGAGGAAGCCGGCCCGCTGGCGATGGCGGATGTCGTCGCGGCCGGAGCGTTCGAGGATGGCGCAGTCGATGCCCGCGCGGAGCAGGAGATTGCCCAGGACGAGTCCGGCGGGCCCGGCTCCGAGAATCACCACATCGGCCGATTCGGCGGCGGGCGTGGCGTATTGACTGTCTGTCACAGCGACGGATCTTAAGCACCCGGACGTACCAAGATCGTCATGATTCACCTGAATGTACCAATGGATGAGAAAAGGATTCTTCCGGGAATCGTTCCGGGCGAACACGATCGGAACACGACGCGACGCGACACCGACCAAGGAGAGACCACATGACCGCCACCACCCAACAACCGCCCACGACGATCGACGAGGTCATCGAAAGGATGCGGGAGATCGACGCCGAGCTCGACCCCTCCGACGGCGTCCGCTGCTTCAACCACGTGTATCTGAAGGTCACCGAACTGGTGCTGAAGAACATCACCTCCGGCACCTTCGCCGACGGCCCGTTCCTGGAGCGCATGGACGTCGTCTTCGCCGGGCTCTACCTCCGCAACGTCGACGCGGCCCGCGCGGGGCGACGCGTCGACCGCGTCTGGGCGCCGCTGTTCGAGGCGCGCCACAACCGTTCGATCTGGCCCGTCCAGTTCGCCTTGGCCGGCATGAACGCGCACATCAACCACGACCTGGCCGTCGCCGTCGTCGAGACCTGCGCCGAGCGTCGCACCACCCCCGAGACGCCGCCGGTCCACGAGGACTACGAGAAGGTGAACGACCTGCTGGCCTCCGTCGAGGCGGAGGTGCGCGCCGACTTCGAGACCGAGATCGTGAAGCTCGCCACCCGCGACGCCGAACTGCTCAAGCACGCCGTCAGCAGCTTCTCCATAGCCGCCGCCCGCGAAGCCGCCTGGGAGACGGCGCGCTCCCTGTGGAACGACCGGAGGCTGAGCGCCGAGCTCTACCGGGCCCACGCGTCGGTCATCGGCGGCATCGTCGGCGCGTTCGGCCGAGGCATCCTGCTGCCCGTCATCCCGCGGCCGGGCGCCTGAACACCCCCCTCGGCCTTCCGGGCGCCGGGGGCTTGTGACAATGGGGCGCTCCTCTCGACAGGCCCGCGGGTGGGGCGCCTCCGGCGATCACGCCGATCGCACCGATCGCACCGATCGCACCGATCGCACCGATCGCACCGATCGCACCGATCGCGACGATCGCGACGATCGCGAGCAAGGAGCGCACGACATGCGGGACCGCCCCCGAGGCCGCGGCGTCCCCGACCCGGCGTCGTCCGCTGATGCCTTCGTCGGACGCCTCCTCGACCGCGCCGACAAGCGCTTCGGCGCTCGGACCGGTGACCGGACCGGCGGTCGGACCGGCGGCCGGGAGGCGGATCCCGTCGAGTCGACTACGGCGGACGAAATCGCTGTGGCGTGGAGCCGGGTACGGGCGAAGCCCGGACGCCTGTCGACGAAGACGCGGGATGAGTGGAGCCGGATCGAGACGTTCGCCGGGCGCTGCGGCTTCGGCTGGTTCCTGGTCACCGCGCTCATCGCGGTCCTGTACGTGCTGGTCCCGGCCTCCGGCTGGAGCGGCACCGTCACGCACGCGGCGTTCCTCGTCGCCGCGTCCCTCACTTTGGGCCTCACCGTGACCCGCCTGGCCGCGTACTACTCGGCCACCGCCGCGGTCTCCCGAGGCTACGCGTCGAACCGGCGCATCCGCGTCACCCGCCTGCTCCTGGGCAACCGGGCCCTCCCCGCCGTGGCCTTGGCGACGGCCCCGATCCTGTACGTGCCCTTCAACCTCTAGCCTCGGCAACAGGGGGCTCACCCTCTCCCGCCTGGATGCGGGTTTCGGATGTCGAATGCGGAAGGCGCATAGGGATTTTGCTAGGGTTACGCCATGATGGGTATGGAGGACATCCTCAGGCTCACCGTGTCGGCGCTGATGACGCGGACCGGCGAACGGCAGGGTGACCTGGCCGCGGGCCTCGGGCAGTCGCAGGCGCAGGTCTCCCGCAAGCAGGCCGGCAAGTCGCACTGGTCCTTGGAGGACGTGGACCTCCTCGCCGCCCACTACGGCCTGAACCCGCTCGACCTGCTGGCCGGGCCCACGCACGCGGTGGGCGTACTGCACGGCGCGGCGGCCAGCCTGCAGGGCGGCGTACAGGCGCTCGCCGTGTCGAACCCGCCCGCGGCCCGCCGGCCCTCCGCGCCGCCCGCCGCCTCAGCTCCCGAGCCGGAGCCGGAGCACAAGCCGGAGCGCAAGCCGGACCAGGCGCCGGGCCGCCCGTGCGTGCTTTGCGGCCGACCGGCCACCCTGGAACTGGACGGCTTCCCGCAGCACCTGACCGTGGAGGAGTGCGCGGCGGCCATCGCCGAGACCACGCCCGCCCGCCAGGCCGAAACGCTCCCGACCCCTGAGCCGGAGCCCTCCGCCGCCCCGGAGCCGAGGGCGGAAGTCCCGGAGCAAGCCCATCCCCACCCTCATCCCGATCCCGATCCCGATCCTCAAGCCCAGCCCCAGCCCCAAGCAGCCGCCCAACCCACCCCCCACCCCGACTCCAGCCTCGACCCCACCCCCCAAACCACCCCCGACCCCCGCCCCCGCCCCACCCGCCCCGCCCCCGGATACGCCTCCGGCACGCTCGTCGAGCAGATCGCGGACCGGGTGCACGACGTGCTGGCCGCCTGCTCGGGCGAGGTCGAGGCGGCGCAGGCGGAGCTGATCAAGATGGCGATCCCGGACGTGATGAGGCTGCTGAAGAGCTCGCGCGTAGGCGGCAGATACGAGCATTCGGAATTCCCGCCGACCGCCGAGATTCTCCGGAAGAAGTCCCAGAAAGGCGCGGACGACATCTGGGAAGGGCGCCCGAAATGGCGCAACCCGGCGCTTTTCGCGGCGGCGAAGAAGGGCGCCGAGATCGAGGTGACCGCGCTCGACATGAACGCGGCCTATCTGTCGGCGATGAAGGCGTGGCTCCCCATCGGGCAACTCCGCGAGGAGGTCGGCGGAGCGCACGACCCGAAGAAGGCGGGCGTCCATCTCGTCACCCCGGCCGAATGGCTTCACGACGACCTGCCGAATCCGCTCGGCGCCCGCATCGAGCCGGGGGAGCTGTGGGTCAGCGAGTCGACCCTCCGCCTGCTCCTGGACTGCGCCCGCCAGGGCCTGGCCGACGCCCCGGTCATTCACCGCTCCCTCGTCTCCGGGGCCTCCGAGGCGCTGCTGGAGAAGCTTCGTCGTGCCCTCGCGGAGACGCGGAAGACGGCCCTTGAGGCGGGCGACGAATTGACCGTCGCCTACGTGAAGGCGATGTACTCTAAGTTCGTGTCGACGATCGGCGAGTCCAGTGCCAACCGCGAAATTCGGCGCCCGGACTGGATGCACATCATCCGCTCGAAGGCATTCGCGAATCTGTGGATGAAGGCGCACAAGGCACACAAGGCCGGACTCCAGGTCGTGGAGATCTCCGGTACGGACGAACTCCACATCGCGGGCGACTGGCGCACGGTCTTTCCGGAGGGCCGGGAGCTGAACCAGGTCAAGGAGAAGCAGACGTACGTGCTCGGGGGTAGGCGCTGATGGCCGGTTCACCGGATCTGTGGTCCCGCTGGGGCGAGTTCCGCAGGTACGACGCGCAGGGCATGAAGGGCGGCGAGGCCCTGATCCTGGAGCTGAACAGGATCGTCTACTCCTCCGGCATCGCGTCACCCATCACCACGAAGCGCGGCCTCACCGCCCGGCTGCGCTATCTCGACAGCGCCGCGGGCCGCGCCGCGCTACGGGAGCAGGGCGTGTCACCCCGGACGATCCGCTCGTGGATGCGGACGAAGGGGAAGGTGACCCCGACGGCGGCGAACCGCGAGCGCGTCGACACCGCGTACTGGTTCCGCCGACGGGAGAACCTGATCCGTTCGGGCTGGCTCAAGCGCCACCTCGACAACGAGGGCCGCGGTCGCCGGATGGAGATCTACCCCGTCGACCAGTCCCGCGTCCCCGCGGAGCGCCGGCGCCCCACCCTGTCCCAGCGCTCGATCACCGTGCGGTACGTGTGGGGTGACCTGGTCGACGCCTGGGCGCAGCAGGACGCGGCGACCGTGGACGAGATCTGGGACGACGTCATCAGCGACCTCGACTCGGACTACAACGCGTACAGCTACGTCTCCTCGGTGGGCATCGGCGCCTGACCGCGCCCACCCGACGCCTGGCCGCGCCCGCCGAGCCCACCTCGCCCGCCCGCCCACCGCCTGGCTCGGCAGAACCAATCCCTCCGCCCACCCGCATCGGGCCAGGAAGCGCCCCCAGCGCCTGGATGTACCACGCAACGACGGGCGAAATTGGTCTAGTCCAAATTTGGGTCAAGTCATTGACGTGCCCATGGCTGCGGGCTTGCTCCGTGCGTAACAGTCGTCCGCAACAGTCGTGCGCGACAAGGACGTTGACGCACTCCGCACCCCCCCCACAGTCATTGGATCGCCATGAGAAGACGTTCGATCCGCGCGGCCCTCACCGCCGCCGTGACCGCCGTGGCCGCCCTCGGTCTCGCCACCGTCGCCACCGCCCCCGCCCAGGCGGCCACCCCGCTCCCCGCCAGGGTCTTCGCCCCCTACTTCGAGTCCTGGACCGGAGAGAGCCCCGCCGCCCTGAGCGCGCAGTCCGGCGCCAAGCACCTGACGATGGCGTTCCTCCAGACCGCGACCAAGGGATCCTGCACCGCCTACTGGAACGGCGACACCGGACTCCCCATCGCCCAGTCCTCCTTCGGCGCCGACATCAAGACCATGCAGAACCGCGGCGGCGACGTCATCCCCTCCTTCGGCGGCTACACGGCCGACACCACCGGCACCGAGATCGCCGACAGCTGCACCGACGTCAACCAGATCGCCGCCGTGTACGAGAAGGTCATCACGACCTACGACATCACCCGGCTCGACATGGACATCGAGGTCGACTCCCTCGACAACACCGCCGGCATCGACCGCCGCAACAAGGCGATCAAGCTCGTCCAGGACTGGGCCGTCACCAACGGGCGCCAGATCCAGATCTCGTACACCCTCCCGACGACCACCAGCGGCCTCGCCGCGAGCGGCCTCGCGGTCCTCAAGAACGCCGTCACCAACGGCGCGCGCGTCGACGTCGTCAACCTGATGACCTTCGACTACTACGACAACGCCGCCCACGACATGGCCGCCGACACCAAGACGGCCGCCCAGGGCCTCTACAACCAGCTCGCCAAGCTCTACCCCACCAAGACGGCGGCCCAGCTCTGGGGCATGGTCGGCATCATCGAGATGATCGGCGTCGACGACTTCGGCCCGGCCGAGACGTTCACGCTCGCCAACGCCCGTACGGTCTACGACTGGGCGGTCGCCAAGGGCATCAACACCCTCTCCTTCTGGGCGCTCCAGCGCGACAACGGCAGCTGCCCCGGCGGTGCCGCAGCCGACGGGTGTTCCGGCATCCAGCAGAACACCTGGGACTTCTCGCACATCTTCGCGCCCTTCACCAGCGGGACGACCACCCCGACCGACGACTTCTCGGTGACCACGACCCCGGCCTCGGCCACCGTCGCCGCCGGTTCGTCCACGTCCGCCACGGTCAAGACGGCCGTCACCGCCGGTACGGCCCAGACGGTGAACCTCACGGTCAGCGGCCTGCCGGCGGGTGTCACCGCCACGCTGAGCCCCGCCTCCGTGACGACCGGAGGGTCCGCCACCCTCACCCTGAACACCACCGCGGCCACGGTCTCCGGCACGTACCAGATCGCGGTCAACGGGGCGAGCGCCTCGGCCGGTCACGCGGCGATCCTCTCCCTGACCGTCACGGGCGGCGCCACCCAGTGCACCGCGGCCCCGTGGGCGTCCGGCACCGTCTACACCGGCGGCCAGCAGGTCTCGCACAAGGGCCACACCTGGAAGGCCAAGTGGTGGACGACCGGCGAGGAGCCGGGCACCACGGGCGAGTGGGGCGTCTGGCAGGACCTCGGCGCCTGCTGACACCCGCCACGACCGCACACCGCACCACGTAATACAGCACGGCAGCACGAGAGCATGACGCACACCAGCACACCAGCACACCCGCACACCCGTAAACCCGTGTTGGGGCCCGCCCACAGGCGGGCCCCAACACGGCGTCTAAGCGCACCGGAGTCCGCACCGCGCCCCGTCCCGGAGACCCAGTGAAGCTGCCCGTAGTCGTCCACCAGGCCCGCCTGGGAACCGCCGAGTTCAGAGTGATCAGGCCCGCCCGGCCGCTGCGGCACGCGCTGCTCACCGACCAGGACCGGTATCTGGACCTCCGCGTCGACGAGGCCGCCGCCCGGACCGTCGCCGGGCTGTGGCTGCTCGCCGCCCGTTCGCCGCGCTCGCTCGTCCACCTCCCGCTGCGCACGGCCCGGCCCGAGGCCCAGGCGCCGGACGCGGAGCGCGGGCTGGACCTCGTCCTCCTCCACCACTCGCTCCAGTTCGCCCCCGCCCGCTGGAAGCGCCTCCGTGCGGGCCTCGGCCCGGGGCGGCCCCAGACCGCCGACCTGCCCGAGGCGTCCCGGGACGCCGACACCGAGCCGGTCGACTACACGGCCCGCCACCACCGCGAGAACCGCGACCTGTTCCAGGAGCACCTGCACGCGGAGACGCTGTTCATGACCGGCAGCGCGAAGCTCTTCCGCGCGACCGCGCGCCTCTTCCTCGACGTCGCCCACGAGGGCCCGGCACACCCGGCCCACCTCGCCGACCGCCACTACTGCGCCAGCCTGCACTCGAACGCCGGCGTCCTCGGCAACGCCCGCGAACTCCACGTCGAGTACCAGCCGCACCACGAGGCCGCCTGACCCCACACCGTCAGCCGCATATCCGCCCCCCAAGGACCGCCCAGGCTACGTCACCCCGCTCTCCACCTCCGCGTCCACCGCCCCCGCAGCCCCCCGCCCCACCGCCGACGGCACCTGCGCCCGCAGCCGGTCCGCAGGGTAGAACTGCCGGGCCCAGTGGCGGAACGGGCCGATCGGGCCGTCGCCGCGGGCCAGCCGGGGAGGCGACACGTACCGCTTCGTCGCCCAGACCGGGAAGTCCTGGGACACGAACGCGCAGTTGCCCCGGAACATCACCCCCGCAAGCAGCCGGTGCGCCGCGCCGCTCACCAGGCGGGCCAGTGGCGCCGGGAGGGCGGCCGGCTCGGCCACCTCGAAGCGGCTGGTCTGCCGGAGCTGGAAGGCCGCGGGCGCGATCATCGTGGTCGTGTACACAGCGCAGGTGCGCACCCCGAACCGGGGGAGGGCGGTGCACACGTGCACCCGGCTGATGCCGTTGCCCTCCAGCGTCACCTCCAGCGGACTCGCGCCCAGCAGCGGCACCCGCTCCTCGGAGCGCACCGAGATCCGGAACGACCGCCCGTCGAAGACCGCGGGCTCGGCGACCTCGGACTCGCCCCAGCCGTGCAGCGGCGTGAAGTGCCCGATGTCCACGGTGTTCTCGACCACATCCTGGCTGTGCCCCGCCATCTCCCACGCGGCCAGCCGGGGCGCCCGCGTCCCGAGCGTGTGCCAGGGCGTCAGCTCCCAGTCCGGCGCCCGCCCGTCGTGGTGCCGCCACACGAACACGGCGCCGTCGACCTCGCGCACCGGCAGCAGGGTCAGGTCCGAGGACGGCGGCGGGGGAGTGCCGTACCCCGTCCGCGTACAGGCGCCGTCCGGGCCGAAGGCGAAGCGGTGGAAGGGGCACAGCAGCTCGTCGCTCTCCAAAGCGCCGAGCCCCAGATGCGCGCCCAGGTGCGGGCAGTACGGACGGACCGCCCGCACCTCGCCGTTCCGGAGCCGGTAGAGGACCACGTCCTCGCCCTGGAGCGGCCGGGTCAGCAGCGCCCCCGGCACCACCTCCGAGGAGAACGCCATCGAGAACCAGCCGTCGGGATACGGCAGCACCGGCCCGTGCGCGTCGGCCGGGCTCGGGCCCTCCGTGAGCGCCCGGGTGTGGCCGCGCCTCACAGCTCGACCAGCACCTTGCCGAAGGACGCCGCGCGGTCGGTGTACAGGCTGCGGTAGGCGGCGGGGATGGAGTCGAAGCCGCGGTGCACGGTCTGCTGGTAGCGGATCTCGCCCGCGCGGACCAGCGGACCGAGCTCGGCGTGCAGCGCCGCCCAGTTGTCGTCGGTGAACCACTCCAGCGCGAAGATCCCGCGGATCGTCGTACGGGGGAACATGATGTACGGCAGCAGCCGAGGCCCGCTCCACTCGCCGCCGACCTGGCTGGACCACTGCCAGCACACGGCGACCTGGCTGTCCACGGCCAGCATGGAGAAGACGGTGTCGGTCATGACCCCGCCGAGGTTGTCGAAGTAGCGGTCGACGCCGTTCGGGGCGGCCTTCGCCAGGTCCTCGCGGAGCCGCGCCGGGTCCCCGCCGTGCCGGAAGACCACGACGTCGTCGAAGCCGAGCGCGGTCAGCCGCGCCGCCTTCTCGGGCGAGCCGGTCGTGCCGACCACCCGCGCGCCCGCCCGCTTCGCGAGCTGCCCGACCAGGGTCCCGATCGCGCCGGACGCGCCGCTGATCAGCACCGTGTCGCCGGGCCGCACGGTCAGGAAGGTGTTGAGGGTGCCCCACGCGGTCATCCCGGCGCCGCCGAGGATGCCGAGGGCCGTGCTCAGCGGCAGCGCCTCGTCATAGTGGGCCGGGTCCAGCTTCCGGAACGCCGGGAAGACCATCGGGAACGTGCCGGTCTGCCACAGCGCCTCGGCGCCGTTGCTGACCAGATGGGTGCGCCAGCCGCCGAAGCCCTGCACGAGGTCGCCGACCCCGAACATCGCCCGCGGCCCGGCCGCCAGCACCTCCATGATCGAGTCGGCGCCCATGTGGTCGCCCACCGGGGTGTCCAGGGCGATGCCCTGGAGGTACGGGTCGACAGAGACGTACCGCGTGCGCAGCAGCATCTCGTCCTCGGCCAGCTCGGTGTCGAGCTCCTCCACCACCTTCACGTACATCCGGTCCACGTCCGGCACGCCGTCGTTGTGCTCGCTGACGATCCACTTCTCGGTCTTCACGGGGTTGCTCCTGCGGGTTCGATGATCTGGACGGGGAGAGGGGCGCCGGGGTCGACGGACGCCGTGAACGGCCGCCCGTCGTCGCGGCAGACGAAGTGCATGACGTGCCGTCCCGAGGCCGCGGCCCGGATCAGGCCGCCGGTGGTGGCCCACACGCCGGACAGGTAGAAGTCGGCGAGCCCCGGCAGCCCCGGCCCGTGCCGCTTGACCTCCTGCTCGACGGTCTCGCCGCCGGCCACGAACGGCTGCCAGCCGAGGACCGTGCCGTCGTAGTTGCCGGTGTAGCGGACCTGGGTGAGCGGGGTCGACACGTCCCGCACCACGATCGCGTCCCGCAGCCCGGGGTGCCGCTCGTCGAGGAAGTCGACGAGCGTGTCCCGCACGCGCCGCTTGGCCCGCTGGTACTCCCGCCCGCGCCCGACCGGCAGCGTGTGGAGCTCCTCGCCGCGGCGCGGCCGGGTGGACTGCTCGGGGCCGGTGCTCAGCTCCCGCCAGGGCGCGATGTCGCAGAAGTACGTGGCGTACACGACGGAGGTGCCGGCGGGCGACAGCTCGGGGTAGTGGCGGCTGCGGAACTGCACGTTGACGCTGGGGTGCCGGATCCCGGTGAGCCGCTCCGCGACCTCGTCCTCCAGGAGGTACGTGGTGCAGGGCTCGCCGTCCGGGAAGGGCCGACGCAGCCCCAGGAAGACCGTGAGGTAGCCGGGGAAGACCATGCCGGGTTCCGCGATGGTCCGGGTGTACAGCTCCCGGTACGTGTCGGTGAGGTAGCGGCCCTTCAGCAGTTCGAGGAGCGTGGTGCGCCCGTCGCAGGCGGACACCACGATGTCGGACCGCAGCTCGGTCCCGTCGCTGAGCCGGACCCCGGCCGCCCGGTCGTTCTCCACCAGGATCTCCACGACCTTGGCGTTGTACGTGACCTCGCCGCCGAGCCCCCGGTAGCGCTCCTCGACCGAGCGGGCCAGGCCCAGCGAGCCGCCCTCGGGCACCCCCGCCGAGGCGTCGGCGTGCGCGGCGAGCTGGAAGTAGAACGGCAGCACGGGGAAGTTGGGATGCTTCTCGTACAGGATGAAGTTGAACGCCTCGCGCAGCAGAGGGTCCCGGAAGCGCTGCGAGTAGTCCCGCATCAGCGTCCCGATGGAGCGCCGGATCACGTTGAAGTACGGGACGAAGGACGCCAGCATCCGCCAGCGCTCCCGGCGGCCCATGAGCCCGACCGGGGTGAGGAACGGGTAGCGGGCCAGCGCCTTGCGGAAGGTGCGCAGCCCGGCGCAGAAGTCGCGGATCACCCGCGCGTCGCCGGGGGAGAGGGCGAGCAGGTGCGCTTCGAGGCGGTCCGGGTCGGAGTAGAAGTGCACCGCCCGCCCGTCCCGGCCGCGCACCGTGTTGAACACGTCGAAGTTGCGCATCCGCTTGCCCTGGAGGGCGCCCAGCTCCAGCCAGATCTGGTGCATCTCGTTGCCCGGCCCGCTGCCCAGCAGCCAGCTCACGCAGCAGTCGAGGGTGAAGTCGCCCCGGTCCCAGGCGGTGCAGGAACCGCCCGGGATCTCGTGCATCTCCAGCACCCGGCTGCGGTAGCCGTTCATCTGCGCGTAGCAGCCGGTGGAGAGCCCGCCGAGCCCTCCGCCGACGATCAGCATGGTCTTTCTGGTCATTCGGCCACCGCCGCCTTCCGGGCGTCGCCCCGCTGTTCGAGTTGCGGCAGCCGGCCCAGCTTGCCGGGGTGCCAGGGCCCGGCAGCCTCGCTCGGCCAGGCCCGGAACTCCAGGCCCAGCTCGTCGCAGAGGAACTGGACCGCGTACCGGCCGCTGGTCGCGGCCCTGATCAGGCCGCCCATGCCGGTCCACTGCCCGGCCATCGAGAAGCCGCTCAGCCCCGGCAGCCGCATCCGGTCCCGGTCGACCAGCGCGGTCGACACGTCGTCGGCCTCGGAGAACGCCTTCCAGGCCAGGATGGAGCCGTAGGTGTTGCCGGTGTACCGCTCCGTCGTCGCCGGTGTCGCCACGTTCACCAGCTCGATCCGCTCCTCGATGCCCGGATGGCGCTCGGCGAGGAACGCGCGCAGGAAGTCGGCGACCGCCGCCTTGCGCTCCCGGTACGCCTTCCGGTCCGTCCTCCGCAGCTCCTGCCAGGACCGGTGGTCGGTGAAGTACGTGCAGTGCAGCACCGACTTCCCCGCCGGGGCGAAGCCGTCCGCGTAGTCGGACCGCCGCTGCACCACCAGGCTGTGCTGGAGGCTGCCCGGCAGCGCCGCGCCCCGCTCCGGCCCCAGGAGGTACGTGGTGCTGTGCGGCTCGCCCTCGGGCAGCGGGCCGTCCAGGCCGACGAAGGCCGAGACCACCGCCGGGTACAGGTTGTCCGGGCGGTCCAGCAGCTCCTTGTACAGGCGCTCGGTGCGCGGGCTGGTCCACCGCCCCTCCAGCAGCCGGTCCAGGACCGTCGGCCCGTCGCAGGCGGCGATCACGTGGTCGGCGAAGTGCTCCTGCCCGTCCTTCAGCCGTACGCCCACCGCCCGCCCGTCCTCGACGAGGATCCGCTCCACCCGGGCGCGGTAGCCGATGTGCCCGCCGAGCCCCGTGTACCGCTCCTCGACCGACCGGGCCAGGCCCAGCGAACCGCCCTCCGGGAAGCCCGCGTTGCCGTTGTGCGCGCAGGACATCGTGAAGAGGAACGGGAGCAGCGGGAAGCCGGTCAGCTCCTGGAGGAACACGTTCGGGAACGCCTGGCGCAGCAGCGGGTCCTCGAAGCGGTCCGCGAACCGGCGCATCGGCGTCGCCGCGGTGCGCCAGTACAGCCGGAACGCGGGCAGGATCCCGAGCACCGTCCGCGCCTTCTCCGACAGCGACTTCAGCGGCGGCGGCTTCAGCTCCCACCGCAGTTCGAGATCGGCGAAGCGCTTGAGGTCCCGGCAGAACGCCCGGATCAGGCGCGCGTCGCCGGGCGCCAGCTCCAGCAGGTGCTCCCGCAGCCGGTCCGGGTCGTTGTAGAAGGTGACCGACCGGCCGTCCTCGGCCACCACCCGGTTGAACTGGTCGAACAGGGTGATCCGCTTGCCGTCCAGCGCCCCGAGCTCGCGCCACACGTCGTTCGCCCCGGTCCCGGGGGCCGTCCCGATCAGCCAGTCGATGCAGTAGTCGAAGAGGTAGCCCTGCCGGGCCCAGGCGGTGCAGCAGCCGCCCGGCAGCACGTGCTTCTCGAAGATCCGGCTCTCCAGCCCGCTCATCTGCGCGTAGCAGCCGGCCGCGAGGCCCGACATGCCCGCGCCGATGATGATCACCCGGGGCCGCCCGCCGGGAGGCCGCGCCTCCCAGCGGGGCCCGCCGTCACGCACCGCCATCCGTGCCGCCTCCCGCGAGGAGTGCCCGCACCAGCTCCGCGTTCCCGTCCAGGAACGCGCCGTCCAGCATCTCCGCGTGCCGCCCGTGCCCCTCGCGCACCGCGCACCCGGAGGCGGTGGCCTCGTGCCAGCCGCCGGGCTCGCCCGCCGCGAAGCGGCCCGGCTTGTCCTGGTCGGAGATCACCGCGATCGGCGCCCGCAGCACCCCGAGCGAGGGGTGCGCGCCGCAGTACGCCAGATACTCCCGGGCCTGCTCCACGGTCTCCCGGGCCACGATCTCGGAGCCGGTGTGCCGCCGCAGGTGCTCCGCCAGCTCCAGCTCGAACTCCGCCAGGTGCTCCTCGCCGAGGTCCACGGCCTCGGCGATCCGGTACGAGTCCATGATCAGCACCAGGTCCACCGCGCGGCCCCGCCGCTCCAGCTCCCCGGCGATCTCGAAGGCCAGGTTGCCGCCGAGGGAGTAGCCGAACAGCGTGTACGGCCCGCCCGGGTGCAGCTCCTCCGCCAGATCCGCGTACCGGGCCGCCTTGTCCGGCCCGGACAGGTAGTTGAAGGCCGCGAACCGGTGCTCGGGCAGCAGCGCCGCGAGCTGCCGGTACACCAGCCCGTGACCGCCCGCCGGCGGCAGGCAGAACACCGTCGCCGCCGGGTCCGCGCCCGGGTTGAACCACAGGTACGGCTCGGCGCCGGGCAGCCGCCCCGTGACCACGTCCTCCAGGGTTCTGGCCATGCCGTGCAGGGTGCTCGTCTGGAACAGCCGCCCGACCGGCACGGACGCGTTGAACTCGGTCCGCAGGTGGTGGATCAGCTCGATCAGCTTGATCGAGCTGCCGCCCGCCTCGAAGAAGTCGTCCCGCAGCCCGGGCGACTCCAGCCCCAGCAGCGACCGCCAGTGCGCGGCCATCCGCGTCTCGTACAGCGTCACCGGCGGCTCGTGCCGCTCCGGCCCCGCCTCCGCGCGCGGCTCCGGCAGCGCGGCGAGATCGACCTTGCCGTTCGCCGTCAGCGGCAGCTCCGGCAGCGCCGTGAAGTGCGCCGGGATCAGATACGTCGGCACCTGCTCCGCGAGGTGCCGACGCAGCTCCCGGACATCCGGCACCGCGCCCGGAGCGGGCACGCAGTAGGCGCACAGCACGTTCTCGCCCGTCTCGTCCCGCCGCACCGTCACGCACACCTGCGCCAGCTCGGGCCGCGCGGACAGCCGCGCCTCGATCTCCCCGGTCTCCACCCGGTGGCCGCGCACCTTCACCTGCCCGTCGGCCCGCCCGAGGAGGTGCAGTACCCCGTCCGCGTCCCAGTGCCCGAGGTCCCCCGTCCGGTACAGCCGTACGGGCTCGCCGCCCGGCGCGAGGGTCACGAACCGCTCGGCCGTCCGCTCCGGATCGCCCAGATAGCCCTCGGCCACCCCGGCGCCGCCGATCCACAGCTCACCGGCCACCCCCGGCGGCACCGGCTCGCCGTGCCGGTCGAGGACGTACAGCTCGCTGTTGGGCAGCGGCCGGCCGACCGGCACCATCCGCCCCGGCTCCAGCCCCTCGGCGGAACCCTCGTAGTAGGCGCTGTCGATGGTGGCCTCGGTCAGCCCGTACGAGTTGACCACCCGCGTCCCCGGCCCGCACAGCGCCACGAGCCGCCGGTGCTCGCCCGCCCGCCAGGCGTCCGAGCCGACGACCACCAGCCGCATGAACTCCAGGCCCAGCCCCTCCCGCTCGCAGTGCGCCAGCAGCCCGCGCGCCACCGACGGCACGAACTCGCCGCAGTCGACGCCCTCCGCGCGCATGGTCCGGTACAGCCGCGCCGTGTCGAAGAGGAGGTCCCGGTCGACGAGGACCAGCGTCCCGCCCGAGCACAGCGCCCGGACCAGGTCCCCGGTGAACACGTCGAAGGAGACACCCGCCATCTGCAGGTGCACCCGGGCGTCGGTGTCCAGCCGGTACTCCTGCTGCCAGGCCACGAACACCGAGGCCAGGTTGCGGTGGCTGACCCGCACCGCCTTGGGGCGCCCGGTGGAACCCGAGGTGTGGATCACGTACGCGGTCTGGTCGAGGCCCACGGCCGGCTCCGGCCGCTCCTCCGCCCCGGGCCGGTCCAGCTCGTCCAGGGTGACCGGCCGCCCCGGCAGCCGGGCCGCCTCGCCCGGCTGCCCGTCCGTCAGCACCAGCACGGCCCCGGCGTTCTCCATCAGCTCGGCCAGCCGCTCGGCCGGGTGGTCCGGATCCAGCGGCAGATACGCGCCCCCGGCCCGGAGCACCGCGAGCAGCGCGATCACCAGCTCCGCCGACTTCGGCAGCCGCACCGCCACCACCGCCCCGGCGCCGACGCCGAGCTCGCGCAGCGAGGCCGCCACGCGCCGGGAGCGCTGGTCCAGCTCCCGGTAGCCGAGCCGCCGCCCGCCGGGCACGGACACCGCGACCGCCTCCGGGAACTGCGCGGCGATCTTGCCGATCAGCTCGTGCACCGGCACGTCGTGGTCGATCCGCCGGTCACCGCCGCCGAACCCGGTCAGGATCCGCTCCCGCTCCCCGTCCCCGAGCATCGGCAGCCGCGCCGCCGGGCGCTCGCCCGCCGCGCGGGTCAGCCCGTCGAGGAGGGTCCGGTAGTGCGCGGCCATCCGCCGCACCGTCGCCGCGTCGAACAGGTCGGTGTTGTACTTGAGCACACAGTGGAAGCGCCCGTCGTTCCGGTCCTCGTAGGCCGACAGTGTGACGTCGAACTGTCCCTCCTCCTCCGGGAGTTCGATGTACTCCAGCGCGTACCCGAAGCGCTCCACGGCCACCTTGTGGGTGAGCAGGATGAACATCGCCTGGAAGACCGCCGACCGGCTCGGGTCGTGCTGGAGCCCCAGCTGCTCCACGAGCAGCACGAACGGGTACTCCTGGTTGTCCAGGCCGCCGAGCACGGTGTCCCGCACCCGGCCCAGCAGCTCGGCCACCGACGGCTCCCCGGCCAGGCTCACATGGAGCGGCAGCGGATTGACGAAGTAGCCGTAGACGGACGCGAAGTCCTCCTCGGTGCGCCCGGTGACGGGGCTGCCGACCACGATCTCGTCCTGCCCCGACCAGCGGTGCAGGAGCAGGTAGTACGCGGTCAGCAGCACCGTGAACACGGTGACGTTGTGCTCCCGAGCCAGCGTCTGCACCCGGGCGCTCAGCTCGTCGTCGAGCTGGAAGAACTCGGAGGCGCCGTTGTCGGTCTGCACCGGCGGGCGCGGCCGGTCGGTGGGCAGTTCGAGCGCCGGGACCTCCCGAGGCAGGTGCTCCCGCCAGTACTCCAGCATCCGCCGTGCCTCAGGCCCGGCCAGGAAGCGGTTCTGCCGGTTGAGGAAGTCCAGGTAGCGGGCCGGGACCGGGGCCAGCTCCACCGGCCGGCCGGTGCGCAGCCCGTGGTAGACCTCGAACAGCTCCTCGATGAAGGTGAACGTGGAGATCGCGTCCGAGACGATGTGGTGGACGGCCTTCATCAGCACCCAGCGGTCCGGCGCCCGCCGGAACAGCCGCAGCCGCACCAGCGGATCCCGCTCCAGGTCGTACGGCCTGCGGTACTCCTCCACCAGCCGCGCGCGGACCTCCTCCCACTCCAGCCCCGCCACGTCGAACACCCCGGTGTCGGCGACGGCCTCGGGCCGCACCCGCTGCACCGGCCGCCCGTCCTCGGTGGTGATGTTCGCCCGCAGGCTCGGATGCCGGGCGATCAGCGTCCGGAACGCCTCGAACAGCAGCTCCGGATCGAGTTCGGCGCGCACCTCCACCGCGCCGCCGATGTTGTACGCGAAGCCGTCCGGGTTGAGCTGCCGCAGGAACCACAGGGCCTGCTGGTTGTGGGTGAGCGGGTGGCACGCCTCGTCGGTGAACAGCTCCACCGCCGTCTCCGCCGCCGGACCGCCCGCCGCCGCGAGCTCGGTCAGCCCCGCGTACAGCCGCTCCGTCAGCTCGCTCACCGGCCCGTTGCTGAGCAGCGCCACCACCGGCAGCGAGACCCCCAGCTCGGTGTGGGTGCGGGCCCGCAGCTCCATCGCGAGCAGCGAGTCCAGACCGAGCGCGCCGAGCCGGCTGTCCGCGTCGACCAGCTCCGGCCGCACCCGCAGCACACCCGCCGCCAGCGCGGCGAACCGCTCGGCCACCAGCGCCGTACGGGCCGCCTCGTCTGCGCCCCGGAACGCGTCGAGCAGACTGCCGCCCTGCCCCGCCGGGACCTCCCGGGCCGCCGCGGCGGCCAGCGCCGACACCAGCGGCGGCGGCGTGGGGTACCAGGACAGGAACACCGGCCAGTCCACCACCGTGGCCACCAGCAACTGGGCCCGGTCCTGCCCGATGACCCGCTCCAGGACCGCCATGCCCGCCTCCGGCGCCAGCGAGCTCATCCCGCGCGCGTCCCGGTAGTGGGCGACGAGCCCGAGCTCCTCGATCATGCCGGTGGCCCACGGCCCCCAGTCCAGGCTCAGCGCGGGCAGGCCGCGCGCCCGGCGGTGGTGGGCGAGCCCGTCCAGGAACGCGTTCCCCGCCGCGTAGTTCACCTGCCCGGCCGTCGTCAGCAGCGAGGCGACCGAGGCGAACAGCACGAAGTGCTCGACCGGCTCCTCGCGCAGCAGCCGGTGCAGCAGATACCCGCCGTACACCTTCGGCCCGTAGCCCGCGTCGAAGGCCGCGCGGTCCAGCGACGGCAGCAGCACGTCCCGCACCTGCCCCGCGAGGTGGAACACGCCCCGCACCGGCGGCAGCCCGGCGGCCCGCCGCCCGGCCAGCCAGCCCTCCATCGCCGCCGCGTCGGTCACGTCGACCGCCGCGACCAGCACCTCCGCGCCCAGCGCTTCGAGCTCGCGCAGGAACGCGACCCGCCGCCCCTCGGGGCCGTCCGGATCGAGCCCGCGCCACGCGCCCCGCTCCGGCACCCCGGTGCGCCCGAGCAGTACCAGCCGCCGTGCCCCGCGCCGTACCAGCGTGCGGCAGAGCAGCCGCCCGAGCGCCCCGAACGCGCCCGTCACCAGATAGGCGCCGTCCGCGCGCAGCCGCAGCGGCAGCGGACGGGTCAGGCCCGCCGGCGGGCGCAGCCGGCTGATGTGCCGCCGGCCGGACCGCAGCGCGACCTCGCCCTCGCCGTCGTCGGCCGTGACCTCGCGCAGCAGCGCCTCGGCCTCGCCGTCGTCCGCGACCGGGCCGAGGTCGATCAGCTTGCCACTATGACCCGTGAGCTCCTGCTGCCACAGCACCCGGCCGATGCCCCAGGCGGGCGCGCCGAACGGCTCCACCGGCTCGCCCGGCACCACCGCCTGGGCGCCCCGGGTCACGATGTGCAGACGCCCCTCGGGGCGCGCCCCGGGCAGCACCTGCGCGAGCGGGACGAGCGAGTAGCCGCCGACCGTGCCGATCCCGGCGAGGTCCTCGGCGCCCACCGCGTCCAGCGGCGGCAGATCGAGGTTCCACAGATGGACCACGGTCCCGAACCCGGGCTTGAGCTCCTCGAACAGCCGGCGCAGATCGTCCGCCGAATCGGGCCGCACGGTCACGTGCCGCGTCCCGCTCCGGTAGCGGCCGCCCGGCCGGACCAGCCGGCACCGCCCGCCGCGCGCCTCGACGGCCTCGGCCAGCCGCGCGCCGAGCCCGCCCGCGTCGGCGAACACCACCAGATCGGGCGCGTCCCCGGTCCCTTCGCCACCGGCCTCCGGCGTCTCGGCGGGTGCCTCCTCCCAGACGACCTCGGCCAGCCAGCCGTCGATGGTGCCCAGCTTCACCGCGGCGGCCACCCGGTCCACCGCCGCCGCGCGGAAGCCGCGGATCCGGCCCAGCGGCGTCCCGTCCTCGGCGTACAGGGCGAGGTCCCCGACCAGTTCCTCGTCGTTCTGCGCGGTCACGGTGGCGTGCGCCCACAGCGCCCGGTCGCCGACCGCGTCCAGGCGCAGCTCCGCGATCCCGACGGGCAGCCGGATCCCGGCGGACCGGCCGCCCTCGGCGTCCGGCGCCAGCGCGGTCAGCATGGTCTGGAAGCAGGCGTCCAGGAGCACGGGATGCACATGGCTCTCCGCCGCCCCGGCAGCCATCCCCGGGGTGGGCCGGATCAGCGCCAGCGCCTCGCCGGGCGCGGCCCACACCTCGTCGATGGCCTGGAACGCCGGACCGTAGTGGTAGCCGAGCGCCCCCAGTTCGCCGTAGCACTCCTCCCTGCCGAGCCGCCGCCCCGTCCGGCCCCGTACGGCCTCGGCGTCCAGCGGGCCCGCGATCCGGAGCGGCTGCCCGGTGCGGACGACCCCGCTCGCGTGCACCGTACGGTCCGCCGCCCCCGTCCCGGCACCGGCGAGCGAGGCGATCGTGAAACCGGCCTCCTCCGGCGCGAAGGACAGCTGCACGGTCGCCGCCTCGCCGTCCGGCAGGAACAGGGCGCGCGAGAACTCGACGTCGGCCAGCGTCGCGGTGTCCCCGCCGGTCATCGCCCGGACGGCCTGCGCGGCCATCTCCAGATACCCGGCGGCCGGGAAGACCGTGCTGCCCTCGATCCGGTGGTCGGCCAGATACGGCAGCCGCTCGGTGTCCAGCCGGCTCTCCCACGTCGGCTGGAGCGCGGACGTACGGCGGCCGAGCAGCGGGTGGTCGAGCCGGCCGAGCCGGATCTGCTCGACCGGCGCGGGCTCCACCCAGTACCGGTCGCGCTGCCACGGATAGCCCGGCAGCGGCACCGGCCGCCCCTCGGGCTGGAGCACCGACCAGTCGACGTCGACACCCAGCGCGTACAGCTCGGCGAGCGAGCGGGCGAAGCGCTCGGGCTCGTCCTCCCGGCGCCGGATCGACGGCAGGGTCAGCCCCTCCACGGCCCGGCCCTCCAGGCACTCCCGGATCGAGTGGCCGAGCACCGGGTGCGGGCCGATCTCCAGGAACAGGCCGTACCCGTCGTCCACGAGCCGGTCCACGGCCGCACGGAAGCGGACGGGCCGCCGCACGTTCTCCCACCAGTACGCGGCGTCCAGCTCCGGCCCCCGCGCCCGGCCGTCCCGGGCCGTCAGATACAGCGGGAGCCCGGCCGTACGCGGCTCGATCCCGGCCAGCGCCTCGTGCAGCTCCTCCCGGATCGGGTCCATCCGCACGCTGTGGTAAGGCACTTGGACGTCGAGGAACCGGGTGAAGACCTGCTCCCGCCCCAGCCGCCCGGCCAGCTCGCGCAGGGTCTCCTCGTCGCCGGAGAGCGTCACCGACGCCGGGCTGTTCACAGCGGCGACCGACACCCGGTCTTGGTACGGGCGGACCAGCCGCTCGGCCTCCTCCTCGGGCAGGTTCGCCGCCAGCATCACCCCCGTCCCGGCCAGCCGGTGCTGGAGACGGCTGCGCCCCAGCGCCACCCGGACGGCGTCCTCCAGGCCGTACACCCCGGCCTGGTGGAAGGCCGCGATCTCGCCGGTGCTGTGGCCGACGACGGCGTCCGGCCGCACCCCGTAGTGCTCCCAGAGCGCGGCCAGCCCCGCCTGGACGGCGAAGTTGGCGGGCTGGGCGAGCCAGGTCTCGGCCATCCGGGACTCCGCCTCGGGCCGGGTCAGCTCGTCGAGCAGCGACCAGCCCGCCTGGCGGCGCACCTCGCGGTCGCAGCGCTCGACCACGTCCCGGAAGACGGGTTCGGCCTCCAGGAGCCCGCGCCCCATGCCCCACCACTGGGGCCCCATGCCGGTGAACACCCACACGAGCCGCCGCGCCCCGGCCTCCCGCAGACGGCCCCGGACGGCCCGGGGGTGCTGCTCCCCGCGCTCGCAGGCGGCCAGCACCTCGTCGAGCGAGTCCGGGGAGCCGGGGGCGGCGAGCGGGGAGTGGACGACCGCGAGCCGCTCCTCGAAGTGCTGGCGGCGGTGGGCGAGAGTGTGCCCGATGTCGGCGAGCGGCACTCCGGCGGCGAGCTCGCGCCGGATGCCGGCGGCCAGTTCTGCCGGTCCCGAGGCGTGCCGGGCGCTCAGCGGGAGCACCGAGCGGGCGGGCGCCGGGCCGCTCGCGCGCGGCTCCCGGGGCGGGCGGGCCGGGGCCTCCTCCAGGAGGACGTGGGCGTTGGTGCCGCCGAAGCCGAAGGAGTTGACGCCCGCGCGGGCGGGTCCCTCGTGCTCCGGCCAGTCGACCGGTCGGGTCGGGATCTCGAAGGGCAGCGCGTCGAAGTCGATGGCGGGGTTGGGCTGTTCGAGGTTGAGGTGCGGCGGGATGCGGCGGTGCCGGAGCGCCAGCGCCGTCTTGATCAGGCCCGCCACCCCGGCCGCGGCCTCGGTGTGCCCGATGTTGGTCTTGACCGAGCCGACGTAGCAGCGGGCGCCGGGCGCGCGGCCTTGCGCGAGCACCCGGCCGAGCGCGCGGGCCTCGATCGGGTCGCCCACGGGGGTGGAGGTGCCGTGCGCCTCGACGTACTGAAGGCTGCCCGGCGTGACTCCCGCCTCGGCGCACACCCGCTCGATCAGCGTGGTCTGAGCGTCGGCGCTGGGCACGGTGATGCCGTTGGTCCGCCCGTCCTGGTTCACTCCGCTGCCGATGACGACGGCGTGGATCGGGTCGCCGTCGCGCAGCGCGTCCGAGAGGCGCTTGAGCGCCACGACGCCGACGCCCTCGGCCCGTACGTAGCCGTCGGCGGAGGCGTCGAAGGCGCGGGAGCGCCCGTCGGGGGAGAGGAAGCCGCCCTTGGTCTCGGCGATCGTGTACTGCGGGGCGAGGTGCAGCAGGGTGCCGCCGGCCAGGGCCAGTTCGCTCTCGCCGCGCAGCAGGCTCTGGCAGGCCAGGTGGACCGCGACCAGGGAGGAGCTGCACGCCGTGTCGATCGAGACGCTGGGGCCGCGGAAGTCGAGGCAGTGCGAGATGCGGTTCGACACCATCGTCATCATCGTGCCGGTCGCGGTGTGCGCGGCCAGCGTCTCGAAGCCGAGGTCGGCGAACTGCAGGATCTTGTAGTCCAGGGTGAAGGCGCCGACGAACACCCCGACGTCGCGCCCGGCGAGCTCGGCGGGCCGCTGGCCGCCGTCCTCCAGCGCCTCCCAGGACACCTCCAGGAGTTTGCGCTGCTGCGGGTCCATGTGCTCGGCCTCGCGCGGGCTGATCCCGAAGAAGTGCGGGTCGAACTCGTCGAAGCCGTCGATGTAGCCGCCCCGGCCGCCGGTGAGCCGGCCCGGCTTGGCCCGGTCGCGGCTGCCGAGCGTCGTGGTGTCGTACCGGTCGGCCGGGGTGGGGACGATGCAGTCCCGGCCCTCGATCAGATTCCGCCAGAAGGACCGGTGGTCACCCGCGTGTCCGGGGAGCCGGCAGCCGATGCCGATGATGGCGACCTTGTCACGGTGGGCGGCGTTGGGTGAGTCCGTCATGGTCCAATCCGGAAGAGACGACGCCGCGGTACGGGCCGGGCGGAGGGCGTGGAGCGGGTACGACGCCGAGAGGGCGCGGGACTCGCGCGGTACGGGTCGGGGGTACGCGGTGGGGAGCGGGCTGCGCGGTACGGGGCGGGCTACGCGGCGCGGGGCGGGCGGCGCACGGGGTGGAGCAGGCTGGCGAGGATCGCGCCGGTCTCCGGGAACGTGGCGGGGTCCTTGACGCCGACGACGGCCGGGCGGCGGTCGGGGCGCCAGGTGAAGCTGCCGAAGAGGCGGTCCCACACCGACAGGTCCACGCCGAAGTGACCGGCCTCGGACAGGTCGGCGCTGTGGTGCAGCCGGTGCTGCTCGGGGCTGGCCAGGACGTGGTGGAGCGGCCCGAGACGGACCTCCACGTTCGCGTGCACGAAATAGCCCTGGACGATGGTGAAGAGTGCCACCGCGAAAAGGCAGTCGGCGGAGAATCCGAGAAATCCGAGAGTCAATTGGACGGCGCCCTGTTTGAAGGCGACGTCCAGCAGGTGATTGACGCCGTTATTGGCGACGTTCACCTTTCCCGGGACGTGATGGATTCCGTGTACCTTCCACAGCCACCGATTGGAATGCGCCCAGCGGTGCGCCGCGTAGCCCGCCAGCGAGGAGGCCAGCAGCGCGAGGGGCACCTCGGCCCAGAGGGCGAGCCCCGGTCCCGGGACCGGGGTCGCGGCCAGGACGGCCGCGACGACCGACTGGCCGAGCACGGCACCGGCCATGGTGAACCCGAAATGGACCGCGTACCAGCAAAGTTCCCTGGCGCTCGGATGCCAGTCGGCCCGGTGCGGGATGAGCCGCTCCAGCACCGCGAGGTAGACGATGGTGCCGCCCAGGAAGTACTGGACGGCCTCGCCGCGGTCCCAGCCGAGGCGCAGGACCTCGGTGAAGAGCCAGCCGGCGGACAGGGCCAGGAGCGGGTACGCGGCATAGCGGAGACACTCGCGGGCGGACGCGCCGATGGTCCACGCATTCGCCGGCAGCGACCCCGTATCGGGTCGATCTTCCATGCGGAGAATCTCCATACATGCGAATAGGGAGCTCGCAGAGTAGCAGCGGATGCGAGGGGTCGTGAATTACGGAACGTCGTTTTTTGGCCAGCGCGGGAAGGGGGCGCGCAAGGGTAATTAGTAGGAATAAAGTCTTTTCATTCTCCGATGCCGGTGGGGCGGAGGAGTGGGCGCGGGGCGCCGCTGCGTGGAAGCAACGATTCCGCAATGTCACGAGCGCCGCCGGGTGCGCCGGGCGCCGCCCGCGTAGAGAGCGTTTACCGCCGTACGAGTGCCCGGCGGATATGCCCGAAACCCCCACCCTGGGCGGGGCCGGTCATCCGCTGATGCGTTCATCCTTCCGGGCCGGGCCGCTCGACGGAGGCTCGGACCGGTGCATCCGGCCAGGCCCGCCAGGCAGAACGCGCGCGACGCGGCCGCGCCTTCATCGCGCGCGTTCTGCCCGTCCCCCCTCACGGCCGAAGGCCCGCCGAGGGCCTTCGGCTCCCCGGATCGGGCCCTTCGCCCCCCGGGGGACCCCCCGCTCCGCAAATACCCTCGGGGGTATCGATGGTTTTGTTCTGGAGGAGGAAACGGTGAAGGTCGTCATCGTCGGTGGAGTCGCGGGCGGAATGTCGGCGGCGGCGCGTTTGCGGCGTCTGGACGAGTGGGCGGAGATCGTGGTCCTGGAGAAGGGTCCCCACGTCTCGTACGCGAACTGCGGACTGCCCTACCACCTCGGCGGCGTGATCGAGGACCGGGACGCGCTCCTCCTCCAGACCCCCGAGTCGCTGGAGGCGCGGTTCGCCCTCGACGTGCGGACCGGCCACGAGGTGCTCTCGATCGACCCGGACACGCGGACCGTCACCGTACGGGACGGCGCCGCCGGCACCACGTACGCCGAGCCCTACGACCACCTCGTCCTCAGCCCCGGCGCCCGGCCCGTCGTCCCGGACGTGCCCGGCGTCGAGCGGGCGATGACCCTGCGGGACGTCACCGACACAGACCGGATCGCCGCCGCCGCGGCCGGGGCCCGCACCGCCGTCGTCGTGGGCGGCGGGTTCATCGGCGTCGAGGTCGCCGAGAACCTGCGGCTGCGCGGCCTCGACGTCGCCCTCGTCGAGCTCGGCCGGCAGGTCCTGCCGCCGCTCGACCCGGAGATGGCCGCCCCGCTCGCCGACGAACTCACCGCCCACGGCATCGACCTCCGCCTGGGCACCCAGGTGAGCAAGGTCCTGCCGAGGGAGGTCGAACTCTCCGACGGCACCACCCTCCCCGCCGACCTCGTCGTCCTCGCCATCGGCGTCCGCCCCGACACCGCCCTCGCCCGCACCGCCGGCCTGGCCGTCGGCCCGCGCGGCGGCATCGCCGTCGACGACCGCCAGCGCACCAGTGACCCGCACGTCCACGCCGTCGGCGACGCCGCCGAGAAGCCCGACCACCTCACCGGCGACCCCACCCTCGTCCCGCTCGCCAACCTCGCCAACCGGCACGGCCGCCTCGCCGCCGACGCCCTCACCGGACGCCCGGTGAGCAGCGCCCCGGCGATCGGCACCGCCGTCGCCAAGGTCTTCGGCCTGACCGCCGCCGCCACCGGCTGGAACGAGAAGCGTCTCGCCGCGGCCGGGCGCCCCCACCAGGTCCTGCACGCCCACCCCGGCTCCCACGCGGGCTACTACCCGGGCGCCAGCCCCCTCGCCCTCAAGCTGCTCGTCGAGCCCGGCACCCAGCGGATCCTCGGCGCCCAGGCGGTCGGCGCGGACGGTGCGGACAAGCGCGTCGACGTGCTGGCCACCGCGATCCGCGGCGGACTCACCGCACCCGAACTCGCCGACCTTGAGCTGGCCTACGCGCCCCCGTACGGCTCCGCCAAGGACCCCGTCAACATGCTCGGCCACGTCGCCGACAACCTGGCCACCGGCACCACCGCGACCGTCCAGTGGCACGAACTCGACGCGGCCCTCGCCGACGGCGCCGTCCTCGTCGACGTGCGCACCGCCGCCGAACACCGGGCCGCCGCCATCCCCGGCGCCCGCAACATCCCCGTCGACGAACTCCGCACCCGCGCCCACGAACTGCCCACCGACCGGCCCGTGATCGTCCACTGCCAGGTGGGCGTCCGGGGCCACGTCGCCACCCGCCTCCTGACCCAGTACGGCCACGAGGCACGCAACCTGGACGGCGGCTACCTCACCTGGCGGGCGGGCAGCCGCGCCTGAGCCCGCCCGCGCTCAGCCGCGCGGCCCCGTCGGCAGGTAGTACGGGCGGTTGTGCGCCGCCACCGGAGCCGACTGGTACGTCCAGGCACCGGCCGCCGGGGCATCGGCCGGGAGCAGGAACCGCAGGTCACGGCCCAGTTCCCCGTACGGGTCGTGGAGGGTGAGCTGGGTGCGTCCGGCGAGCTCGGGGGCGGACAGGTCGTACCAGTCGTACGGCTGGTAGACGTTCATGGGCCCGGCGAGCAGCCGCCCCTCCGGGTCGGTGCCGTAGCCGGTCACCGGGGCGGAGTTGGCGGGCGCGGAGTCCAGCCCGTCCAGCTTGGCCGTGAGGTCCAGCAGCGGCGCCGGGAGCTGTCGCAGGCTGTCGTCCGCCGCCACCTCGCCCGCCTTGCACCGGACGGTCCAGGTCCGCCCCGCGGGGCCGTTCAGCGACGGCAGGAGCACCTCGAACCAGCCCGGGACCTTGGGCTCCGCGTACAGCTCCCGCCCGGCCCGGATCGCGAACGGGTTGTCGCACACGACGTGCAGCCGGGCGATGCCGAGCAGTTTGGTCTGGTCCCAGCCCTGCGCGTACTGCGCGTAACTCAGTTTGGGCAGCCGGCCGGCCTCGGCCGTCGGGAAGGCGATGACGTTGAGCTCTATCTCCTGGGTGACGCCGCCGCCGAACGGATACTGCGCGAAGTACAGCTGGTAGTTGAACGAGACCAGCGCCCGCCCGTCGTCGAAGACCGCCGCGGACAGCTCCGGGTGCCGCTTGGCCAGCAGCTCGCGCACCGGCCCCGGGTCGACCAGCCAGTCGACGCCTATCTGGTGCAGGGCCCCGTAGTGGAAGGGCAGCCGGAAGGGATCGGTCACGGGAGGCAAGGGCAGCGCGGTCATTCGAGGGCTCCGGAGTGGGTCGTACGGATGGGTGGGTGGATGGGGGGACCTGCGGGGGGATAGGTGGGGTTACTGGGACGGCGGAGACACGGGCGTGGTGATCGGGTGGGGGCGGTCGCGGGCGGCGAGGTCCGCCTCGACGCGTTCGGCGCTGCGCAGTGCGAGGGCGGCCATCGTCAGCGTCGGGTTGGACGTGGCCACCGACGGCATGCTGCCGCAGCCGACCGCGTAGAGACCGGGGTGGTCCCAGCAGCGCTGCCACGGGTCCACCACCGAGTCGCCGGGGGAGTCGCCCATGATGTGCGTGCCCGCCGCGTGCCCCGCCCCGCGGTAGCCGTACGTCCGGCCGCGGTGCTCGAAGCGGCCCGGCCAGGCGGCGGCCGGCGCGTAGTCCGTGTGGTCCTCCGCGCCCAGCAGCGCGAAGATCTGGTCCGAGACGGCCCGCGCGGCGGCCATGCCCTCCTTCACGTGCTCGTCGAGGTCGTACGTGACCAGGGGGAGCGGCAGGCCGAGGGCGTCCCGCTCGGTGGGGTGGAGGGTGACCCGGTTCGCCGGATCGGCGCCCTGCTCCATCTCGAACTGGAGGGTGAACTGGCGGCGCAGCCGGTCCCCGAGCGCCTCCCGCAACTCCCGCCCCGAAAGGCCGCGTTCGGCGAGCAGGTGCCACACGTCGGTGTGCACCGGGCCCTTCGACCAGATCCAGCCCCAGGTGCCGAACTCGACCCGGAACGGCGCCCGCGCCCGGCGCGCCTCACCGGTCCGGAAGCCCTCGAAGCCCGAGACCGAGCCGGGCCCCCGGTACGAGCCCGCGTCCTCGCCCTCGGGGAGCAGGCCCCAGGTCAGCAGCACCGGATGGTCCATCAGGTTCCGGCCGAGCTGCCCGCTGCGGCCGGCCAGCCCGGAGAGGAGCAGCAGGCGCGCGTTCTCGATCGCGTGCGCGGCGAGCACGACCACGTCGGCGTGCGCGGCGGACACCGTGCCGTCGTACGCGCGGTACTCCACACCGGTCGCGCGCCCGTTCCCGTCGACCAGCACCCGGCTCACCACGGACCGGTCCCGCAGGGTGACCGACGGCCCCCACCGGCCCTGCGTCTTCAGCGGCGTGTACTTCGCGTACGAGGGGCAGTACGGGATGCAGCTCGCGTTGCCCACGCACCGGCTGTGCGGATCGGGCCGCCCGTCCCGCCCGCGCGGCACGTAACCCCGGCCGCCGTCGTAGCGGGGGTCGGGGACGCCGTTGCGCGCGTGCGGGGTGCGGACCACCCTCAGCTCCACGTCGCCGAGCGCGACGGGGTCCTTGACCCGCTGTCCGTCGAGGCGCGCCGCGAACACCCGGTCGAGCCGCGCGGCGGGCAGCGGGCGCATGGGGAAGACGTGCCCGTCCGGGAACCGCAGGCCCAGCAGCTCCCGCTGCTCGTCGGCGTCGGCGGCCACGCCCAGGTGCTCCTCGGCCGCCCGGTAGTGGGGTTCCAGCTCGTCGTACGTGAGCGGCCAGCGCCGCCCGTACCCGAACGGCTCCGTGTCGAAGTCCTCCGGCAGCATGCGGGGCGCCAGCCCGGTCCAGATGGTGCCGGTGCCGCCGTTGGTGCGCACGTACCCGCTGGCGTACGGGAGGGGGCCGTCCTGGCGCAGGTGGCCGACGGAACGGTAGCCGGGGGTGCCCGTCGTGCCCGTCGTGCCCGTCGAGTCACCCGTGCCCGCCGTGCCCTCCGTGCCGGAGAGATCCGTCATGACGGGCCAGGAGGCCGCCGGGTGGGGGGTCTTGGCGACGGCGCGGAGGTAGGAGGAGAGAGGGTCGTGCCGGTCCGCTTCGGCCTCGTTCGCGCCCGCCTCCAGGACCAGGACCCGGCGGCCGTGCGCGCCGAGTCGGTGGGCCACGAGCGAGCCGGCGACACCGCCGCCGACGACGATCACGTCGTACCGCGTCACCGGACGCCTCCTTCGGCCCCGGCCCAGCTTCCGTAGCCGCCGGGGTGCGTGGCGGGGGCGTTGAGCCCGGCGGACTTCCACGCCAGCGCCTCGGCGTAGGCGCGCGGGGAGACCGGCACCGGGGGACGGCCGGGCCAACTGCCCGTGTACCAGAGGTACGTGACGGCGCGGGCGGCGTCACGGAACCGCTCGTCCCCGTCGGCCGGGCGGCTGTCGTCCAGCAGGCGGGCGAGCAGGGGCGCGCCGAGCTCCTCGGCGGCCAGGTCCAGATACGCCTCGACGAGACCGGTGGCCACCAGGTCGGCCCCGTCGAAGCCGGTCAGGCGCGCCGACAGCGCGGTGAACCGCGCGATGCGGTCGGTGGGTTCAGGGGAGCCGGTGACATCGGGCGTGGCGGGCGCGGCGGTGGAGTCGGAGGCGTCGGAGGCGTCGGTGTGAGGCACGCGGGCATCGGTGCCCGGCGTCGGGACGCGTCATGCCGCACGCTCCCGGAACGGCGTGATCATGACGCCGGGCGCTCCCTCGGACGGCTGGTTCCGCTCGGTCAGACGTTCGGCTCGCGTTCGCCCCCTGGGGGCCAGGCGCGGGGATAGGGCGCGCGCAGCGACTCGGGCGGTACGGGGGTGTGCTCGGCGGCGGCGTGCAGGCGCCCGTCCCGCAGGACCACGGCGCCGCTGCCGAGCATGGTCGCCACCAGCTCGGCGGCCAGGGCCTCGGGGTGCACGGCCAAGAGGCGGGCGGCGTCGGACAGCCACGCGCGGGCGTGGAGGTACGGCTCGACCTCCCCGGCAGGGATGCCGCCCCGGATCATCAGCGCGAACGCGAGGATCCGCCGGGCCCCGTACCAGACCGCGCCGGCCGGGTCGTCGACGAGCCGCTGGGCCCGGCGCAGGGCGGCGGCGCACGCGGCGTCCGGGTCGGCGGGGACCGGGCCGTGCGAGGGGAGGATCACGCGGGGGCCGAGGTCCGTGATCCGCTTGAGCGAGGCGAGCGCGGTCCCGGCCGCCCCGGGGCCGTCCGGGGCGAGGGCGACCCAGCCGACGTCGTAGTCCGACAGCGCGTCGCCGACGACGAGGACGCGTTCCTCCGGCTGCCAGAGCGCGAGGTGCCCGGGGGTGTGCCCCGGCGTGCGGACGACCTCCCAGTCGGTGTCCCCGAGGCGCAGGACCTGCCCGTCGTCGAGCGGCATGTCCACGGTGTACGCGGGGACGGGCTGGTCCAGGTATTCGGCCGCGCAGCAGCCCGGATCGCGCCGGGCGATCGCCTCGGCCTCCGGTGCGCCCGCCGCGACGGCGGCTCCCCGGGACTGGAGGAGCGCGTTGCCACCGACGTGGTCGGAGTGCCAGTGGGTGTTGACGACGAGGTCGATCCGGCCGCCGTGGGCGCGGGCCCAGCCGGCGGTCTCGGCGGCGTGGCCGACGAAGCCGGAGTCGACCAGAGCCGGCCGACGGCCGCTCAGGAGAAGGGTGTTGGCGTCGGGGAAGGGACGCTGCCACCAGGTCATCCAGGCGGGGAGCGGGGGAGGGGACGGCCGGAGGCTCACGGGTGGCTTCTCCTTCGGGAGGGACGGGGCGGGCGGGCGAGCAAGCCGATGAGCGCGGCGAGTTCGGCGGCGCCGACGGGGTCGTCCGCGTAGCGGGTGGTCTGGAGCGGGCCGACCTCGGACAGCACTACACCCTCCCGCGTCAGAGCACGTACACCAGGGTAAGGAGCGCGGCGCGGGCGTTGCCGTCGGCGAAGGGGTGGGAGAAGGCCACGTCGAGGCAGGCGCGGGCCCCGCGCGCCGCCGAAGGGAGGGGCGCGGGCCGGGGCGGACCTGGGGCGCGGGGAGGGGGCGTCAGGCGCGCCCGCCTCACCGAGGCAGGCGGCGAGATCGGCCCGGGTGCGGGCGGTCAGCCCGTACCGTTCGCGGCCCGCCTTCGCGCAGGCATCGCCCGACCGGAAGGGTGCCGACCTCACCCCGAGCAGCGCGCGTTGCCGGCGGGCCGGCAGCGCGAAGTCCAGCGGGGCGCGGCGCGCGGGATCGGCGCGGACCAGCGCGTGGGCGGCCGGCAGCCGCTCGGCCCGCGCCGGATCGCGCCGCCGCACCGGCCCCTCGTACCAGGACCGGAGCCGTCGCGGACGCCGCGGCCCGCACGTACGCCACCGTCGAGGACGCCTTCGCGTTGTACGAGGGCCGGGTCGCGCCGGACCTTCCGGCCGACCGGGTCTTCGTCGTCCCGAACCTGCTCAGCCGCCACGACCCCGCCCGGGGGCCCGAGATCAACCACCTGCTGCCGCTGCTCGACACCCGGTACGGGGTCTCCGCGAGCTCCGGCCAGCACCTCATCGCCGCTCTCCCGCCGCTGGTGATGGCCTCGTACGGCGCGCACGCGGGCCGTCGCGGCCTCGTCCTCCAGGCCCCCGTCACCGCGGATCTCGGCACGGACCTGGCACCCGCGGCCGCCGCCGAGCGGATCTCGGGCATCGTCCGCGACACGATCGCCTTCGCGCGGAAACGTTTGGGTGCCGAGGTGTTCGGGCTCGGCGCGACCCTGCCGGCGTGGACGCGGTTCGGCCGGGACGCGATCGCGGTGGGCGGAAACGTTCCGGTGGTCACGACGGGACACGGCGGAACGGTTCACCTGATCCGGGAGCTGACGCGACGGGTCGCGGGGGAGGTGCCCGGCGGCGGGCCCGTACGGATCGGGGTGATCGGGGCGGCCGGTTCGATCGGCACCTCGATCCTGACGATGCTCCTCGCCGACTTCCCCGGCCTCGCCTTCGTCGCCTGCGACCGGACCACGCGCCTCGGCCGCGTCGACCGGGTGGTCCGGGCGGCCGGGGCGGAGGGCAGGACCCGCGTCACCGACGACGCCGGTGAGGTGCTGCGCACCTGCCCGGTGACCGTCAGCGCCAGCACCGAGCGGCTCGACCTGGACGCGCTCGTACCGGACGCCGACCTCACCGGTCACGTCCTCATCGACGACAGCCAGCCGAGCCGCGTCGACCGGGACCAGTGGAACAAGCGCGGGGCCCGCCTCCTGTGGCCCATCGGCACCAGCGGCCCCGCCGACGGGCCCCTCAACCGGCGCGACGGCTACCGCTACGGCCCGGGGACCGGACTGCTGCACTCCCACGACCTGTGGGGCTGCGAGGCCGAGGCCGCGGTCCTCGCCCTGAGCGGAGACCACGGGGCCGCCCTGACCGGACCGGTCACCCGCGGGGCCGCCGCCCGCGTCGGCGCCCTGCTCGACGCGGCCGGCGTCCGGGCCGCCGCGCCGCAGTCGCACGCCCGCCCGACCCCGCTCGCCGGCCCGCGCCGGGCCCCCGACGAGGCCGCGCCCGCCGCCGTCGCGCGCTGAGCGGACACCCGCCCCTGAGGGGCCCCGGCGGGCGCACCCGCCGGGGCTCCTCAGAAGTCCAGGTAGCGGTAGTGCCGCAGGCGCGATCCGGCGGCCTCCTCCGTCATCCCCAGCGCCTCGGCGACCCGCACCATCCCGCCGCCCGCCTCGCCGATCCCCGTGACGAGCCGGGCGGCCATGGGGCCGTACACGCCGACGATCGCCTCCAGCCGGTCGACGGCGCGGAGCACGGTCAGCGGCTCGTCGTCCACGAGCTCGTCGAGGCGCTCGTACAGCCGCTTCAGCAGCCCGGCCACGTCCTCGGGCAGCCGCACCGCGCGGGCCGCGACCTCGTCCATGTGGGCCTCCCAGTCCTGGAGCGGCCCGGAGACGTCGTACGCGGTGAGGTCGGCCGGGTCGACCCGCTGCCAGTCGATGGGGAAGGCGCGCGCGGCCCGCCAGCCGCAGGCGCACCTGCCCCGCATCGAGGTGGCCGTGGGCCTGCGTAACTCGCCCGTGTACACCCACCAGTCGGTCGACTCGTGGACGTACGTGCCGCTGCCGATGTCGAAGTAGACCGGCCCCGGTTCGCTGCCGTCGGCGAGCAGCACCCCGACCTCGCCCTCGTGCGACTCGAACCGTTCACGCCTCCAGCCCATCCGGCATCCCTCCTCACCCCACGCGTGCGCGGGCGGCCCGAGCGGGCCGCCCCGTCCACGACCACGATGAGGCAGCGGACCGTCGGCGCGCAGCCAAGAGGGCATATTCCATGGGCATTTGGTTGCGCGCGCCGGTTCCCGTGCGCCCCCTCGCGCCGTGCTCAGGAGCGGGACGACGGGCGCCGGGGCGGCGGCACGGCCCGCAGGATCTCCCACAACGGCCTTGATCCGGCGGCCCATTCGCCGAGCACGGTCCGGTCCACCAGGTGCAGCCGCTGGTCGTGGGCGAACGCGACGGCGCGCCCGGTGAACCTGCCGTTGGTGACCAGGACGACCACGTCACCCCTGTGGACCGGCCGTCCGGTGCCGTTCAGCACGTGGAGGTCCGGGGTGCCCACGGGCGAGCCCTGGAGCCCCGCACGGCGGTGCTTGCACTGGATGACCCAGAGGCGCCCGAACGGGTCCGTCGCCTTCACGTCGGCACCGTTGTCCCCCGCGCCGCCGACCTGCACGGCGTCCGCGCAGCCGTCGCGCCGCATCAGGTCCCGGACCGCGTGCTCGAACTGCCGGTGATGCAGGGCGTCCAGCTGCGTGAGCGCGTACCGCAGCCCCCGCGCCCGTACCTCCGCCCACCGCGCGTCCCGCTGCCGTCGCACCAGCCACCAGGCCAGGGCCCCGCCGGCCAGCACCACGAGCAGGACCGGAAGCCACGGATGGGCGGCGAGGAACCGGGCGACCGCCACGACCACCGCCCACGCGACCAGCAGTCCCGCGCCCAGCGCCACGTACGGCAGCCCGCCCCCGGCACCCTTCCGCCCGCGCCGCCGAACCCGCGGAACGCTTCGGGTGCTCCGTACGCTCCGGCCCCGGCGCGGCGTCACGACCGGCCCCCGACCCGTACGACACGTAATCGACCTGACGGCACAGTCGCCCTCCCCGGATCACGACACGAGGTTTCCTCGCGGTGACCCAATGTAGCGGCGGGCCCTCAGCCGCCGCTGGGCTTCGCCGCCTCCAGTTCGGCGAGGGTGCCCGACATGACGGTGCGGAGGTGGCGGGTCAGGTGGTCGATCGGCCAGTCCCACCAGGCGAGCGCGAGGAGGCGGGCGATGTCGGCGGCGGGGTAGCGGGTGCGGATGAGGGTGGCCGGGTTGCCGCCGACGATGCCGTAGTCGGGGACGTCCTCGACGACGACCGAGCCCGAGGCGACGATGGCGCCGTGGCCGATCCGGACACCGGGCATCACGGTCGCGCCGTTGCCGATCCAGACGTCGTTGCCGACCACCGTGTCCCCGCGCCCGGGGAGGCCGGTGATGAGGTCGAAGTGCTCGGCCCAGTCGCCGCCCATGATGGGGAACGGGAACGTGGACGGCCCGTCCATCCGGTGATTGGCGCCGTTCATGAGGAACCGCACGCCGGTGCCCAGCGCGCAGAACTTCCCGATGACGAGCCGCTCGGGGCCGTAGTGGTACAGCACGTTCTGCGTCTCGAACGACGTGGCGTCGTCCGGATCGTCGTAGTACGAGTACGCGCCGACCTCGATCAGCGGCGAGGTCACGAGCGGTTTCAGCAGGACCACACGGGGCTGGTCCGGCATCGGGTGGAGGGCGGACGGGTCCGGCGGGACGGGACTCATGGCAGGGGTACTCCGGATCGTGGAGGCGGCACGGACGGGGTCGTCGAGCGGCTCCATGATCGCAGTGTGTGCGTCCCGTCCCCCGGGATTTATCCGCCTGGGTGGCCTGAAACCTATCCCTTACTGATGTGGGTGCC
>NZ_JBEZHM010000056.1:0-54857 GCF_040650575.1 Streptomyces sp. NPDC048659 | reverse complement strand
CCCGGCTCCTCGGGGGAGGCGCCGAGACCGCCCCGCCGGCCCCCGCCGAGACCCCCGTCCCGCCGTCCGCCGTCGTACGTCCGGAGCCGGGCCGGGCGGCCCTGGCCCGGCTCAGCTCCAGGCGGCGACCGCGTACCCGACGCCGTAGGGGGCGTCCTCGTAGAGCAGCCGGCCCTCCAGGCCCGCGCCCTCGGCGGCGCCCGCGAGCACCTGCCAGGGGGCCCGGCCGGTCGCCAGCAGCGCGCGGGCCAGGTCCGGGTCCAGGGCGAGCAGGGCGGCCGGGTCGGCCGTGCCGAGCGCGTGGGCGGCCCCGCTGTCGAAGCCCTCGGCGCGCTCGTCGTAGTAGCCGGGCGCCTTCACGGTGCGGCAGGCGCTGCCGTCGCCCATCACGAGCAGGGCGACGCGCTCCGCCGAGGCGCCGAGCTCCCGGCCCGTCGCGGCGCACCGCGCGGGCTCCGTGTCCTCGCCGACACCGAGCCCCTCGACGGGCGCGTCGGCCCAGCCGGTGTGCTCCAGGAGCCAGGCGGCGACCGCGAGCGAGGCGGGCAGCGGGCGCTCCCCGCCGGGCCCGGAGCCGAGCCGTACGGTCAGGTCGACGCCGAAGCCGGCGAAGGAGCCGGCCGCCCCGGCGGGGTGGACGCCCCGGGCGCCCTCCCCGGCGGGGCCGACGACGACGAGCCGGTCGGGGCGGGCGGCGGCGAGCACCGAGAGCGCGTCGGAGCAGGCCGACCGCGCGTCGTCGAGCTCGGCCGCCGCACCGGCCGCGACGGCGGGCACGAGCAGCGGGGGGCAGGGGCACACGGCGGCGGCGACAAGCATGATCCGCAGCCTACTGCGCGGGGCGCCCGTCCTCGGGAGACCGCCCCGGACCGTCCGCGCCCCCGGCGGGCCCGGCGGCCCAGGCGGCCGTGTCCGGGCCCTCGGGCGCGTCGGGACCGTCGTCGGAGGCGTAGAGCAGCTCCGCGATGGTCAGCGTGATCTCCAGGCGGGTCACGGCGCCCTGGAGGACCAGCAGGTGGCTGTCGCCGTCCGGGAGGCGGTACACCTCACGGCGCTTCTCCCGGCGCGGCCTGCGGTACCACCGCGCGGCCTCGACGAGCGCCTCCCGGGCGTCGTCCCGGGTGCCGGTCACCCGGGCGACCACCTCGGTGACGTACCCCTCGTTGCGGCCGAACTGGGCGATGACGGCCCACCGTCCCATGCTGCCCCCTCTGCTCGTGGCCCGGTGGCCTGGCGGCCCGGTCCTCAGTGGCTTCCGCAGGCCGGCGCGTCGGCGGCGGGCAGCGGTTCCGGGACGCCGATCTTCGGCAGCCCCAGCAGTACACCGGCCGGCTTGGCGGCGGCCTCGGCGTTGCGCTTCTCCCAGGCGTCGCCCGCGCGGGTGCGCCGGACGCCGGTGGTCGGGCCCTCGGCGAGGAGGTGGTGGGGGGCGGCGTAGGTGATCTCGACGGTCACCACGTCGCCCGGACGCACGTCCTCGTCCGGCTGGGTGAAGTGGACGAGCCGGTTGTCGGGGGCGCGGCCGGAGAGGCGGCGGGTCTCGCCGTCCTTGCGGCCCTCGCCCTCCGCGACCATGACCTCCAGGGTGCGGCCGACCTGCTTCTTGTTCTCCTCCCAGGAGATCTCCTCCTGGAGGGCGACCAGGCGCATGTAGCGCTCCTGGACGACCTCCTTGGGGATCTGCCCCTCCATGGTGGCCGCGGGGGTGCCGGGGCGCTTGGAGTACTGGAAGGTGAAGGCGTTCGCGAAGCGGGCCTCGCGGACGGCGTGCATGGTCTGCTCGAAGTCCTCCTCGGTCTCGCCGGGGAAGCCCACGATGATGTCGGTGGAGATGGCGGCGTGCGGGATCGCGGCGCGCACCTTCTCGATGATCCCGAGGAAGCGCTCCTGGCGGTACGAGCGGCGCATCGCCTTCAGGACCGTGTCGGAGCCGGACTGCATCGGCATGTGCAGCTGCGGCATCACGTTCGGCGTCTCGGCCATGGCGGCGATGACGTCGTCGGTGAAGTCGCGGGGGTGCGGGGAGGTGAAGCGGACGCGCTCCAGGCCCTCGATCCGGCCGCAGGCGCGCAGCAGCTTGCTGAACGCCTCGCGGTCGCCCAGGTCGGAGCCGTACGCGTTCACGTTCTGGCCGAGCAGGGTGATCTCCGAGACGCCCTCGGCGACCAGCGCCTCGACCTCGGCGAGGATGTCGCCGGGGCGGCGGTCCTCCTCCTTGCCGCGCAGCGCCGGGACGATGCAGAAGGTGCAGGTGTTGTTGCAGCCGACGGAGATCGAGACCCAGGCGGCGTACGCGGACTCGCGGCGGGTCGGCAGCGTGGAGGGGAACGCCTCCAGCGACTCGGCGATCTCGACCTGAGCCTCCTCCTGGACGCGGGCGCGCTCCAGGAGGACGGGCAGCTTGCCGATGTTGTGCGTGCCGAAGACCACGTCGACCCAGGGGGCCTTCTTGACGATGGTGTCGCGGTCCTTCTGCGCCAGGCAGCCGCCGACGGCGATCTGCATCCCGGGACGCCCGGCCTTGCGCGGGGCGAGCCGGCCGAGGTTGCCGTACAGCTTGTTGTCGGCGTTCTCGCGGACCGCGCAGGTGTTGAAGACCACGACGTCGGCGTCGCCGTCGGCGTCCGCCGGGGCCTTGACGTAACCCGCCTCCTCCAGGAGGCCGGAGAGCCGCTCGGAGTCGTGGACGTTCATCTGGCACCCGTAGGTGCGTACTTCGTAGGTGCGCGTCACGCCCGCCTCGGCCACTGCTCCGGTCCCGTCTTTGCTGCTGGTCACCTCACAAGGGTAAGGGGGCTCCGGGAGTGTCCGGCTACCTCGGGCCGCCGCTCGCCTCGACCAGGGCCGTGAGCTGCGCGGCAAGCCCTCCGGCGGCCGGGCGGACGGCGCCCGCGAAGGCGGCGGAGCCCACCGTGAAGGCGTCGGCGCCCGCCTCGGCGAGCGCGTGGACCTGGGCCGGGGTGGACAGCGAGCCGGCCACGACCAGCCGGCCCTCCGTGGCGGCGCGGGCGGCCCGGACCAGGTCGAGCGGGTCCGCCTCGGTGGCCCGGTGGGCGAGCAGGTCGACCCCGGCGCAGCCTGCGGCCTCGGCCCGGCGGCAGTCCGCGGCGATGCGGTCCGGGGTGCCCGCGAGGCGGGTGGGGTGGCCCTGGGGCTCGCCCGCGAAGGGCAGGTAGCGGACGGGGGTGCCGTCGAGCAGGGCCAGGGTCTCCTCGATCCAGACCCCGCCCATCAGCCAGTCGACGCCGAGGTCGGCGGCCGCGCGTACGGAGTCGAGGGCCTGGGCGCGGCCGGTGGAGACGACCTCCAGGTGGCTGGTGGCGCCGAGCTCCCTGATCTGCTCGTGCAGGCGGGAGAGGGTCGCCGGGTCCACGCCGACGTCCTTGAAGCCGATGTGGGTGATGCCGAGGCCGCGGACGGAGTCCAGGACGTGGAGGCAGTCGGTGACGGTCCGGTCGGCGCGGGTGAGCATGAAGATGAAGTCCATGGGGTCCCCCTTCAGGAGTGGGCGGCGGGATCGGCCGGGGTGTCCGCGCGGGTCTTCGCGTGCGCGTCCGCGCGGGCCTCGGTGTGGGTGTCCGCGCGGTCGGCGAGTGCGGCGGCGTGCCGCAGGGCGGTGAGCAGGCTGGCGGGGTCGGCGGTCCCGGTGCCCGCCAGGTCGAACGCGGTGCCGTGGTCGACGCTGGTGCGGACGAACGGCAGGCCGAGGGTGATGTTCACGCCGTGCTCCAGGCCCAGGTACTTCACCGGGATCAGGCCCTGGTCGTGGTACTGCGCCACGACCACGTCGAACTCGCCCGCGCGGGCCCGCATGAAGACGGTGTCCGCGGGGTGCGGCCCGCTGGCGTCGATGCCCTCCGCGCGGGCGGCGCGCACGGCGGGGGCGATGACGTCGAGGTCCTCGCGGCCGAAGAGGCCGTTCTCCCCCGCGTGCGGGTTGAGTCCCGCGACGGCGATCCGGGCGCCGGGCCCGAGGGCCCGGTGGGCGAGCCGGATGATGTCCAGCTCCCGCTCGGGCGTGAGGGCGTCGATGGCGTCGCGCAGCGACTGGTGGACGGTGACGAGGACGGTCCGCAGCTCGTCGTTGGCCAGCATCATGGCGTACCGCTCGGTCCCGGACAGCTCGGCCAGGATCTCGGTGTGGCCGGGGTAGGGCAGTCCGGCCAGGCCGAGGGCCTCCTTGTTGATCGGCGCGGTCGTGATCGCGCGCACCTCGCCGGCGAGCGCCAGCTCGATCGCCCGGCGCACATACGCGAAGGAGGCCGCGCCCGCGCGGGCGTCCACGGTGCCGAGGGCGAGCTCGGCCGGGAGGGCGGGGCCCTCGGGGAGCACGTGCAGGACGCCCGGTCCGCCGGGCCCGCCGTGCGGCGCGTCGCCGCGGGTGGCCTCGGCGGGAGTCTCGACCGTCCGGACGGTCAGCGGGACGCCGGTGACGCGGCAGGCGCGGGCGAGGACGCCGGGGTCGCCGATGACGAGGACCGGGGCGGGGCGCCCGGGGTCGGCGCAGGCCCTGACGGTGATCTCGGGTCCGATGCCGTGCGGGTCGCCCATGGTGAGGGCCAGCGGGCGGGGGCCGGGGCGGCGGTTCACCGCGCGTCCCCGGCCGTCGTCAGGAGCGCGCAGAGGCGGACGAGGGCGCCGTCGTCGCCGAAGCCGCCCGCCTTGACGAGGACGGGGAGGCGGGGGGCGGCGGGGCCGTGCAGGGTGCCTCGGGCGATGCCCGGTTCGGGTTCGTCCCGCAGCTCCACGCCGGTGGCGCCGAGGACGCCGAGGACGGCGGCGGCGGTCTCCCCGCCGGTGAGCACGAGCCCGTCGGCCAGGCCCTCGGCCACCGCCCCGGCCGCCGCGGCGGCGATCCTGCGGGTCAGCTCGGCGGGGTCGGCGCCCCGCGCGTCGGGGGTGTGCAGCGCGAGCAGGGGCGCCGCCGCGGCGCGCAGGGCGGCGAGGGCCGCCGCCGGGTCCCCGGCGACCGCCCCGGCGGCGCCCGCGCGCTCGTACAGCGCGGCGAGCTGGCGCCGGCTGGCGGGGTTGGCGCTGCCGACGACGGCCAGCGGCCGACGGACGGGCGGCGATACGGGGAGGGCGGCGGTACGGGACGGGGCGCGGCCGTGGCGGCGGGCCAGCGCGGCGGCGAGGCCCGGGGAGCCGACCCACAGCACCTCGTCGGGCCGGGGCACGGCGGCGACGAGCGCGTCGAGCTCCTCGTCCGTGGCCGCCGAGCACGTGAACACCCCGTCTCCGGCGAGGAGTCCGAGCCGGTCCGCGTCGACGGCGACGGCCTCGGGCAGCAGCGCGGCGAGCTCGGCGGTGCGGACCGGGTGGGCCGGGTCGCGGGCGAACTCGCTCTCGTCGACCCGTACCCCCCGGACGTACTGGACGCCCCCGACCGTCGTGCGCCCCTCGGCGGGGAAGGCGGGGGCGAGGACGGCCGCCCGGCGGCCCGAGCCCGCGAGGGCGGCGCGGAGTTCGGCGGCGACGTGGCCGCGCAGGGTCGAGTCGACCGTCTTGAGCAGCAGGCCGGCGCCCGCGTACGCGACGGCCGCCGCCCGGGTCCGGGCGGCCGCCTCGGGCTCGGCGAGCAGCCGGGTGCCCAGGTCGACGGCGGTGACGCCGGGCCCCGGGGCCTCGGCGCCGGGCGCGGGCGGCGCGAAGAGGACCAGGGCCGGGTGGCCCGCCCTGCGGAAGGGGACGGCGCCGTCGGCGGCGCTGGTGAGGTCGTCGGCGAGGACGACGCACGACAGGGTGGACGGCTCCATCGGGTGGGGTGCCCCTCGGCTCGGGTTCCGTGGCGTGGCGTGACGTGGCACGGCGTCGCAGGACGTGTGTCGCGTCACGTGACGTGATCAACACTGGCCCGTGCGAACCCGCTGGACAAGCGATTCCTTCTCACCCCGCCTGTGAGTAGATTTCACACATGAGCCGGCCCGACCTGCCCCCGCTGAACACGCTCCTGCCCTTCGAGGCGACCGTGCGCCACGCGAGCATGACCCGGGCGGCCCAGGAGCTGCACGTCACCCACGGGGCCGTCAGCCGCCAGGTGCGGAATCTGGAGCGGGCCCTCGGCACGCCCCTCTTCGAGCGGGGCCCGCGCTCCCTGCGCCCCACCCCGCAGGCCCGCCGCCTCGCCGCTGCGGTCCGGGACGCGCTCGACCTGGTCGAGGCGGCGGCCCTGGAGGTCTCGGGCCGGCAGCGCGGCGGGCCGCTCGCGCTGTCCTGCGAGCCGACGCTCCTGATGCGCTGGCTGATCCCGCGCCTGCCGGACCTCGCCGCCCGGCACCCGGAGCTGACCGTGCACCTGTCGGCGGGCGGCGGGCCGGTGGCCTTCGCCCGGGACACGGTGGACGCGGCGGTGCGGCGGGACGACTTCGCCGTACCCGAGGGGGTGAGCCGGGTGCCGCTCTTCGACGAGTGGATCGGCCCGGTCTGCCACCCCGGGCTCGCCGCGCGGCTGACCGCCGGGGAGCCGGTGCCCCTGCTGCACACCAGCACCCGGCCGGCCGCCTGGGCGGACTGGCGGCGCCTGACGGGACGGGAGTCTCCCGGGACTCCCGCTCCGGCTCCCGCTCCCGCTCCCGCTCCCGACCAGACCTTCGAGCACTTCTACCTGGCGCTCCAGGCCGCCGTCGCCGGGGTGGGCGTCGCCGTCGGGCCGTACGCGCTCGTCCACGACGACCTGGTGCGGGGGCAGTTGGCGGCCCCGTACGGCTTCGTCGCCGACGGCACCGGCTACGGGCTGCTCAGCCCCCGCCCGCCGGAGCGGGACACCAGGGTCGCCGCGCTGCTCGGCTGGCTGCGGGAGCAGGCGGCGCCGCTGACGCCGCCTGCCGGGGATCGCTTCGAGGACCGCTTCGGAGATCGCTTCGGGGATCGCTTCGGGGATCGCTTCGGGGATCGCTTCGGGGTCAGTTGAGCGGGACGGTCCGGAACGCCCGGGGACTCGTCGCGGCGGGCACCGGCACGCTCCGGACGCCCTTGTCGGAGGAGTGGGCGGGGGCGTCGGAGCCGACCGGGGTGGTGGTCATCGGCCGGTTGGAGGCGCAGCGCTGCTTCTCCGACTCGGCCATCGGGCCGGTGCGCTGGAGCAGCCGGTCCGGCACGGCGCGCGAGGGGCCGTCGATCACGGCGTGCAGCCGGTAGTCGTCCTTCTTGCTCAGGAACCAGCCCTCGACCCGCTCGCGGCTGGGCTGGAGCTCGACCCAGCTGACCTCGCCGGGCTGGATTCGCTCGACGACGGCCCGCTGGTCGCCGCTGAACCACTGCCAGGCCCGCTGCCAGCTTTGCTCGTACGCGAGGGAGAACTGGCCCGCCATCGGGCGCTCCTTGATCCGCTTCTCGTCCTCGGTCCGGTCGCCCGAAGTGGGCAGCCTGGCCACCTCGTTGAGGGCCAGGCCGTTGGCGGCGTAGGTCTGGGCGATGCTGTCGTAGGAGCGCTCGGTGAAGGACAGCGTGCGGTGGTGTTCGAGGGTGTTGCGGGTGCAGTTGACGAACGCCTCCCCGACGACCCGGGCGCGGTCGTAGTAGCGGAAGGACGTGCGGGTGTCGGGGCGGAAGACGCAGGCGTTCTCGCCGTTGCAGGCCGCCGCCGCGTTGTGGAGGGTCTTCTCCCGCTCGTTGCCCTTGTACGCCTCTGCCGTGCCGAGCGCGGTCTTGTCCACGGTCCTGTCGACGGCGGGCGGGACCTCGACGGCGCGAATGCGGGCGATCATCGGGGTGCAGGTCACATGGGTCTTGGCGTCGGTGACCTTGGAGGCGAAGGTGAGCAGGGGTTCGTTCTCGCCGGCTGTGAAGGTGTAGGTGCGGGCGGTCCAACGGCCGGGCCCCGGCTTGCCCTTGACCCGGTCGGGGTCGCCCGCCGTGGTCACCGGCTGGACCGTGCCGCCGGAGCCCTCGACGGTGTAGGGCTGCCCGTCGACGACCTGTTCGCCGGTGCACTCCTTGGAGACGGCCGGGCTGTCCTCGTAGGAGACGGTGACCCTGGCCCCGGCCCGTACGCCGCGCAGCCGCTGCCGGAGGGTGTTGCCGTCCTTCTGGAGGGCGACGCCGTGGGCGTTGTCGGTCCGTCCGGAGGCGGCGGGCGAGTAGCGCTGGTTCTGGCCGTCCCAGAAGTCGAGGCCGACGGTGGTGGGGCCGTCGCCCTTCATGACGGGGTCGGCGAAGTCGCCGTTGAGGACGGTGACGGTCTGGGTGGCGGGCGCCCCGGCGGCGGGGGCGGCCGGTCCGCCGTACGCGGTGGGGAGCAGCAGTCCGGCGGCGCCGAGGGCTGCGAGGGAGCGGAGGGAGGGAGACATGGGACGGACTCCTCGGGGGGGGGTGGTGCGTGCCAAGGGCGGGACGTTCTACGGAGCGGGGACGGGCGTGAGGGCCGGGGTGGCGGGCGCCGTCAGGAGCCGGCCGGAGCGGTCGGGTGGAGGACGACCGACCCCTTCGGCCGGGCGCCCGGCGCGAGCGCGGTGCGGGCGGGGACTTCCCGGGGCGCGCGGGCGGCGGGCAGGGCGCGGGTGTTGTTGTCACCGTCGGGCTGGGTGTTCTGGGTGGGGCGCTTGCGGCCGCAGAGGCTCTCGGGGGCGGAGTAGGTCTGGGCGACGAAGGTGCTGGAGTTCACCATGGAGGGGCTGTCCACGGCGATGCCGAGAATGGCGGCGCCGGAGCCGGTGAGGAGCCTGCCGACGACCCGCCGCATCGACGAACTGGCCCCGAAGACCAGCATGTCGAAGGATTTCACGGTGCTCTTGTAGGTCGTCGTCTCGGTGTTGTCGACGGTCCAGGACTTGGAGAACGTGGCCTTGAAGGCGGCCTCGAAGGCGAGCTTGGCGCTGAGCGAGCCGGCGACCTTGCCGCCGACCGCGACGCTGGTCTTGGTGCCGTTGGTGGAGGTCGGCCCGTCCTTGAGGTTGGGCGTCTTGTTCTCGTTGGTGAGGTCGTTGGTGAGGTTGGTGTTGACCTCGCCGGAGGCGCTGACGGTGCCCTCGGCGGTGATCTTCCCGGAGATCTCGCCGCCGATGTTGTCGGTGCTGGAGGTGCGCAGGGTGACGGTGCGGTCCACGTTCATGTCGCTGGCGGTGCAGTTGACGACCGCGTTGCCGAGCGAGCGGACGGCGGTGGCGAACTCCCGGCCGCTCTTGGGGTCGATGACGAAGCGGCAGGAAGTGCCGTCCGCCTCGCACTGCTTCAGGACGTCGGCGATCCGCGCCGGTTTCCCGTCGGCGGTGACGGCCCGCGCGGCGGGCGGCTCGCCGGGCCCCTCCTCCGCGTGGGCGGGCGGGGCGAGGGGCACGGCGAGACCGAGGGCCAGGGCGGGGAGGAAGAGCAGCGCGGGACGGCGCGAGGGCATGGGGGTTCCCTTCGGGGACGAGGGGCGTACGGGAGGGACGGCGACGTACGGGAGAGGCGAGGACGTACGGGAGAGGCGAGGCCCTTCCGCTCAGGAGCCCAGCAGCGAGCAGAGCTGCGAGACCGGGAACGGCGACTGGCCCGGGTCGGCGGAGCCGGCGGGCAGCGAGGCCGGGAAGTCCGCGCAGGTGTCGGCGGCGGCGTCCCCGGCGTTGGTGCCCGGGTCGGGCTTGAAGGCACCGACGGTGGATGTCATGTCGGCGAGGCCCTCCTTCTCGCCGTTGCCCTTGGCGAGCGTGTCCATGCAGCTCGCGGAGCCGGGCTTGCACTCCTCCAGGTCCTTGCCGACCTTCTTGATGTCCTTGTCGGCCTGGGCCGCCGACTCCTTGGTCTTCTGCTGCTGCTCCTCGATCTCCTTCGCCTCCTGGGCGTTCGCCTGCTGGTCCTTGCACGCCTGGTCGTCCGGCGGGCACTCCTCCGCGCGGGGGACGGGCGGGGCCGCGAGGGCGGCCGGGGCGGCGGCGAGCGCGAGGGCGGCGGCGAGGACGGCGGCGCCGAGCGCACGCCGTACGGCGAGAGCGGAGGACATGGCACAACTCCCTGGGGACGAGGGTGAATTGAGGGTCGCGGGAACGGCGCCCGGGCCACGGCAGGGACCGCCGTCAAGATCGCCAAGCGCGTTCCGACGCTAACCGGACCCGGCTCGGCGCGGACGCAGGACACACGGGGCGGGCGGGGCCCCGCGTCCCGCTCACCGCTTCGGCGGAGCACGGCCGGACGGCTCCGGACGGGCCGTCCGGCGGCGGCGCCGGAGAGCGCGCCCCGGCCTCCGTCCCGTACCCGTCCGGATGGATTCCGGGGCGGTGCGTGCGCGGGGCCGCCGCCCCGGGGCTGGCCACTCACCCGACCGGGCGCCGCCGATCGGCCGCCCGCCGCCCCCGCCCGCCCGGGGTCCCTCGGACGCCGCCCCGAACAGGTGACTTCGCCCCCGGAGACCCGGCCTCGAACGGGCGTCCGGCAACCGGGTGTTTCGGCGCCCCCCGGTCGCGCCCATGATCACCGTCGGCAAGGCTGCTGGTGTGTCCGACGGCCCGTCCCGGCCGTCCCACCCGGCCCCTGGCACGCCATGCCCGCGGGCCCTCGCGCTCCCGTTTGTCCCCCACGAAGGAGAGCAGACCCATGTCCCGAACCCGACGCGCCCCGCTGCGCCGCCGGCTGGGCCGGAACCTCGCCGCCGCCCTCGCCGGGGCCGCCGCGCTGACCGCGCTCCCGGCCCTCGCCCCGCCGGCCGCCGCCAACGAGGGCAATCCGACCGTGCTGAGCTGGGGCGCCGGCCGCACCGGGCAGCTCGGCAACGGCACCCTGAACGACAGCCTGTCGCCCACCTCGGTGACCAGCCTCTTCCGCGGCGACGTCGACCAGATGTCGGCGGGCGGCACCTCCTCCGCCGACTCGTTCGTGCTCGCCCGCACCGACAAGACCGTGAAGTCCTGGGGCCACAACTCCTCGGGCCAGCTCGGCAACGGCGGGAACGACAACCAGACCGTGCCCACGACCGTGCCGCGGCTGACCAACGTCAAGGACATCGCGGCGGGCGGCAGGCACGCCCTCGCGCTCGACACCAGCGGCCAGGTCTACTCCTGGGGCGACAACGCGTACGGCCAGCTCGGCAACAACCGCACCGGCGACAGCCGCACGGTCCCCGACCGGGTGCAGGGGATGCCCAAGGTCAAGCAGATCTCGGCCGGCTGCGACTTCAGCCTGGCGCTCCTGGAGAACGGCAAGGTGTACGCGTGGGGCCGCGGCATCCACGGCCAGCTCGGCAACGGCGGCCGGGCCACCAGCTCGGTCCCCCGGCAGGTGTCGGGCCTGGAGAACATCGTCTCCATCGACGCGGGCTGCTATCACGCGCTCGCGCTGACCGCCGACGACACCGTGAAGTCCTGGGGCTACAACCTCTACGGCCAGCTCGGCAACTCCGGCACCAAGTCCTCCACCGTCCCCGTCGACGTCGACTGGCTGGAGGGCGTCTCCGAGATCGAGGCGGGCGCCTTCCACAACTACGCCAAGACCAGCGACAGTCACGTCTGGGGCTGGGGCAACAACCAGTACGGGCAGCTCTTGGAGGCCGACGAGTCCTTCGCCGACAACATCTCCCGGACCAACCGCAGCGCGCCCGTCGAGATCCCCCGCCTCGAAGGGGTCCAGCACCTCGCGGCGGGCGCCCGGCACGGGGTCGCGGTGACGGCGGACGAGGTCTTCGCCTGGGGCAACAACAGCGAGGGCCAGCTCGGCAACGGCACGACCGTGTCCCGCTTCGAGTCGGTGAAGATCCTCAACGAGGGCTCGAAGGTCAAGGACGTGGCGGTCTCGCTGGGCGGCAACACGACGTACGCGTACTGAGCGGGGTGCGTACGCCATGACGTACCGCTCCCTCCTGTGCGCCGCCCTCACGCTGGGCGCCCTGCTCACCCCGGGCACGTCGGCCCACGCGGGGCCGAGCGATCCCTGGGTACGGACCTGGGGGCTGAACGGCTCCGGTCAGCTCGGCAACGGCGCCACCCTCGACCAGCAGACGCCGTCCGCCGTGCGGGGGCTGCGCCGCGACGAGCTGCGCGAGCTCGCCGCCGGTGGTGGCGGCGCCACCACGGACTTCGCGGTGGCCCTCCTGCGGGACGGCACCCTGGAGTCCTGGGGCGCCAACGCCAACGGGCAGCTCGGCGACGGGACCACCGCCGCCCGGGCCCAGCCCGCCGCCGTGGCCGGGCTCTCCGGCGTCTCGGACATCGGCGCCGGAAACGGCTTCGCCGCCGCCGTGCGCGGCGGACGGGTGTGGACCTGGGGCGCGGGCGCCTCCGGTCAGCTCGGCAACGGCGGGAACGCCGACGCCGGGCGGCCCGTCGCCGTGCAGAGCCTGAGCCGTGTCACGGACATCGCGGTGGGCTGCGGTCACGCGCTCGCCCTGCGCCAGGACGGCACGGTCTGGTCCTGGGGCCAGAACACGAGCGGCCAGCTCGGCATCGGCTCGCTCGACAACCAGAACACCCCCAAGCGGGTGCCCGGTCTCACCGAGGTCGTGGCCCTGTCCGCCGGCTGCCACCACTCCCTGGCCCTCACGGCCGAGGGGACGGTCAAGGCATGGGGGCGCAACGCCAACGGCCAGCTCGGCGACGACAGCACCGCGAACAGCCCCTCCCCCGTGGACGTGAAGGACCTGTCCGGGGTGACCGCCGTCCACGGCGGCTGGTACCAGAGCTTCGCCCTGCTCGACGACGGCACGGTCCGCGCCTGGGGCTGGAACGCCTCCGGCCAGCTCGGCGACGGCACCACCGCCGACCGCACCACCCCCGTGCCCGTGCCCGCCCTCAGCGGCGTACGGGCCCTGTCCCCGGGCTGGAAGCACACGGTGGCCGTCCTGGACGACGAGTCCGTCGTCGCCTGGGGCGACAACACCGTCGGCCAGCTCGGCGACGGCACCACCACCGCATCCACGACCCCCGTCACCGCCCTGCCCCCGGGCAGCGGCACCACCCGCGTGCCGGCCGCCCTTCCCTGGCGGACCAGCTACGCCTACTGACGACCCCCCGCACCAGAAAGGCACGCAGATGACCCCACCCCTGCGTCTCACCCTCCTCGCCGCCCTGTCCCTGGCGGCCCTCCCCCTCGCCGCCCTCCCCGCCCCCGCCTCCGCCGCCGGCACCGACCCCTGGGTGCGCGGCTGGGGCGAGAACGGGCAGGGGCAGCTCGGCAACGGATCCGTGCTCACCCAGCAGACACCCGCCGCCGTCACCGGCATCGCCCGCGACGACGTCCGCAAGGTCTCCGGCGGCGGAGGCGGGGCCGCGGCGGCGGCCAACGCCTTCTCCGTCGCCCTCCTCAAGGACGGCACCGTGAAGTCCTGGGGCGCCAACCAGACCGGCCAGCTCGGCAACGGGACCATCGTCAACCAGAGCTTCCCCGGCACCGTCACCGGCCTCACCGGCGTCAGCGCGGTCTCCGCCGGGCTCAACCACGTCCTCGCCGTCAAGGGCGGCCGGGTGCTGGCCTGGGGCAGCAACGCCTCCAAGCAGCTCGGCACCGGCCAGGACACCACCAACCCGTACAGGACGCCGATCCCCGTCCAGAGCCTCGACAAGGTCAAGGACGTCGGCGCCGGCTGCGACTTCAGCGTGGCGCTGCGCCAGGACGGCACCGTCTGGACCTGGGGCAAGGGCGACAACGGGCGCCTGGGCACCGGGAACAACACCACCCGCGAGACCCCGCAGAAGGTGCCGGACGTGGAGAACGTCGAGGCCATCGCCGTGGGCTGCGAGTACGTGCTCGCGCTCACCGCCGACAACACGGTGAAGTCCTGGGGCAAGGGCGCCGAGGGCCAGCTCGGCAACGACTCCACCGCCGACAGCAACAAGGCGGTGGACGTGGCCTACCTGGACGCCGTGGCCTCGGTCTTCGCCACCAACGCGACCGCCTTCGCCGTCCTCGACGACGGCAGCGTGGCCGCCTGGGGCAAGAACACCGACCGGCAGCTCGGCGACGGCACCAACGCCAACCGCACCACCCCCGTCGTCCTCGACCAGCTCAAGGGCGTCCAGGACATCGCGGGCGGCCTCAACTTCACCCTCGCCGCCCTCGACGACGGCTCGGTGATCGGCTGGGGCGCCAACGACGTCGGGCAGCTCGGCGACGGCAGCACCACCGGGACCACCGGCACGGCGACGACCAGCGCCCTGCCGCCCGGCAGCCAGATCACCCATGTGACGACCTCGGTGACCGGCAAGTCCGGCTTCGCCTACTGAGCGGCACCGGCCGGTACCTCGCCGTACCGGCCGGCCCCCGGCTCCCGGCCCCGGCCTGCCTTGCTCCCCGCTCCTGCCCGGTCCGCCCTGGTCAGGACGGGGAGCGAGCTGGCAGGATCGCGCCATGCTCCCCGCGCTCACCCGTACCGCCCGCCGCCGCGTCCTCAAGGTCTCGGCGGCGCTGCTGGTGCTGGCGGGCGCCCTGGTCTGGTGGCTGGCGCCGTTCGGCGCGAAGCCCCCGAGCGGGCACGTCACCTTCAGCACCGGCGTGCCCTCCGGGGTGTACCAGCGGTACGGGAAGCTGCTCCAGGAAGCCCTCCACCGCGATCTGCCGGACGTGTCGATCACGCTCCGCAACAGCGAGGGCTCCCAGCAGAACCTCGCGCGGCTCGCGTCCGGCGAGGCGGACTTCACCGTGGCGACGGCGGACGCGGTGGCCCAGTACCAGCGCGACCGCAGGCCCGGCTTCGAGCGGCTGCGCGGCTGCGCCCGGCTCTACGACGACTACGTCCAGCTCGTCGTCCCGAAGGGCTCGTCCGTGCAGTCGGTGGCCGATCTGCGCGGGCTGCGGGTGGGCGTCGGGCAGCCGGGCTCCGGCGTGCGGCTGATCGCCGACCGGGTGCTGGCTGCGGCCGGGGTCACCCCGGACCTCGACATCCGGCCGGTCTCGGCGGGCATCGACACCATGCCGGGCCTGCTGGAGCGCAAGCGCCTCGACGCCTTCTTCTGGTCCGGCGGACTGCCCACCGAGGCCGTGCAGAAGCTGTCCGAGCGCACGCCGGTCCGCCTCGTACCGCTCGACGAGCCGCTGGTGGACAGCCTGCACGACGTGGGCGAGTCCACCCGCTACTACCGCTCGGCGGTGATCCCCGCCGACGCGTACGGCCTCGCCCAGGACGGCAACCCGGTGCGGACCCTCGCGGTGGCGAACATCCTGGTCACCACCGACGCGGCCGACCCGGCCCTGGTGGAGGGCCTGACCCGGACCGTGATCGGCAGCCGGGACCGGATCGGCGGGCAGGTCCACCCGGCGCAGCTCGTCGACCTGCGCACCGCGATCTACACCGAGCCGCTGCCCCTGCACGAGGGCGCCCGGCGGTACTACCGCTCCGTGAAACCCTGACCGGCCGGCCGCCCGGCCACCCGGCGCGGCTCGTCGCGCGGGACGGCGACGGTCACCTTGAGCCCGTGCGGCTCGTGGCGGGCGAAGGAGACGGCGCCGCCCCCGGCGGTGAGCAGCACCCGGGCGATGGAGAGGCCGAGGCCGGAGCCCTTGACGTTCTGGTGCAGGGGCGAGCGCCAGAAGCGGTCGCCGACCCGCTCCAGCTCCTCGTCGGTGAGGCCCGGCCCGTGGTCGGCGACCTCCACGGTGACGGTCCGGCCGCCGGGGCTCAGCGCCACGCGGACGGCGACGTCCTCGCCGGGCGGGGTGAACTTCAGGGCGTTGTCGATCACCGCGTCGAGGGCGCTGGACAGTGCCACCGGGTCCGCCCAGGCGGTGACGGCGGCGGTGTCGGCGAGCAGCGCCACGCCCTTCTCGTCGGCGACCGGGCGCCAGGCGGCGACCCGCTCGGCGGTGAGCGCCCCGATGTCGGTGAGCCTGAGGTCGGCGTCGGCGTGCTCGGCGAGCGCCAGGCCGAGCAGGTCGTCGAGGACCTGGGCGAGCCGCTTGCCCTCGGTGCGTACGGAGGCGATCTCCTCATTGCCCTCGGGCAGCTCCAGGGCGAGCAGCTCGATGCGGAGCAGCAGCGCGGCGAGCGGGTTGCGCAACTGGTGGGAGGCGTCGGCGACGAAGGCCCGCTGCTGTTCCAGGACGTCCTCGACGTTGTCGGCCATCTCGTTGAACGAGCGGGCCAGGCGGCGCAGTTCGGGCGGGCCCCCGGCGGCGGCGACGCGTGAGGCCATCCGGCCGGTGGCGATGTCGTGGGTGACGGCGTCCAGGATCCGGACGGGCCGCAGGACCCAGCCGGTGAGCCGGAAGGCGGCGCCGACGGCGAGCAGCATGGCGGCGGACTCGCCGGCGAAGATCAGCAGCCAGCCGTGCAGGATGCGGCTGCGGAGCTGCCCGGTGGGCGAGTCGGTGACGACGACGGCGACGACGTCCCCGTCCCGTACGACCGGGGAGGCGATGGTGAGCCGGGCATCGCCCTGCCAGGGCCAGACCTGCGGCGGGTCGTGGCTGCGGCGGCCCAGCAGCGCCTCGTTGAACGCGCGCCTGCTCTCCCCCTCGTACGGTACGACCCAGTCCTCGGGGGCGGCGGCCATGGCACGGTTGTTGCGGTAGAAGACACCGGCGCGGATGCCGTAGACGTCGTGGTAGCTGGCGAGTTCGCCGCTGAGGGTGGTCCGCCGTTCGTCGGGGCCGATGACCGACTCGTCGACGAACTGCGCGAGCGCGGCGAACCGGGCGGAGTCGTCCAGCCGGTCCACCACCACCCGCTGCTGTTCGGAGGCGGCGACTCCGGCGGCGAGCGGGAAGCCGAGGGCCAGCAGGACGCCGGCCATCAGGACGATGAGGAGCGGGAGGAGTCGGGTGCGCACGTGCCGGCGGGTCCGGGATCAGGCGGCGGGCGCGACCAGGCGGTAGCCGACGCCCCGCACGGTCTCGATCAGGGCGGGCATCCGCAGCTTGGAGCGCAGCGAGGCGACGTGCACCTCCAGGGTGCGGCCGGTCCCCTCCCAGCTGGTGCGCCAGACCTCGCTGATGATCTGCTCGCGGCGGAAGACGACGCCGGGCCGCTGCGCGAGCAGGGCCAGCAGGTCGAACTCCTTGCGGGTGAGCGCGACCTCGTCGCCGTCGACGCTGACCCGGCGGGTGGGCAGCGCGATGGTGACCTGGCCGAGGCGCAGGGTGCCCTCCTCGGCGGCGCCGGTGCCGTCCTCGCCGGCGGCGGTGCGGCGGCTGACCGCGTGGATGCGGGCGAGCAGCTCGCCGGTGTCGTAGGGCTTGACCACGTAGTCGTCGGCGCCGAGGTTGAGCCCGTGTATCCGGGAACGGACGTCGGCGCGCGCGGTCACCATGATCACGGGGGTGGCGGTGAGCTTCCGGATCCGGCCGCAGACCTGGTAGCCGTCCTGGTCGGGCAGGCCGAGGTCGAGCAGGATCACCCCGTACGAGGGGCGCTCGCCGTGCGCGGCGGGCAGCACGGCCTGGAGCGCCTCCTCGCCGTTGCGGGCGTGGGTGACGTGGAAGCCGTGCCGGGCGAGGATCGCGGAGAGCGCGGCGGCGACGTGGTCGTCGTCCTCGACGAGCAGCAGTCTCATGGCCCTCCTCCGTGTGGTCTCTCCGCGCGTATCGCGCCGGCCGGGTGGGTACCGCCGGCTACGTGTGTATCAGGGCATGAACGCCGATGGCGACGGCCACAGTCAAGTCTCCCCCCGTTACCCCGGCGTTTCCGTTATCCACCCGGTACGGCGCCGGGCGCCCTCTTCACGCAGAGTGCCCGGGTGCGACCGGATCGTTATCCTCAAACTTCGCTCAGATCTGATGACGCACGTCACACCCGGTCTCTAGTGTCCTCCCCAACCGAGCAGGACGGAGCCAGAAGCCGATGAGCGGAGAGTCAGTGACCAAGGGTTCCCAGGACGCCGCACCGGCCGCGGACGACCTGGTCGTACTGTCCGACGTGAACAAGCACTTCGGCGCTCTGCACGTCCTCCAGGACATCGACCTGACCATCGCCCGCGGCGAGGTCGTGGTGGTCATCGGGCCCTCCGGGTCCGGCAAGTCCACGCTGTGCCGCACGATCAACCGGCTGGAGACGATCGACTCCGGCGCCATCACGATCGACGGGAAGCCGCTGCCCCAGGAGGGCCGGGAGCTGGCGCGGCTGCGGGCCGACGTCGGCATGGTCTTCCAGTCGTTCAACCTCTTCGCGCACAAGACGGTGCTGGAGAACGTGATGCTGGGCCAGATCAAGGTCCGCAGGACGGAGAAGAAGGCAGCGGAGGCCAAGGCCCGCGCGCTCCTGGACCGGGTCGGCGTCGGCACCCAGGCCGACAAGTACCCGGCGCAGCTCTCCGGCGGGCAGCAGCAGCGCGTGGCCATCGCCCGCGCCCTGGCCATGGACCCGAAGGTCATCCTGTTCGACGAGCCGACCTCGGCGCTCGACCCGGAGATGATCAACGAGGTCCTGGAGGTCATGCAGCAGCTGGCCAGGGACGGCATGACGATGGTGGTCGTCACCCACGAGATGGGCTTCGCCCGCTCGGCCGCCAACCGCGTGGTCTTCATGGCCGACGGGAAGATCGTCGAACAGGCCACGCCGGACGAGTTCTTCAGCAACCCGCGCAGCGACCGGGCCAAGGACTTCCTGTCGAAGATCCTGCACCACTGACGCCGTCCGGCCGGCGCCCCCGGCCGCCCTCGGCGACGCGCCACACGCACACCGCCGATCAACCACCCACGACCTGAGGGATGTTCACGATGAAGCTCCGCAAGACCGCGGCCGTGGCCGTCGCCGTACTCGCCCTGACCGCGACCGCCTGCGGCGGCAAGGAGGGCTCGGCCGGCGACAAGCCCGCGACGAAGCCCGGCGACTCGGCCGCGCCCAAGCTGCCCACGTACGCCGTCGCGAGCGGGGTGGACCTGAACTCCCCGACGTTCAAGAAGGCCAAGGAGCGCGGCAAGCTCGTCATCGGCTCCAAGGCCGACCAGCCGTACCTGGGCTTCGAGGACCAGGCCACCAAGGAGCGCTCCGGCTTCGACATCGAGATCGCGAAGATGATCGCGGCCGAGCTCGGCTTCTCCCCCGACAAGATCGAGTGGAAGACCGTCAACTCCAAGCTCCGCGAGACCGCCATCTCCACGGGCCAGGTCGACTACTACGTCGGCACCTACACCATCAACGACAAGCGCAAGGAGCAGGTCGGCTTCGCGGGCCCGTACTACAAGGCCGGCGCCGACCTCCTGGTCCGCAAGGACGAGACCTCGATCACCGGCCCCGAGTCGGTCAAGGGCAAGAAGGTCTGCTCGATCACGGGCTCCACCCCGCTCCAGGAGATCAAGAAGCCGCAGTACGGCGCGGAGACCATCGAGCTCGGCAAGTACTCCGACTGCGTCCAGCAGCTGCTCACCAACCAGGTCGACGCCGTCACCACCGACGACTCGATCCTCAAGGGCTACGCCGCCGCCAACGCCGGCAAGCTCAAGGTCGTCGGCAAGCCGTTCACCGAGGAGCCCTACGGCATCGGCATGAACAAGGACGACAAGGTCCTGCGCGACAAGGTCAACGACGTCCTGGAGAAGTTCGAGAAGGACGGCACCTACAAGAAGATCTACGAGGCCACCCTGGGCCTCTCCGGCTCCGCCTACACCGCGCCGCCGGCGATCGTGCGCTACTGACCGGCTCGCGCGTGAGCGCCCCGTACGCGCCCGGCGCTACGGGGCGCCCCGTGCCCTGCCCCCACGCCGCCGCCCCGCCCACCGCCCGCCCGCCGCTGACTGCCGACGCGGAGTCCTCATGAACGTACTGCTCGACCATTTCCCGGAGTTCCGCGACGGATTCATAGGAACCGTGTCGATCACCGCCGTCAGCTCGGTCATCGCCCTGGTCCTCGGCATCGTCGTCGCCGGCTTCCGGGTCTCCCCCGTCCCCCCGCTGCGCTTCTTCGGCACCGCCTGGGTGACGCTGCTGCGCAACACCCCGCTGACCCTGCTCTTCCTGGTCTTCTTCTTCGTCGTCCCGGAGATCTTCTTCCCGGGCATGAGCCCCTTCGTGCTCGCCTCGCTCGCGCTGGGCTTCTACACCTCCACCTTCGTCTGCGAGGCCGTCCGCTCCGGCATCTCCACCGTGCCGCTCGGCCAGGCCGAGGCCGCCCGCTCGCTGGGCATGAGCTTCGCGCAGACGCTGCGGCTGATCGTGCTGCCGCAGGCCACCCGGACCGTGCTGCCCCCGCTGAGCTCCATCTTCATCGCGCTGACCAAGAACTCCGCCATCGCCGGCGCCTTCAGCGTCACCGAACTCTTCGGCTGGCAGACGCTCATGAGCGAGCAGGGCTACGCGATCGCCCCGGTCTTCGTCTGGGTCGCCATCGCCTACCTCGTCATCACCTTCGCCATCAGCGGTCTCTTCCGACTCCTTGAGCGCACCATGGAGGTCGCCCGATGAGCGCCAGCGTTCTCTTCGACGCCCCCGGCCCCAAGGCCCGCGTCCGCAACCGGATCTACGCCGTCCTCGGCACCCTCCTCATCCTGGCCCTGCTCGCCGTGAGTGTGGTCCGGCTGAACGAGAAGGGGCACCTCGCCCCCGGGATGTGGGACATCTTCAACTACGCGGGCATCCGGCAGAACATCGCCGACGCGCTGCTCGCCACGCTGAAGGCGTTCGGCCTCGCGGCCGTCGGCTCCCTCGTCCTCGGCGTGCTGCTCGCCGTCGCCCGGCTCTCCGACCACAAGCCGGTCCGCTGGGCGGCCACCGGCTTCATCGAGGTCTTCCGCTCGCTGCCGCTGCTGATCACGATCTACGCGGTCTGGGTCGCCTTCCTCACCGACTACTCGATGTGGGCGCTGGCGCTCGGCCTGTCGATCTACAACGGCTGCGTCCAGGCCGAGGTGCTGCGGGCCGGCGTGAACGCCGTGCCGCGCGGGCAGCGCGAGGCCGCGTACGCGCTCGGCATGAGCAAGACCCAGGTGATGACCACCGTCCTGCTGCCGCAGGCGGTCCGGGCCATGCTGCCGACGATCATCAGCCAGCTCGTGGTGACCCTCAAGGACACCTCGCTCGGCTACATGATCCTCTACCCCGAGCTGCTGTACTCGGCCCAGCTGATCGCCTCCAACACCCTGGTCGACGGCAAGTACCCGTACGTCTCCGTCATCGTGGTCTTCGGCGTCATCTACATCGCGCTCTGCCTGGCCCTCTCCGCGCTCGCCACCTGGATCGAGCGGCGCGGCAGCCGGTCCAGGACCGGTGGCGGCGGCACGTCCGCGGCGGCACCCGACGCGGGGACCGGGCCGGCGCCGCTCGGCACCGGCGCCACCACCGGTGGCACCGCCGGCCCCGCCGACGGCCCTGCCATCACGAAGAACTGACGGCATGTGACATCATCCGGGGGCAGTGGCGACCGCCGCTGCCCCTGTCACTTGACGCACGCACCCGCAGTGGGTTGCATACGTTCTGTGATCAAGCTCCGGGCCCGCGCCACCTCTCGCTGTGCTACCCGCATGACCGTACGGCCTTCAGGAGCCGCGCCGTGGACCCGGTGATCATCGTGGGCGCGGGGCCCGTCGGCCTCGCGCTCTCCCTCGCCCTGGCCGCCCAGGACGTGCCCAGCGTCGTCCTCGACGAGGGGCCCGGCAAGGAGGAGCCACGCCCCGCCCGCACCGTCGTGCTGCGCGCCGACATGGCCGCCCTGCTGGAGCGGCTCGGCTGCACCACCCTGCGTGACGAGGGGGTCCGCTGGGTCGGCTGGCGCTCCCTTCGGCGCAAGCAGCAGACCCGGCACGTCCCGCTCGACCTCGGGCTCCCCGGCGACGCGGGCGCGGCCGACGGGACCGAGGGCCCGCCCGCGCCCCTGCACATCCCCCAGCACGCCCTCGCCCGCGGCCTGCGCGACGCGATCGCGCGGCACCCGCTGATCACCCTCGTCCCCGACTCACGGGTCGACACCGTCGAGCAGGACGCGCACGGGGTCGGCGCGCACACCCGCGGGCCCGACGGCACCTGGTGGCGCGGCAGCCACCTGGTCGGCTGCGACGGCGCCCGCTCCACCGTGCGCAAGCTCCTCGGGGTGCGCTTCCCCGGCCGCACGGCCGTGGAGCGGCACGCGGTCGCCGCGCTGCGCACCGAACTCCCCTGGCCCGGCGAGGCCCTGCTGCACCGTCAGCCGCCGTGGCGCGGCGCGGGCGAGGAGATCACGGCCCGGCCGCTGCCCGACGGGGTGTGGCGGATCGACTGGCTGCTGCCGCCGCGCGGCGACCTGGTCACGCCCGACGCGCTGGTGACCCGGATCCGCGACACCCTGGCCGGCTGGTGCGAGGGCAGCACCCCGCCGTACGACCTGATCGACACCGGCGTGTACACCGTGCACCACCGGCTCGCCCGCCGCTGGCGGGTGGACCGGGTCTTCCTCGCCGGGGACGCGGCGCACCTGCTGGGCGCGGTCGGCACCCAGGGGCTGGACGAGGGGCTGCGGGACGTCGACAACCTGTCCTGGAAGCTCGCCCGCGCCTGGCACCACCGGGACGCCTCGCCCGTGCTGCTCGACAGCTACCAGAGCGAGCGGCGCGCGGCCGTCGCCGCCCGGCTGCGGGCCGCCGACCAGTCGCTGCCCGCGCTGCGCGGCGGCGGGGGTCTGCGCACCTACCTGCCGGGGAGCGGGCGCGGGCACGACGCGCTGCTCACCGAGGGGCACCTGGGGCGCGGCCCGCTGGGCGCGCCGCCCGCCTACCCGCACTCCCCGCTGGCCCCGCCGCCCTCCGAGGGGCGCATCCCGGTCGGCACACCCGACGGGACCCCGGCGGAGGACGTCCGGGTGACGGCCCCCGACGGCACCACCGTGCGGCTGCGGGACCGGCTCGGCCAGGGGCGGTCGCTGGTCGTCCTGGTCGCCCCGGGCACCGGGGTGTGGGACCGGCGGCACTGGATGAGCGCGGGCGTGATGCCGCGGCTGGCCGAGGCGGTGGACGCCCTGCCGGCCCCCGCCGAGCTCCTGGTGACGGAGGGCTACCCCGGCGCCCCGGCCCACGCCGTGCTGCTGGTCCGCCCGGACGGGCACCTGGCCGCCGCGTTCGCCGGGGTCCGCCCCGAGGAACTGCACGCCGCGGCGGACGCGCTGCGCGGCGGAAGCCCGGATGTCCAGGAGACGTCCACGGACAGTGACCGGACTGCGGACGTCAATTGACCCTCACAGGCGCGCATGGTGTACTCCGGAACGTGACCGACACCGATGTGCGCCTGTGGCGGAGGGTCCATATGGACCTGGTCCGCTACGCGGGCTGCATGTGTCGTCCGTCCTGCTGAATTCGCATCCTTCTTCCGCTTCTTCGCGCGCCGGCCCGGTCGTGCGCGCTTTCGCGAACCCTCAGGACGGTCTTCCGTGTCCCAGACACAGCACGCCCCCCTGCCCGTTCCCGGCTCCCGGGCCGGCTCCCCCACCTCGGCCGATCTGCTGGACTTCGTCCGGCGCACGGCCGCCGACACCGCGCTGATCACCTCCCTGCCGCTCGACCCGGAGGGCCGCACCTGGGTGCGCCTCGACGGGCCCGGCGGGAGCGAGGCATGGCTGATCGGCTGGCCGCCCGGCACGGGCACCGGCTGGCACGACCACGCCGAGTCGCTGGGCGCCTTCGCCACCGCGCGCGGGGCCCTCAAGGAGAACTCCCTGGCCGTACGGCTGCCGGCCGGCGGCTGGAAGAACCTGGAGCTGGCGGACGGGGTGGACCGCCGCCGGGAGCTCCCGGCGGGCCAGGGCCGCGCCTTCGGCCGCCACCATGTGCACGAGGTGCTCAACGAGTCCGTGTCGGAGCACGCGGTCTCGGTGCACGCCTACTATCCGCCGCTCCCGCTGATCCGGCGCTTCAGCCGCTCGGGCCCGGTGCTCCGCCTCGAGCAGGTCGAGCGCCCGGAGGACTGGCAGTGAGCGGGGCGGCGAACGAGCGGGTCGGCATCGACGAGCTCCTCGAGCGGGTCCGGGCGGGCCTGGACCGCGTCGACGCGCGCACCGCGTACGAGGCGTACGAGGCGGGCGACGCCCTCCTGGTCGACACCCGCTACGCGGCGCTGCGCGAACGGGACGGCCTGATCCCGGGCGCCCTGGTCGTGGAGCGCAACGAGCTGGAATGGCGCCTGGACCCCCTGGGCAGCCACCGCGCACCCCAGGCGAACAGCCATGACCTGCGCGTGGTGGTCTTCTGCAACGAGGGCTACGCCTCCTCCCTGGCCGCCGCGTCCCTGCGCCAACTGGGCCTCCACCGCGCGACGGACGTCATCGGCGGCTTCCAGGCATGGAAGTCGGCGGGCCTCCCGGTCCTCCTCCCGGCGAGGGGGACGGGCGGGTAGGCCGCGGGCGGGCGAGGGGGAGGGCGGGGGCTGGGGCCGGGGGTCTCGGGGCCGGTGACCTCGGGTCCGGGCCCGGTCCGGGTCGGGTCCGGGGCGGGTCCGGGGCGGGTCGGGTCGGCGCGGCTCGGCCCCGCTAGTACGGCTCGTCCAAGCCGTCCGTGTCCTCGCCCTCCTCCGCCAGGGCCTGGCGGACCACCCGCAGGGCCATGCCCTCGGGGTAGCCCTTGCGGGCGAGCATCCCGGCGAGGCGGCGCAGCCGCCGGTCGCGCTCCAGGCCGCGGGTCGCGCGCAGCTTGCGGTCGACGAGCTCGCGCGCCCGGGTCTCCTCCTGGTCGGAGTCGAGGCGCTCGACGGCCTGCTGGATGAGCGTGGCGTCCACGCCCTTGGTCCGCAGCTCGCGGGCGAGCGCGCGGCGGGCGAGGCCCCGGCCGTGGTGCCGGGACTCGACCCAGGCCCCGGCGAAGGCGGCGTCGTCGATGAGCCCGACGTCCTCGAAGCGGGACAGGACCTCCTCGGCGACCTCGTCGGGGATCTCCCGCTTGCGCAGGGCGTCGGCGAGCTGCTTGCGGGTGCGGGGGGTCCCGGTGAGCAGGCGCAGGCAGATCGCCCGCGCCCGCTCAGCCGGATCCTGGGACGACAGCTCCTTCTCGGCCCTCGACGAGTCGGGGCTGTCGTCCGGCCATTCGGTGCGGCCCGTCACCGGTTCAGCTCTTGGCCGCGGTGGCCTTGGTCACCTTGGCGGCCTTGGCCGGTGCCGGGACGGAGCCGCCGTCGGCGGCCGCCTCGCCCGAGCCGCTCACCGCGTCCGCGCCGGTCTCGGCCGAGGACTCCTCGGGCCGGACGCCGACGCCCAGCTTGTCCTTGATCTTCTTCTCGATCTCGTCGGCGAGGTCGGGGTTGTCCTTCAGGAAGTTGCGGGCGTTCTCCTTGCCCTGGCCGAGCTGGTCGCCCTCGTACGTGTACCAGGCGCCGGCCTTGCGCACGAAGCCGTGCTCGACGCCCATGTCGATCAGGCCGCCCTCGCGGCTGATGCCCTGGCCGTAGAGGATGTCGAACTCGGCCTGCTTGAAGGGGGGCGCGACCTTGTTCTTGACGACCTTGACGCGGGTGCGGTTGCCCACCGCGTCCGTGCCGTCCTTGAGGGTCTCGATGCGGCGGATGTCGAGCCGCACGGAGGCGTAGAACTTCAGCGCGCGGCCACCGGTCGTGGTCTCCGGCGAGCCGAACATCACGCCGATCTTCTCGCGGAGCTGGTTGATGAAGATCGCGGTGGTCTTGGACTGGTTGAGCGCGCTGGTGATCTTCCGCAGCGCCTGGCTCATCAGGCGGGCCTGCAGACCGACGTGCGAGTCGCCCATCTCGCCCTCGATCTCCGCGCGCGGGACGAGCGCGGCGACGGAGTCGATGACGATCAGGTCGAGGGCGCCGGAACGGACCAGCATGTCGACGATCTCAAGGGCCTGCTCGCCGTTGTCCGGCTGGGACAGGATCAGGTTGTCGATGTCGACGCCCAGCTTGCGGGCGTACTCGGGGTCGAGCGCGTGCTCGGCGTCCACGAAGGCGACCTGTCCGCCGGCCTTCTGCGCGTTGGCGACGGCGTGCAGGGTCAGGGTCGTCTTGCCGGAGGACTCCGGGCCGTAGACCTCGACGACTCGGCCGCGCGGCAGGCCGCCGACGCCGAGCGCGACGTCCAGGGCGGTCGATCCGGTCGGGATGACCTCGATCGGCTCCTTCGAGCGCTCGCCCATGCGCATCACGGCACCCTTGCCGAATTGCCGTTCGATCTGTGCGAGCGCGGCGTCGAGCGCCTTCTCGCGGTCGGTTCCTGCCATGGGTTCCACCCGGTTTGCTTGAGTCGATCGCTTCATGTGAAAGACGCTAACCCCTGCCACTGACAATGGGCCCCGGCGCCTCTTCCAGCCTGTGGATAACTCGGCGAAAAGCCCGTGGTTCCTCGGCTCTGCTTCTCATGAGAATGGATGTTCGATTTTCGTGTCAAGCGCACCACGCCGGTCCCGGAGGGCCTATCCGCGCCCCGGTTCCGACCCGGCCTCCCGGCCCGCGCCCGCCTGCTCCTTCTTGTGGTGCAGGGCCTTCTGGAGCCGGGCGACCACGGCCTCGCCGTAGCCCCGGTGCCCGTGCACCCGGGGGTCGTCGGTCACGTCGTACCGCTTCACGTACGCCCCGAGGAACGCCTGCAGGGTGGCCACGGCGGGGATGGCGATCAGCGCGCCGACCGCCCCCAGCAGCGCGGTGCCCGCGATGACCGAGCCGAAGGCGACCGCCGGGTGGATGTCCACCGTCTTGGAGGTCAGCTTCGGCTGCAGCATGTAGTTCTCGAACTGCTGGTAGACCACGACGAAGACCAGCACCCACAGCGCGTACCAGGGGTCGACGGTGAACGCGATCAGCATCGGGAGCGCGCCCGCCAGGTACGTGCCGATGGTCGGGATGAACTGCGAGACCAGGCCGACCCAGACCGCGAGCGCCGGCGCGTACGGGACACCAAGGATCTCGAAGAGCACGAAGTGCGCCACGCCGGAGATCAGCGCCATCAGCCCGCGCGAGTAGAGGTAGCCGCCCGTCTTGTCGACGGCGATCTCCCAGGCCCGCAGCACCTCGGTCTGGCGGGCCGGGGGCAGCACGGAGCACAGCGCCCGGCGCAGCCGGGGCCCGTCGGCGGCGAAGTAGAAGGAGAAAAGGAAGATCGTCAGGAGCTTGAAAAGACCGCCGAGCAGGGTGGTGGACACGTCCAGGACGCCGGATGCGCTGTTCTGGACGTACTTCTGCAGCCAGTCGGAGCGCAGCACGCTGTCCTGCACCTCGACCCGGGACAGGTCGGTGTGGAAGTGCTGGTTGGTCCAGTTGATCAGCGAGTCGAGGTACTTGGGGAAGTTCTCGACCATGTCGACGATCTGGCCCGCGAGCATCGAGCCCAGCAGCACGACGAAGCCGACGCTCGCGACCAGGACGCCGAAGAAGACGATGAAGGTGGCGAGGCCCCGGCGCATCCCCCGCGCGGCCATGCGTCCCACCGCCGGCTCGATGGCCAGCGCCAGGAAGAAGGCGAGCAGGATGTTGACCAGCAGCCCGACGAGCTGGTGGAAGGCCCAGCTGCCGAGCTGGAAACAGGCGTAGAGGGCGAGCGCGAGCACCAACGCCCGGGGCAGCCAGCGCGGCATTCTCGCGGCGGGGGCCCCGGCGCCCGCCCCGGGCTCCGGGGTGGTCGCGGTCACGCCGCCGGCCGCGCTCGCGGCGGAGTCGGGAGCAGAGGTGTCGTTCGCGTCGTCGGTGGCCACCCCGCCAGTCTCGCGCACCGTCCGGACATTCCGGCCAGGGCCCGTCACATCATCGTTTCTCGGCGGGTACGCCGACGGCCGCGCAGACCGCCCGCCACACGTCCTTGGCCTCCCAGCCCGCGTCCAGCGCCTCGTGCACCGTCCGCCCGCCGAGCTCGGCCATCACATGGTCCTTGGCGAAGCTCTCCGCGTACCCGGCCCCGAAGTGGTCGGCCATCCGCTCCCAGAAAATCGTCAACCGCATGAGACCAGTATCGCGCTCTCAAGGGTGCAGCCCGGCCCTAAGCCCTTGTCAGACGGGCTGTGCGCCCTACGGTCGGAACATGGCCGGAAAACCCCCAGAGAACGCCTCCCCACTCGCCCGGGCCGAGCACTTCGTCTGGCTGACCGCCCGCGTGCTCGAACAGCGCCGGTTCGCCTACCACTTCCTGCGCGGCGGCGCCGACCCGGTCGAGACCGCCCTCGGCGCGTACCTCAACGAGGACGGCGGCTACGGCCACGCCCTCGAACCGGACCTGCGCGGTCCGGTCAGCCAGCCGCTGCACACCGCCCACGCCCTGCGGGTGCTCGACTCGGTCGGCCGCTGCGGCGGGCTGCGGATCGAGCGGATCTGCCGCTATCTGACCGAGGTGTCGACCCCCGAGGGCGCGCTGCCCGCGATCCACCCCTCGCAGCGCGGCTATCCCGCGGCCCCGTTCGTGCCCGTCGTCGACCGGCCGCCGGGCGCGCTGCTCTCCACCGGCCCCGTGGTCGGGCTGCTCCACCGCAACCAGGTCTGGCACGCGTGGCTGTTCCGGGCCACCGAGTTCTGCTGGGCGGCCGTCGAGTCGCTGGAGAAGTCCCATCCGTACGAGGTCCAGGCGGCGGTCGCCTTCCTCGACGGGGTCCCGGACCGCTCCCGGGCCCAGGCCGCGAGCGACCGGCTCGGGCGGCTGGTGCGCGAACAGCGGCTCGCGGTGCTCGACCCGGACCGGCCGGAGGACTTCCCGGTGGCGGACGGCTACGCGCCGGGCGAGCACCACTTCCCGCACGACTACGCGCGCGTGCCCGACTCGCTGGCCCGCCGCTGGTTCACGGACGAGGAGATGGCCCGCTCCCTGGACCACCTCGCGGCGAGCCAGGACGAGGACGGCGGCTGGCCGATCGGCTGGCGGCAGTGGGCGCCCGGCTCGGCCCTGGAGTGGCGGCCGATCGTGACCGTGGAGGCGCTGCGGACCCTGCGGGCCCACGGCCGCGCGATCTGACAGCGCCCCGCGCGGGGCGCTGTCAGCCGCCCAGCGCCCGTACCCCCGCCGTGACGAGCACCGCCGCGGCGACGACCACCAGGAAGGGCGCGCGCAGGACCAGGGCGAGGCCCGCCGCCGCGAGGCCCGCGGCGCGGGCGTCCAGGGCGAGGGCGCCCTGGCTGCTGAAGGTCTGCTGGGCGGTGAGGGCGGCCAGCAGGGCGACGGGCACGAGGGCCGCGAGGCGCTGGACCAGCGGGCGTTCCAGGGTGTCGGCCGGCACCAGCAGGCCGAGCAGTTTGACCAGGTAGCACCCGGCGGCGGTGAGGCCGATGGCGAGCCAGACGTTCATCGGCCCTCCCCCGCGCGGTCGAGGCGGCCGCGGAACCAGAGCACGGCGGGCGCGGCGAGCGCGGCGGCCAGCACCGGGACACCCGCCGGCAGGACCGGCAGCAGGCCGAGGCCGAGGAGCACCGCGAGGGCCGCGGTGGCCCGCTCGGTGGCCGACTTCAGCATGGGCGCGAGCAGCGCGAGGAAGACGGCGGGCCCGGCCGCGTCCAGCCCCCAGGCGCCGGTGTCGCCGATGGCCTCGGCGCCGAGCGCGCCGAGCAGGGTGGTGAGGTTCCACAGCACGTACAGGGCGAGGCCGGTCACGGTGAAGCCGAGCCGCGCGGTGCGCCGGTCCGGCTGGGCGAGGGCGACGGCCGTGGTCTCGTCGATCACCCACTGGGCCGCGAAGGGCCGGACGATCCGCCGGAAGGCGAGCAGCTGGCTGAGCCGGAGCCCGTAGAAGGCGTTGCGGGTGCCGAGGAAGAACGCCCCGGCGGCGGCCGTGAACGGGTTCCCGCCCGCCGCGAGCGCGCCCACCAGGGCGAACTGTGAGGCGCCGGTGAACACCAGCAGGCTGAGCGCGCAGGTCTGGAGCAGGCTGAGGCCCGCGCCCGCGGAGGTGACGCCGAAGGCGAAGCCGGAGAGCCCGACGGCGACGCCCACCCCGAGGGCGTCACGGACGACGGCCGCGTCGCTCTTCCCGGGGGGTGCGGATGCTTCGCGTATGTGCGGGGGTGCTGTCTGTTCTGCCACGTCGGGGACGGTACGGGAGGACGGCGGACGGAGTCTTGTACGTTCTTGCGCACCCCACCGGCGTACCAGCGCGCCCGCCGGCCGTCCCGGGCGCCGACGCGTACTCCGCCCGTTAGCGCCGGGCGCGCTGGTACGCCCCCGGGGGCACGCCCACGCTCCGGGTGAAGTGCCGGTTGAGGTGCGGCTGGTCCGTGAAGCCGACGGCGACGGCGGCCTGCGCCGGGGGCGTGCCCGCGTCGAGCAGCCGCCGGGCGCGCCGGACCCGGGCGTCGGTGAGCCAGGTGTGCGGCGGCATCCCATAGGCGGCGCGAAAGGCCCTGAGCAGCGCGAAGGGGCTGGTGCCGAGCTCGGCGGCGAGCCGTTCCAGGGTCGGCGGCTCGGCCATCCGCTCCTCCAGGACGGCCCGCGCGCGGGCCGCGTCCCGGGCCCCGGCCGCGCGCGGGGCCAGCGGCCGGACCCGCCCGCCGTGGCTGCGCAGCATCCGCGCGGTCACCAGCCGCAGCAGGCTGTCGGCGGCCAGCGCGTTGCCCTCCTCGGCGGCCCGGTGCACCCCGATGACGAGCTGGGCGGCGTACGGGTCGTCGACGACCGGATCCACGAAGCCGACGGCGCCCCGCACCGCGAGGGTGTCGGCGGCGATGGCGGCGACCAGCTCGGCCTCGGGGTAGATCGTGCGGTACGTCCAGCCCTCGGGCACCCCGGCGTGCCCGGTGTGCGGGGTGTCCGGGTTGACCAGGGCGATCTGCCCGGGTCCTGCCCGGACCAGGTCGCTGCCGTAATGGAAGGCTTCGACGCCCTCGGTGATCGCGGCGAAGACGAAGCTCTCGTGGGTGTGCCGGGCGAACTCCTTGCGGACGTAGTGCGCGTGCAGCAGGTCCACGGAGAGCCCGGCCGGGCGCCAGTACCGCGCCCGCTCGCCGCGTCCGACCGGCTCGCCCGCCGCCGCGTGCTCCCGGGCCGCGCGTCCGTGCCCCGCGTCGCCGTTCGCCATGCCCCCATTCTGCGCCACGCCGCTCCGCCGCCACGAGCCGGTTTCCCCAGGTCCGGGCGGTTGTCAGTGCCGGGGTGCACGATGGGGGGCATGGTCAGGTCCGCGCTCGACTCGTTCTCCCCCGCGACCCGCGGCTGGTTCACCGGGGCCTTCACCGCGCCCACGGCGGCGCAGGAGGGCGCCTGGCAGGCCATCGGCGCGGGATCGGACGTGCTGGTGGTCGCGCCGACGGGTTCGGGCAAGACGCTCGCCGCCTTCCTCGCCTCGCTCGACCGGCTGGCCGCCACGCCCCCGCCGGCCGACGCCAAGAAGCGCTGCCGGGTGCTCTACGTGTCGCCGCTGAAGGCGCTCGCGGTCGACGTCGAGCGCAATCTGCGCTCGCCGCTGACCGGCATCCGCCAGGAGTCGGTGCGGCTCGGGCTGCCCGAGCCGGACGTGCGGGTGGGCATCCGCTCCGGCGACACCCCGCCCGCCGAGCGGCGGGCGCTGGCGACCCGGCCGCCGGACATCCTGATCACCACGCCCGAGTCGCTGTTCCTGATGCTGACCTCGGCCACCCGGGACGCCCTCGCGGGCATCGAGACGGTCATCCTGGACGAGGTCCACGCGGTCGCCGGGACCAAGCGCGGCGCGCATCTGGCGCTCTCCCTGGAGCGGCTCGACGAGCTGCTGCCCCGGCCGGCCCGCCGGATCGGCCTGTCGGCGACGGTCCGGCCGGTGGAGGAGGTGGCGCGCTATCTCTCGCCGCAGCGGAAGGTGGAGATCGTCCAGCCCCCGTCCGGCAAGGAATTCGACCTGTCGGTGGTCGTGCCCGTGGAGGACATGGGCGAGCTGGGCGGCTCCCCCGCCTCGGACGCCTCCGGCGGGGCGCAAGGCGGCGACCGGCCGTCGATCTGGCCGCATGTGGAGGAGCGGATCGCCGACCTCGTGCAGGCCCACCGCTCGACGATCGTCTTCGCCAACTCCCGCCGCCTCGCCGAGCGCCTGTGCAACCGGCTGAACGAGATCGCGTACGAGCGGGCCACCGGCGAGGCCCTGCCCGACGGGAGGCCGCCCGCCGAGATCATGGCCCAGTCGGGGTCGGCCCAGGGCGCCCCGCCGCTGCTGGCCCGCGCGCACCACGGCTCGGTCTCCAAGGAGCAGCGGGCCCTGGTGGAGGAGGACCTGAAGGCGGGCCGGCTGCCCGCCGTGGTGGCCACGTCCAGCCTGGAGCTGGGCATCGACATGGGCGCGGTGGACCTGGTGGTGCAGGTCGAGTCGCCGCCCTCGGTCGCCTCCGGGCTCCAGCGCGTCGGCCGCGCGGGGCACCAGGTGGGGGCCGTGTCCACGGGCGTGGTCTTCCCGAAGTACCGGGGCGACCTCGTCCAGGCGGCCGTGGTGACCGAGCGGATGCGCAGCGGCTCCATCGAGTCCCTGCGGGTCCCGGCCAACCCCCTGGACGTGCTGGCCCAGCAGCTGGTGGCGACGGTCGCGCTGGACACCTGGCAGGCGGACGACCTGCTGGCGCTGGTCCGGCGGGCGGCGCCGTTCGCCTCGCTGCCGGAGTCGGCGTTCACGGCGGTCCTGGACATGCTGGCCGGCCGCTATCCCTCGGACGCCTTCGCAGAGCTGCGACCGCGCGTGGTGTGGGACCGGGTGGCGGGCACGGTCACCGGCCGCCCGGGCGCCCAGCGGCTCGCCGTCACCTCGGGCGGCACGATCCCGGACCGGGGCCTGTTCGGGGTGTTCCTGGCGGGCGCCGACCCGAAGAAGGGCGGCGGCCGGGTCGGCGAGCTCGACGAGGAGATGGTGTACGAGTCGCGGGTCGGCGACGTCTTCACGCTGGGCACGACGTCCTGGCGGATCGAGGACATCACCCGCGACCGGGTGCTGGTCTCGCCCGCGCCGGGCGTGCCGGGCCGGCTGCCGTTCTGGAAGGGCGACCAGCTCGGCCGGCCGTTGGAGCTGGGCCGCGCGGTGGGCGCCTTCCTGCGCGAGGTGGGCTCGCTGCGGCCGGACGACGCCCGGCTGCGGCTGGTGGCCGCCGGTCTCGACGCCTGGGCGGCGGACAACGTGATCGGCTATCTCGCCGAGCAGCGCGAGGCGTGCGGGCACGTGCCGGACGACCGCACGATCCTGGTGGAGCGCTTCCGGGACGAGCTGGGCGACTGGCGGATCGTCATCCACTCGCCCTTCGGGGCGCAGGTGCACGCCCCGTGGGCGCTGGCGCTCGGCGCCCGGCTCGCCGAGCGGTACGGGATGGACGCGCAGGTGATGCACGCCGACGACGGCATCGTGCTGCGCCTGCCGGACGCCGACCTGATGGGCCTCGACCTCCTGGACGGCGCCCCGGGCAGCGGCCCGAGCGGCTCCGGCGGCCCGAGCGGCGGCGGCCCGGTGGACCCGGGCCGCTTCGCGGACACCGCCTTCGACGGCGAGCAGGCGCCCGTCGGCGCCGCCGACGCCGTCTTCGACAAGGGCGAGATCGGGCAGATCGTCACCGACCAGGTGGGCGGCTCGGCGCTGTTCGCCTCCCGGTTCCGCGAGTGCGCCGCGCGCGCCCTGCTGCTGCCCAAGCGCAATCCGGGCAAGCGCACCCCGCTGTGGCAGCAGCGCCAGCGGGCGGCGCAGCTGCTGGAGGTGGCGAGCGAGTTCGGCTCCTTCCCGATCGTCCTGGAGGCGGTGCGCGAGTGCCTCCAGGACGTCTTCGACGTCCCGGGCCTCACCGAGCTCATGGGGGACATCGAGGCCCGCCGGGTCCGCCTGGTCGAGGTCACCACCCCCGAGCCGTCCCCGTTCGCCCGCTCCCTGCTCTTCGGCTACGTCGCCCAGTTCCTGTACGAGGGCGACTCGCCGCTCGCCGAGCGCCGCGCGGCGGCCCTGTCGCTGGACTCCCGGCTGCTCGCCGAGCTCCTCGGGCAGGCGGAGCTGCGCGAGCTGCTCGACCCGGACGTGCTCGCCGAGCTGGAGCGCGAGCTCCAGTGGCTGACGGAGGACCGGCGGATCAAGGACGTGGAGGGGGTGGCCGACCTGCTCCGGGTGCTGGGGCCGCTCACCGACGCGGAGCTGGCCGCGCGGGGCGCCCACCCCGACTGGGCGCCGGAGCTGGGCCGGGCCCGCCGGGCCATCCGGGTGCGGATCGCGGGCGCCGAGCACTGGGCGGCGATCGAGGACGCGGGCCGGCTGCGGGACGCGCTCGGCACGGCGCTGCCGGTCGGGGTGCCCGAGGCGTTCACGGAGCCGGTGAAGGACCCGCTGGGCGACCTGCTGGCCCGGCACGCCCGGACCCACGGCCCCTTCACCTCCTCGTCCGCCGCCGCCCGCTTCGGCCTGGGCACGGCGGTCACCGACGGCGCCCTCCAGCGGCTGGCGGCGGCCGGCCGGGTCGTGCAGGGCGAGTTCCACCCCTCGGGCATCGGCCAGGAGTGGTGCGACGCGGCCGTGCTGCGCCGGCTGCGGCGCCGCTCCCTCGCGGCCCTGCGGCACGAGCTGGAGCCGGTCGCCCCGGCCGCCCTCGCCACGTTCCTGCCCCAGTGGCAGCACCTGGGGAGCAGCAGCCTGCGCGGGATCGACGGCCTGGCCCGCGCGATCGAGCAGCTCCAGGGCGCCCCGGTGCCGGCCTCGGCCCTGGAGAAGCTGATCCTGCCGTCCCGGGTGCGGGACTACTCCCCGGCCCTGCTCGACGAGCTCACCACGACCGGCGAGGTCGTCTGGGCGGGCGCGGGGGCGCTGCCCGGCAAGGACGGCTGGATCTCGCTGTATCTGGCGGACGCGGCCCCGCTGCTGCTGCCCCCGCCGCACCCGCTGGAGCAGACGGCCCTGCACGAGTCCCTCCTGACGACGCTCTCCGGGGGGTACGGGCTGTTCTTCCGCCAGATCGCCGACCAGGTGCGGGCGGCCACCCACCCGGACGCGACGGACCCGCAGCTCGCCGACGCGCTGTGGGACCTGGCCTGGTCGGGACGGCTCACCAACGACACGCTGGCCCCCCTGCGCGCCCTGCTCGGCTCGGGCCGCACGGCCGGCGCCACGGCCCACCGCGCCCGGCGCACGGTCCCGCGCGGGCGGTACGGGACGCTGGGCGCCGCCTCCCGTCCGGCCTCCCGCACGGGGCCGCCGACGGTGAGCGGCCGGTGGTCGCTGCTGCCCCCGCCGGAGCCTGAGCCGACGCACCGGGCGCACGCCCTGGCCCGCACGCTCCTGGACCGGCACGGGGTGGTGACCCGGGGCGCGGTGGCGGCCGAGGGCGTGGCGGGCGGCTTCTCGGCGACGTACCGGATCCTGTCCGCGTTCGAGGACAGCGGCCAGGCCCGCCGCGGCTATGTGGTCGAGGGTCTCGGCGCGGCCCAGTTCGCCATGGACGGCGCCGTGGACCGGCTGCGCGCGGCGGCCACCGCGCGGGACCGGGGCGTCGAGGAGGGCGCGTGCCCGCGCGCGGTGGTCCTGGCGGCGGCCGACCCGGCGAACGCGTACGGGGCCGCCCTGTCCTGGCCGGAGCCGCCGACGGGCGCCGGCCACAAGCCGGGCCGCAAGGCGGGGGCGATGGTCGTCCTGGTCGACGGCGAGCTGGCGCTCTACATGGAGCGGGGCGGCAAGACGCTGCTGTCCTGGCCGACGGACCCGGACTCCCCTGTGCTGCGGGCGGCGGCGGAGGCCCTGGCCTCGGCGGCGAAGGCGGGCTCGCTCGGCACGGTGACGGTGGAGCGGATCAACGGGGCGGCGGCCCTGACCTCCCCCCTGTCCCGCGCCCTGGAGACCGCGGGCTTCCACGCGACCCCCAGGGGCCTCCGCCTGCGCGCCTGACCAGCGGGCCCGCGCGGGGCGGGCCGCTCCCCCGCCGCTCGCCGGGGCATCATGGCCCCATGCCCGAAGGAGACACCGTCTGGTCCGTCGCCCACCGGCTGGACGAGGCGCTCGCGGGGCGGGTGCTGACCCGCTCCGACCTGCGGGTGCCCCGGTTCGCGACCGCCGATCTCACCGGCCGGCGGGTGCTCGACGTCACGCCGCGCGGCAAGCACCTGCTGGCCCGGATCGAGGGCGGGCTGACGCTCCACTCGCATCTGCGGATGGACGGGGCGTGGCGAGTGTTCGCCACCGGGCAGCGCCCGCGTGGGGGCGCTGAGCACCAGCTCCGGGCGGTCCTGGGGAACGCGGAATTCACCGCGTACGGCTACCGGCTTCCGGTCCTGGAGCTGCTGAGGACCGCCGACGAGGCGCGGGTGGTGGGCCATCTCGGCCCTGACCTGCTGGGCCCCGACTGGGACGCCGGGGAGGCCGCCCGCCGCCTGGCCGCCGACCCGGCGCGCCCGCTCGGCGAGGCGCTGCTCGACCAGCGCAACCTCGCCGGGATCGGCAATGTGTACAAGTCGGAGCTGGCCTTCCTCGCGACCGTCACCCCCTGGCTGCCGGTCGGCGAGCTGCCGCCGGGCGTCCCCGAGCGGCTGGCGGTCACCGCCCACCGCCTGCTGGAGGCGAACAAGGCCCGCCCGGACCGCCGCACCACCACGACCGGGCGGTCGGGGGAGCGGCTGTACGTCTACGGCCGCGAGGGCCGCGCCTGCCCGCGCTGCGGCGCCCCGGTCCGCAAGGCGGAACTCGACGACCGGGTGACGTACTGGTGCCCCGGCTGCCAGCGGGGCCCGGGCCCGTGAACACCCTGCCCACACACACCCACCCGGCCCGAGCCGCGTCCCCCGGCTCGCCCCCGGCCGCGCCCCCGCCGCCGCTCCGGCCTGCCGTCCCACCCGGATCCGCCCGCCCCCACCAATTGACGCCCCGTCAGATCCAGTCGTACCGTCCGGGCATGGCCCTCACCGCGTACGACCTCACCGGCCGCACCGCCTTCGTCACCGGCGCGGCGAGCGGCATCGGCCGCGCCACCGCGGAGCTGCTCGCCGAGGCGGGCGCCGCCGTCCACTGCGCGGACCGCGACGAGGACGGCCTCAAGGAGACCGCGGCCCGGATCGGGCGGCGCGGCGGCACCGCGCACGTCCACGCGCTGGACGTCACCGACCGCCCGGCCCTCGCCGCCGCCGTGCGTGCCGCGGGCCCGCTGCACGTGATGGCGGCGGTCGCCGGGATCATGCACACGAGCACGGTCCTGGAGACCCGCGAGGAGGACCTGGACCGGGTCCTCGCGGTCAACTTCAAGGGCGTGCTGCACGCCTGCCAGGAGGCGGCGGGCGCCATGATCGAGCACGGTGTCCCCGGCTCCATCGTGACCATGGCCTCCGGCGCGATGGACACCGCGAGCCCAGGGCTGCTCTGCTACAGCGTCGCCAAGGCGGCCGTGGTGCAGCTGACGAAGACGCTCGCCGCCGAGGTGGGCCGGCACGGCATCCGGGTGAACGCGGTGGCGCCGGGCTGGATCCGCACCCCGATGACCGACCGCCACGAGCCGGCCGCGCAGGAGCAGGCCGAGGCCGTGATGGTCCGCGTCTCCCCGCTCGGCCGGGTCGGCGAGTCCGCGGAGATCGCGCACGCGGTCCTGCACCTGGCGTGCGACGCCTCGTCGTTCACGACGGGCCAGATCCTCCGCCCCAACGGCGGCGTCGCGATGCCGTGGTGACCGGGCGCTCCGGCACCTCCCCGGGAGTCCCCTGAGCGTCCGGGCGCCCCGAGGCCGCCGCCCGCCGTCGCGAAGAGGCGGCCACGTGCACCGGCAACAGGCTCAGCCCCCAGCCGCCCGCGGCCACCGCCCCCTCGACCGGTCCCGCCTCCCCCGGCACCAGCAGCAGGCGCAGCACCGCCCACCACCAGAGCCCACCGGCCACCAGCCCGACCGCGACCAGCGTGAGCGTCACCAGCGGAACCCGTCGCCGTACCATGGCCGCCTCCTCCGGTCGACGCTAGTGCGGCAGGATCACCCGGCGGGAGGGCGCACCGGAGGCAGACCGGGCGCGCGGAGGGAACGTCGAGCGCCGTATCGCGCAGGCGTGGGGCATAGGGGTCTCCTGCCGGTCGTCCGTCCCCCCGCCGTGCCCCCACCATGGCACGCCCCACCGGGACCCGGCATCTCCAGAAGGCCGATCCCCCCGGTCCGGAAAACCGATCCCGCCCCAGCCGCCCTCACCCCAAGCGAAAGCCCCGCCCGGCACCCCCTCAGGGGATGCCGACCGGGGCTCGGTCGCGCACCATCGAAATCGTCGGCCTCAGGCCGCGACGACGTCCACTGCCTCGGCGGGCGCCTTGATGGTCACCCGCTCGGTGGACACCGACGTCACCGAAACCGCGTTCAGCATCGGGCGGACCGGCGACGGCACCGGTTCGCTCGCCGCTGCCGACGCGGCCAGTTCGGCCAGTGACAGCTCGTCGCTGACTTCTCGCATGAGCTCGGACATCCGTACGTCCAGCGCGTCGCAGATCGCGGAGAGCAGCTCGGAGGAAGCCTCCTTCTGCCCCCGCTCCACCTCGGAGAGATAGCCGAGTGAGACTCGGGCGGACGAGGAGACTTCGCGCAGAGTACGGCCCTGGCGCTGGCGCTGCCGACGCAGCACGTCACCCAACAGGCGACGGAGCAGAATCATCGGTGGCTCCCTCCTCGGACCGCGTAGCCGCATCCTTCACGCCCCACCGTACCGCCTCGCGCCGCGGCCGTGCGGGGAGCGATGTCGTGTTCACTCATGGCTGCAAACATCAATCTCCCCCGTTCTGTTCCGTATCCTGTGCCCGCGCATTTTCCGGGTGTTCTCCGCCGAGCAGCTCTCGGAGCAATTCGAGCACGCTCCGCACGCTCTCTCTACGGATTTCCGCGCGATCGCCGTTCAATCGCAACGAGGCCACCTTGCCCGCCCCGCAGCGCTCCCCCGAGGGCCCGGCGACGGCCACGTAGACCGTCCCCACGGGCTGTCCGTCCTGCGGATCGGGCCCCGCGACCCCGGTGGTCGCGATGCCCCAGTCGGCCCCCAGTCGGGTCCGCACACCCGCCGCCATCTGCAGCGCGACCTCGGGATCGACCGCGCCGCGCTCCGCCAGAAGGGTGCCGTCGACGCCGAGCAGCAGCGCCTTGAGCGGTGTCGCGTAGGCCGTGACGGAGCCGCGGAAGGTTTTCGAGGCCCCGGGGACCCCGGTCAGCTCCGCGGCCACCAGACCGCCCGTGAGGGACTCCGCGGCGGCCAGCGTCTGGCCCCGTTCCGCGAGCAGCTCCAGCACCCGGGCGGCTTCGTTCATCGTCCGTCCGCCTCCGCGGCCGCCGCCGCGCGCTCCGCGGCCAGTCCTCGGCGGCGCAGCACGACGGCCTGCCGGACGTAGTCGAGTCCGGTGACGACCGTCAGCACGACGGCCACCGCCATCACCCAGAAGCGCAGGGTGGCGAGTGGACCGGTGAGCATCAGCACGTACATGCCGACCGCCGTGCCCTGCGCGAGGGTCTTCATCTTGCCGCCGCGGCTGGCCGGGATGACCCCGTGCCGGATCACCCAGAACCGCATCAGGGTGATCCCCAGCTCCCGGGCGAGGATCACGCCGGTGACCCACCACGGCAGGTCGCCGAGGTACGACAGGGAGACCAGGCCGGCCGCCATGATCGCCTTGTCGGCGATCGGGTCGGCGATCTTCCCGAAGTCGGTGACCAGGTTGTACGTGCGCGCCAGGTGCCCGTCGAAGACGTCGGTGATCATGGCGACGGCGAACGCCGCCCACGCCCAGGCGCGCCAGGCCGGGTCGTGCCCGCCGTCCTGGAAGAGCAGCACCACGAAGCCGGGCACGAGCACGAGCCGGACCATGGTGAGGATGTTCGCGATGTTCCAGAGGCCCGCCTGCTCGACGGCCGCAGTGCCCAGCTTGCCGCGGGGCGCCGGCGTACCGGACCCGCCCGTCGCGGATGCCGGGACTCCGGTCATCTGGCCGCCTCCTCGGCTCCGGGGCCCTGGGGCTCGCCCAGGACGTCGCAGCACTCGGCCACCAGGTCGACGCCCTCGGTGTCCACGACCTTGGCCGTGACCATGCGGCCCGGGGCCAGGCCGAGGCCCTCGGCGGAGTCCGCCGGGAGCAGCACCTGGCCGTCGGTCTCGGGCGCCTGGTGCGCGGCGCGGCCGATCCAGCCGTCGGCCTCCTCGTCGAAGGACTCGACCAGCACCTCCAGGGTCTCGCCGATCCGCTCCTCCGCGCGCTGGGCGGTGAGCTCCTCGGCGAGCCGGGAGAGGTGCGCGAGGCGCGCGTCGACGACGTCCTGGTCGAGCTTGTGCTCGTACGTGGCGGCCTCGGTGCCGTCCTCGTCGGAGTAGCCGAAGACGCCGATGGCGTCGAGGCGGGCGTGGGTGACGAAGCGTTCCAGCTCGGCGAAGTCCGCCTCGGTCTCGCCGGGGAAGCCGACGATGAAGTTGGAGCGGGCGCCGGCGGTCGGGGCCTTGGAGCGGATGGTCTCCAGGAGCTCCAGGAAGCGGTCGGTGTCGCCGAAGCGGCGCATCGCCCGCAGCACGTCCGGGGCGCTGTGCTGGAAGGACAGGTCGAAGTACGGGACGACCTTCTCGGTCGAGGTGAGCACGTCGATCAGGCCGGGGCGCATCTCGGCGGGCTGCAGGTAGCTGACCCGGACGCGCTCGATGCCGTCGACGGCGGCCAGCTCGGGCAGCAGGCTCTCCAGGAGGCGGATGTCGCCGAGGTCCTTGCCGTACGAGGTGTTGTTCTCGGAGACCAGCATGACCTCCTTCACACCCTGCTCGGCGAGCCAGCGCGTCTCGTTCAGCACGTCCGAGGGGCGGCGCGAGACGAAGGAGCCGCGGAAGGACGGGATGGCGCAGAAGGAGCAGCGGCGGTCGCAGCCGGAGGCCAGCTTCACGGAGGCCACCGGGCTGGTGTCCAGGCGGCGGCGCAGGGGCGCGCGGGGGCCGGAGGCGGGCGCCAGGCCGTCGGGGAGGTCGGTCGGCACGTTCTCCGGGGCGACGGGCGCCTCGGGCGCCTGCGGGGCCTCGGCGGCCGCTGAGGCCCCGTGGCCGGGCAGGGCCACCGACGTGGCGGCCTTCTGGCGCTCCACCGGGGACAGCGGCAGCAGGCTGCGCCGGTCACGCGGGGTGTGCGCCTCGACACTGCCGCCGCTGAGGATGGTCTGGAGGCGGTTGGAGATGTCGGCGTAGTCGTCGAAGCCGAGCACGCCGTCGGCCTCGGGGAGCGCGTCGGCGAGTTCCTTGCCGTAGCGCTCGGCCATACAGCCGACGGCGACGACGGCCTGGGTGCGGCCGTGGTCCTTCAGATCATTGGCTTCGAGGAGGGCGTCGACGGAGTCCTTCTTGGCGGCTTCGACGAAGCCACAGGTGTTGACGACGGCGACGTCTGCGTCCTCGGCGGATTCGACGAGCTCCCAGCCGTCCGCTGCCAAGCGGCCTGCGAGCTCCTCCGAGTCCACCTCGTTACGGGCGCAGCCGAGAGTGACAAGGGCGACGGTACGGCGTTCGGGCATGGACTCAAGACTACTTCGTCCCGGCCGTACCTCCGTCGCGCAGGGTTCACCCTCGTCACTCACGTCACCGGGATCACCCGGCCTCGGGGTCGCCCTTCGTGTACGACAGGCGCTCGACCTGGCCGGACTCGAAGGTGTCCTGGACCTTCTTGCCGTTGACGTAGAGCTCGATCGGCCCGGCGTTGCCGAGGATGAGGTCCACGCGCTCGTCGTCCTGGAAGGTCTTGGACTCGCCCGGCAGGAGCAGCCCGTCGAAGAGCAGCTTGCCGTCGTGCGCCTTGGCCGAGATCCAGCTCTTGTCGTCGGTCGCGGTGAGCTTCACGGTGACCTTGTCCTGCGGGACCGCCGCGATGGCGCTCTCGGAGGGCGCGGGCTTGGGGGCGGGCTTCACCGGCTTGGGCTTGGCGCTGGCGGTGGCCTTGGGCGCCGGGGCGGGGCCCTCGGCGACCGCGCCGTTGCCGCGCACGTCGTTGCCGTTGAACATGGTGAAGCCGACGAAGCCGACGACGGCCACGATCGCGGCGACCATGGCGGCGGTCCAGTTGGGTCGGCGCGGCTCGGGGCGGATGCGCTCCGCCTCGAAGAGCGGCGCCGCGGGGGTCGGGGCGGGCCGGCCGCCGTGCTCGGCGTCGTACTGCTCGATCAGGGGGGCCGGATCGAGCCGGACGGCGCGCGCGAGGGTGCGGATGTGCCCGCGGGCGTAGACGTCGCCGCCGCAGCGCGAGAAGTCGTCCTCCTCGATCGCGTGCACGATCGGCACGCGCACTCGGGTGGAGGCGCTGACCTCTTCGACGGTGAGACCGGCGGCGACACGGGCCTGCTGGAGGGCGCGACCGATCGAATCCCGGTCATCTGCCGGGAAGTTCCGGTCGTCCTCGGGGGATTCGGGGGAGTTGCCGATGGACACGAGAGCGCCTTTCGAGCGTGTAGCCACCTGCTGGACGTTCAGTCTATGGGTGGTACGAAAGGGTGGGGCAACCGGGCGGGCGTCGTTTGTACGCCATGAGGCTGGGACATCGTCCTGTCCCTCCCTCCAACTTGACGTACGCCCAAGGGAAACGGTTGCCCCCGCTCCCTTACGAGTGAGTCTCGCCCCGGTCTCGTCACGGCGTCTTCCGGCCACTCCCCTCGACCGTCGGACTCCCCCGCTCAGCCGTCGGACTCCCCGCGGATCACGGCCAGCACCCCGTCCAGCTCGTCCGGCTTGACGAGCACGTCCCGGGCCTTGGAGCCCTCGCTCGGCCCGACGATGTTGCGCGACTCCATCAGGTCCATCAGCCGGCCGGCCTTGGCGAAGCCGACCCGCAGCTTGCGCTGGAGCATCGAGGTGGAGCCGAACTGGGTCGAGACGACCAGCTCGGCGGCCTGGCACAGCAGGTCCAGGTCGTCGCCGATCTCCTCGTCGATCTCCTTCTTCTGCTTGGTGCCGACGGTGACGTCGTCCCGGAAGACGGGCGCCATCTGGTCCTTGCAGTGCTGGACGACGACGGCGACCTCGGCCTCGGTGACGAAGGCGCCCTGCATACGGGTCGGCTTGTTCGCGCCCATCGGCAGGAACAGGCCGTCGCCCTTGCCGATCAGCTTCTCGGCGCCCGGCTGGTCGAGGATGACCCGGCTGTCGGCGAGCGAGGAGGTGGCGAAGGCGAGCCGGGAGGGCACGTTCGCCTTGATCAGACCGGTGACGACGTCCACGGAGGGCCGCTGGGTCGCGAGCACCAGGTGGATGCCGGCCGCGCGGGCCAGCTGGGTGATCCGGACGATGGCGTCCTCGACGTCCCGGGGGGCCACCATCATCAGGTCGGCGAGCTCGTCGACGATCACCAGGAGGTACGGGTACGGCTTGAGCTCGCGCTCGCTGCCCGGCGGGAGCTGGACCTTGCCGTCGCGGATCGCCTGGTTGAAGTCGTCGATGTGCCGGAAGCCGAAGGCGGCCAGGTCGTCGTAGCGCAGGTCCATCTCGCGCACGACCCACTGGAGGGCCTCGGCGGCCCGCTTCGGGTTGGTGATGATCGGCGTGATCAGGTGCGGGATGCCCTCGTACGCGGTGAGCTCGACCCGCTTGGGGTCGACGAGCACCATCCGGACGTCCTCCGGGGTCGCCCTTATCATCACCGAGGTGATCAGGCAGTTGATGCACGAGGACTTGCCGGAGCCGGTGGCGCCGGCGACCAGGATGTGCGGCATCTTCGCCAGGTTGGCCATCACGTAGCCGCCCTCGACGTCCTTGCCGAGCGCCACCAGCATCGGGTGGTCGTCCTCCGCCGCCTCGGCCAGCCGCAGCACGTCGCCGAGGTTGACCATCTCGCGGTCGGTGTTCGGGATCTCGATGCCGACGGCTGACTTGCCGGGGATCGGCGAGATGATCCGCACGTCGGGGCTGGCCACGGCGTACGCGATGTTCTTGGTCAGCGCGGTGATCTTCTCGACCTTGACCGCCGGGCCGAGCTCCACCTCGTAGCGGGTGACCGTCGGGCCCCGGGTGAAGCCGGTGACGGCCGCGTCCACCTTGAACTCGGCGAAGACGTTGGTCAGCGACTCGACGATCAGGTCGTTGGCGGCGCTCCGGGTCTTGCCGGGCCCGCCGCGCTCCAGCAGGTCCATGGACGGCAGCGAGTACGTGATGTCGCCGGAGAGCTGGAGCTGCTCGGCGCGCGCGGGCAGGTCGGTCGGCTCGGGCGCCGGCTTCGTCAGGTCCGGCACTCCCCCGGACGCCCGCTCCCCGGCCCCCTTCGCGCCGCGCGCGGTCGGCACCGGCTTCGCGGGAGCCCCGGGCGCCTCCGCGGCCTCGGCGGCGGCTGCCGCGACGGCGGCGGCGCGGTCGGCGGTCAGGTCCCGGGTCAGATCGGCGACCAGCGGCGAGGGCGGCATCCCGTTGAGGACGGCCCCGTCCAGGGCGGCGGCGGCCGCGGCGGCCACGTCGACCGGGTCGAGCCCGCCCGTGTCGAAGGCCGACGAGGACGGCGTACGGCGCCGGCCGCGCCGCTCCAGGGCCGCGGCCTCCGCCCGGTCGGCCCCGTCCGGGTCGTAGCCCGGCCCCGCGCCGGGCGCACGCCGGCGCGCCGGGCGCGCGGGACCGGGCCCCGCCTCGCGCCAGTCGTCGCCGTACGCGTCGCGCGCGTCGCCCAGGTCGTCGTGCTCCGGCTCGTACTCCGGCTCGACGATCCCGAGCCGGGCGCCGAGGGCGCGCAGCCGCTGCGGGATCGCGTTGACCGGGGTGGCGGTGACGACGAGCAGCCCGAAGAGCGTGAGCAGCACCAGCAGGGGCACCGCGAGGACCTCGCCCATCATGAAGACGAGCGGCTTGGAGGCGGCCCAGCCGATGAGCCCGCCGGCGTCCTGCATGGCCTTGGTGCCGTCCTCGCGGCCGGGCGAGCCGCAGGCGATGTGCACCTGCCCGAGCACGCCGACGACCAGCGCCGACAGCCCGATCGCGATCCGCCCGTTGGCCTCGGGCTTCTCCGGGTGGAGGATCAGCCGGACGCCGATCGCGCCGACCAGCAGCGGGACCAGCAGGTCCAGCCGCCCGAAGGCGCCGGTGACCAGCATCTCGACCAGGTCGCCGACGGGACCGCGCAGGTTGGACCAGGTCCCGGCGGCGACGATCAGGGCGACGCCGAGCAGCAGCAGCGCCATGCCGTCCTTGCGGTGCGCCGGGTCGAGACCCTTCGCTCCGCGCCCTATCCCCCGGAACATCGCGCCGACACCGTGCGCGAGACCGAGCCAGAGCCCGCGCACGAGCCGGTAGAGGCCCCCGGTCGGGGACGGCGCGGGGCGCGGCGCGGCCTTCTTCGCGGCGGTCTTGCGCGCGGGCGCGCGCTTGGCGGGCGCCGCCTTCTTGGCGGGCGCCTTCTTCGCGGCAGGCTTGGCGGGCGCCTTCGCGGGCACCGCCTTCTTCGCGGTGCCGGTCGTACGGCCGGCGCGCGGCTTCGCGGTGCCCGCCGTGCCCTGGGAACCCTTGCCGGACGTACGTGAGGCCATGATGCTGAGGTTACCGGTGTACGCGGCCGGGGAAACAGCTCACCCGTTCGTGTCGCCGCTACGGGGCGCGAAACTGACACAGGCTCACGGCCGATACCGTTCGGCCGATGTTCCGCGCCGGCCCTCGGCGTGGCGGGGTGACGCCGGGTCAGCCCTGCGCGGGCAGCGTGGCCGTGCCGCCCGTGCCCGGCTCCAGCGCGTCGAGCGCCCGGCGGAGCCCGGTCAGCTTGCGCTCCAGATGGGCCGCGGTGGCGACGGCCGCCGCGTCGGCGGAGTCGTCGTCGAGCTGTTTGGACAGCGCCTCGGCCTGCTCCTCGACCGCCGCCAGCCGGGCGGAGAGCTCGGCGAGCAGCCCCGCGGACTCCTTGGCGTGCCCGTTGTGCCCGCCGCCCTCCAGCTAGAGCCGCAGCAGCGCCGCCTGCTCGCGGAGCTGACAGTTCTTCATGTACAGCTCGACGAAGACGGAGACCTTGGCCCGCAGCACCCACGGGTCGAACGGCTTCGAGATGTAGTCGACCGCGCCCGCCGCGTACCCCCGGAAGGTGTGGTGCGGGCCGTGGTTGATCGCGGTCAGGAAGATGATCGGGATGTCCCGGGTCCGCTCGCGCCGCTTGATGTGCGCCGCCGTCTCGAACCCGTCCATGCCGGGCATCTGGACGTCCAGCAGGATGACCGCGAAGTCGTCGGTCAGCAGCGCCTTGAGCGCTTCCTCCCCGGACGATGCCCGCACCAGCGTCTGATCGAGCGCCGAGAGAATGGCCTCCAGCGCCAGCAGATTCTCCGGCCGGTCATCGACCAGGAGGATCTTGGCCTTCTGCACCATGCCCCGTCCTCCTCGCCCCGGCACTGTCTCGCTCCGGCTCCGCGAGCCGGGGGAAGCACCTGGCGCCGCCCCAGAAGACGACTCCCATGCGCCGTCCGTCCTTGTGCCGGTCATCGTAGCCGCACCCCGCCCGTCGCCACACCCTGTCACCGCATTGTCACTGAGCACGGCCCCGTGCCCGTACGTCGAACGCGGTGGGAGACCAGAAGGTTCCCCGTCCCCGGGCCTCTCACACCCGGATGGCACCGGTCCGCCGGACTCCCGCCGGCCGACCGGTGCCACGGGCCCGGCTCAGCCCTCCCCGTCCCGCATCCACTTCTCCATCTCGGTCAGCAGATAGTCCGGGTCGACGGGCTTGGTCACATAGGCCGAGGCGCCCGACTCCAGCGCCTTCTCCTTGTCGCCCTTCATCGCCTTCGCCGTCAGCGCGATGATCGGCAGCCCCGCGAACTGCGGCATCCGCCGGATCGCCGTCGTCGTCGCGTACCCGTCCATCTCCGGCATCATGATGTCCATCAGCACGACCGACACGTCCTCGTGCTGCTCCAGCACCTCGATGCCCTCGCGCCCGTTCTCCGCGTACAGCACCGCGAGCCCGTGCTGCTCCAGGACGCTGGTGAGGGCGAAGACGTTGCGGATGTCGTCGTCGACGATCAGCACCTTCTCCCCCGCGAAGCCGAAGCTGCGGCGCGGAGCGGGCTCGTGCCGCTCCTCCGCCTCGGCCGCGCCGGTCCGCTCCGGCTGCCCGGGGGCGGCCGTCCGCTGCTGCTCGACCGCCTTGCGCCGGTGCCGGAACAGCGCCCCGGACCGCGCCTCGGCGGGCGGCGCCGGCGCGAAGTGCACCAGCCCGTCGCCGAACTCCCCCACCGGCGCGTGCGCCTCGGCGGTCTCCGGCAGTTCGTGCCCGTGCCCGGGGTGCGCCGGCTGACCGGGGCTCAGCGGCAGATAGAGCGTGAACGTCGAGCCGCGGCCCGGCTCGCTCGCCGCGTGGATCTCGCCGCCCAGCAGCCGCGCGATCTCCCGGCTGATCGACAGGCCAAGCCCCGTACCCCCGTACTTGCGGCTGGTCGTGCCGTCCGCCTGCTTGAACGCCTCGAAGATCACCCGCATCTTGCCCGGCGCGATGCCGATGCCGGTGTCCGTCACCGAGAACGCGATCAGGTCCGCGTCCGGGTCGCGCAGCGTCCCCGCCTCCAGGAGCTGCTCCCGGATCGACTGCGGCACGTCCGCGCCCGCCGGCCGGATCACCAGCTCCACCGCGCCCGTGTCGGTGAACTTCACCGCGTTGGACAGCAGGTTGCGCAGCACCTGGAGCAGCCGCTGCTCGTCGGTGTGCAGCGTGGCCGGCAGCTCGGGCGACACCCGCACCGAGAAGTCCAGCCCCTTCTCCGCGGTCAGCGGCCGGAAGGTCGCCTCCACGTAGTCGACGAGCTGCACCAGCGCGATCCGGGTCGGCGAGACGTCCATCTTGCCCGCCTCGACCTTCGACAGGTCCAGGATGTCGTTGATCAGCTGGAGCAGATCGGAGCCGGCCCCGTGGATCGTCTCGGCGAACTCCACCTGCTTCGGCGTCAGGTTGGTGTCCGCGTTGTCCGCGAGCAGCTTCGCCAGGATCAGCAGCGAGTTGAGCGGGGTGCGCAGCTCGTGCGACATGTTCGCCAGGAACTCGGACTTGTAGCGCATCGAGACCGCGAGCTGCTCGGCGCGCTCCTCCAGGACCTGCCGGGCCTCCTCGATCTCGGTGTTCTTCACCTCGATGTCCCGGTTCTGACGGGCCAGCAGCTCCGCCTTGTCCTCCAGCTCCGCGTTGGAGTTCTGCAGCTCCTTCTGCCGGTGCTCCAGCTCCGCCGACCGCTCCCGCAGCTGCTCGGTGAGCTCCTGCGACTGCTGGAGCAGCACCTCGGTACGGGTGTTGACGCTGATCGTGTTGACCGTCGTCGCGATCAGCTCCGCGATCTGGTTGAGGAAGTCCCGCTGGATCTGCGTGAACGGCTGGAAGGACGCCAGCTCGATGACCCCGAGCACCCGCCCCTCGAACAGCACCGGCAGCACGATCACATGCGCCGGGGCCGCCTCGCCGAGCCCGGACGAGATCTTCAGGTAGCCCGGCGGCACGTTGACCTGGATGGTCCGCTTCTCCTCCGCCGCCGTCCCGATCAGCGTCTCCCCGGGCCGGAACGAGGTCGGCATCGACCCGGCGGAGTAGCCGTAACTGCCGCGCATCCGCAGCTCGTACGAGCCCTCCCCCTCGCCCAGCGGCTCGGCGTCGTTGTGCGCGGAGCCCGTCGGCATCGCCACGAAGAAGGCGCCGTGCTGCGCCGAGACCACCGGGGTCAGCTCGCTCATGATGAGCGAGGCCACGTCCTCCAGGTCCCGCCGGCCCTGCATCAGGCCGGAGATGCGCGCCAGGTTGCCCTTGAGCCAGTCCTGCTCGTCGTTGGCGAGGGTGGTGTCGCGCAGGTTGGAGATCATCGTGTTGATGTTGTCCTGGAGCGCCTGGATCTCACCGGCCGCGTCCACGCCGTCGATCTTCACGTTGAGGTCGCCGCGCGTCACCGCCGTCGCGACCGCCGCGATGGCCCGCACCTGACGGGTCAGGTTCCCGGCCATCTCGTTCACCGACTGGGTGAGGTCCGACCAGGTGCCCTCGACGTCCCGCACCCGGGCCTGACCGCCCAGCTGCCCGTCCGTGCCCACCTCGCGGGCCACCCGGGTGACCTCCTCCGCGAAGTTCGACAGCTGGTCGACCATCGTGTTGATGGTGCTCTTCAGCTGCTGGATCTCGCCCCGCGCGTCGATGTCGATCTTCTTGGTGAGGTCGCCCTTGGCGATGGCCGTGGTGACCGCGGCGATCTGTCGCACCTGACCCGTCAGGTTGTCGGCCATCGAGTTCACCGACTCGGTCAGGTCCTTCCAGGTGCCCGACACCCCGGGCACCCGCGCCTGACCGCCCAGCTCGCCCTCGGTGCCCACCTCGCGGGCCACCCGGGTCACCTCGTCCGCGAACGAGGACAGCGTCGTCACCATCGTGTTGACGGTGTCGGCGAGCTCGGCGACCTCGCCGCGCGCGTCCACGGTGACCTTCTTGGTCAGGTCACCGTTGGCGACGGCTGCGGAGACCCGGGAGATGTTCCGCACCTGGCTGGTCAGGTTGTTGGCCATCAGGTTGACGTTGTCGCTCAGGTCCTTCCAGATGCCGGTCACCCCGCGCACCCGCGCCTGGCCGCCGAGGATGCCCTCGGTGCCCACCTCGCGGGCCACCCGGGTCACCTCGTCGGCGAAGTTCGACAGCTGGTCGACCATCGTGTTGACGGTCGTCACCAGCTCCAGGATCTCGCCCTTGGCGTCGACGGTGATCTTCTTCGACAGGTCGCCGCGCGCGACCGCCGTGGTGACCTCGGCGATGTTCCGGACCTGGAAGGTCAGGTTGTTCGCCATGAAGTTCACCGACTGGGTCAGGTCCTTCCAGGTGCCGGAGACGCCCTGCACCTCGGCCTGACCGCCCAGGATGCCCTCCGTGCCCACCTCCCGGGCCACCCTCGTCACCTGGTCCGCGAAGCTGGACAGCTGGTCCACCATCGTGTTGAGGGTGTTCTTCAGCTCCAGGATCTCGCCCCGCGCGTCCACGTCGATCTTCTGCGACAGGTCGCCCCGCGCCACCGCCGTGGCGACCTGCGCGATGTTGCGCACCTGCGCCGTCAGGTTCCCGGCCATGCCGTTCACCGAGTCGGTCAGGTCCCGCCACACACCCGCGACACCGGGCACCTGCGCCTGACCGCCCAGCCGCCCGTCCGTACCCACCTCGCGGGCCACCCGGGTCACCTGGTCCGCGAAGGCCGAGAGCTGGTCGACCATCGTGTTGATGGTGTTCTTCAGCTCCAGGATCTCCCCGCGCGCGTCCACGTCGATCTTCTGCGACAGGTCGCCCCGCGCCACCGCCGTCGTCACCTGAGCGATCTGCCGCACCTGCGAGGTCAGGTTGCCGGCCATGAAGTTCACCGAGTCGGTGAGCTCCCGCCAGCGCCCGGACACCCCGTCGACCCGGGCCTGGCCGCCGAGGCGGCCCTCCGTGCCCACGTCCCTGGCCATCCGGGTCACCTGGTCGGCGAAGGACGACAGCTGCGACACCATCGTGTTGACGGTGTTCTTCAGCTCCAGCATCTCGCCGGCCACGTCGACCGTGACCTTCTGCGACAGGTCGCCGTTGGCCACCGCCGTCGTCACCTGCGCGATGTCCCGCACCTGCCCCGTCAGGTTGCGGAACGCCGTGTTCACCGAATCGGTGAGGTCCTTCCACGTCCCCGCCGCGCCCGGCACCTCGGCCTGACCGCCCAGCAGACCCTCGACGCCGACCTCCCGCGCCACCCGGGTCACCTCGGAACCGAACGCCGACAGCTGGTCCACCATCGTGTTGACGGTGTTCTTCAGCTCCAGCATCTCCCCGGCCACGTCCACCGTGACCTTCTGCGACAGGTCGCCGTTGGCCACCGCCGTCGTCACCTGCGCGATGTCCCGCACCTGCGTGGTGATGTTCCGGAAGACCGTGTTGACCGAGTCGGTCAGGTCCTTCCACGTCCCCGCAGCGCCCGGCACCTGCGCCTGACCGCCGAGCAGACCCTGCGCGCCGACCTCGCCGGAGACCCGGGTCACCTCGTCCGCGAAGGTCCGCAGCGTCTCCGTCATCTGGTTGATCGTGTCCGCGAGCTGCGCGATCTCGCCCCGCGCCGACACCCGCACCTTCTGCGACAGATCGCCGTTGGCCACCGCCGTGGTGACCTCCGCGATACCCCTCACCTGATTGGTGAGATTTCCCGCCATCGTGTTGACGGAATCCGTGAGGTCCTTCCACACCCCGGCGACCCCGGCCACCTCGGCCTGACCGCCCAGCTCCCCCTCCGTGCCCACCTCGCGGGCCACCCGGGTCACCTCGGACGAGAACGAGGAGAGCTGGTCCACCATCCGGTTGACCGTGTTCTTCAGCTCCAGCATCTCGCCGGCCACGTTCGCCGTGACCTTCTGCGACAGGTCGCCGTTCGCGACCGCCGTCGTCACCAGCGCGATGTCCCGCACCTGGGCCGTCAGCCGGTTCGCCATGGTGTTGACCGAGTCCGTGAGGTCCTTCCACGAACCCGACATCCCGCGGACCTGCGCCTGCCCGCCCAGCTTGCCCTCGGTGCCCACTTCCAGGGCGACCCGGGTCACCTCGTCCGCGAACACCGACAGCTGGTCGACCAGGTTGTTCACCGTACGGGCGACCTTCAGGAACTCGCCGCGCAACGGCCGCGTCGTCCCGTCCGCCCCCTCCGAACGCAGCTCCATCCGCTGCCCCAGATCACCCTCGGCCACCGACGAGAGCACCCGCCCGACCTCGGAGACCGGCCGCGCCAACTCGTCCACCAGCGCGTTCGCGGCCTCCACGGCCGCCGCCCACGCCCCCTCGCCGGCCCCGGTCTCCAGCCGCTCCGACAGCTTGCCCTCGCGGCCCACCACCCGGCGCACCCGCGACAGCTCCCCCGTCAGATGCGTCTGCCGGTCCGCGAGCTCGTTGAAGACGGCGGAGATCTCCGCCATCACCCCGTCGCCGGAGACCGGCAGCCGCTTGCGGAAGTTCCCGTCGCGCATCGACGCCAGTGCCCCGAGCAGCCGCTGCAGCGCCGCCGCGTCCACCTGCACCGTGCCGCCACCCCGGGACCGCCCGCCACCGGAGGCCCCCCACGCCCGCGAACCGCCACCGCGCCGCGTCGTCGTGCCAGACTCCACCGTGTCCCTCCCGAAGGGGTCGACCATGCACTCGGTCTCTCGCTACCAGCCTGCCCAGTGTTTCACCGTGACCGAACCAGGCCATAACAGTTCGGCAGCTTCGCACAGCGTCCCCACCCCCGAGGGACGGAAACAGCGATGACCGGCATCCGCTGGGACAGCGAAGGTAAGTAACCTGGCATCCGGCTGTCCACCCGCCCCGGTCCGCCCGGCGGCGGGGTTCGGCACGGACGGCCGGAAAGAGCACAGGCGGCGGGAGGGGCAGACCGACCATGGCGGAGCCGGGTGTCGAGACGCGTACGAGGAGTTCAGTGATCACCGCGCGGGCGGCTGCCAGTTTCGATCCCGTCGGACGGTCCGTGGCCACCGCCCGGGCCTTCGTCCGGGACACCCTCCAGGGCTGGGGGTACGCCGAGGTCGTCGACGACGCCGTCGTCCTCACCAGCGAACTCGTCACCAACGCCGTCATCCACGCCGGCACCGCCGCCGACGTCCTCTGCCTGCGCGCCGACGACGGCGTCCGCATCGAGGTCGCCGACCGCTACCCCGAGCGCGAGATCCCGGTCCAGCAGGGCCGCGCCATGACCGGCCCCGACCGCGAGAACGGCCGGGGCCTGCTGCTCTGCGCCGCCCTCGCCACCCGCTGGGGCGTCGAGTACAGCCCCACCCGCAAGCACGTCTGGTTCCACCTCGACCTGCCCGAGCGGCCCGTCGGCACCCGCTCCGCGGGCCCCGTCCTGCCGGATCCGCTCCTCCCCGTCACCGAGAGCCGCGTCCGCGTCGCCGTCGTCCAGATCGACCGCGGCGGCGCCATCGCCGCCTGGAACGAGGACGCCGAGGAGCTCTTCGGCTACGGCTCCGAGCAGGTCACCGGCAAACCCCTCGGCGACCTCGCCGCCTGGCCCCACACCCCCGGCATCGGCACCGGCCTCGCCGAGGCCCTGCGCCTGTCCCGCTGGGAGGGCAGCTACGGCATCCGCTGCGCCGACGGCCGCGTCATCCCCGTGTACGCCTCCCACCTCCGCGTCCGCGACGCCCAGGGCGAGCCGTCCACGGTCTGCCTGCTCGTCCGCGACTACGAGCGCGCCGTCCTCCAGACCCCGCAGCGCCCCGCCGCCGCCGACGCGGGCCCCGAGAGCCGCACCGCCGCCGACCCCTTCGAGGTCTTCATCGGCTCCCCGGCCCCCGACGACCTCGACGGCCTCCTCCAGCGCACGGTCGAGCGCGCCCGCGACATGCTGGACGGCGACTCCGCCTTCCTCCTCCTCGCCACCGACGACGAGACCGAACTGGAGGTACGGGCCACCACGGGCCTGCCCTCCGCCCGCCAGCGCTTCGCCCGCGTCCCCGTCGAGACCGGCGCCAGCCGCTACGGCTCCGCCCGGATGCCCGCCGTCCACGAGGACCTGGCCGCCGTCCCCGGCGCCGTACCCCTCCTCGAAGGCACCGGGATGCGCTCGGTCGTCACGGTCCCGCTCAAGGTCGAGGGCCGCCTCACCGGCTCCCTCGGCGTCGCCGCGGAAGGCGCCAACCGCTACTCCAACGAGGAGGCCCTGCGCCTCCAGTTCGCCGCCGACCGGATCGCGCTGGCCGTCGAGTCCGCCCGCCTCGGCGAGCTGGAGCGCCTGCGCCGCGGCTCCCTCAGCTTCCTCGTCGAGGCGTCCGACCTGCTGGCCGGCACCCTCGACCGCGACCAGACCCTGGCCCTGATGGCCCAGATGACGGTCCCGACCCTGGCCACCTGGTGCGCCGTCTACACGATCGCGGACCAGGCTTCCGACCCGTACCTCTCCTACGTCCTGCACGAGGACGAGGACCTGATCGACGGCCTGAAGGCCCTCCTCGTGTCGATCTCCCCGCCCGACCCGGTGACGACCCCCGGCGCCCGGGTGTGGACCGCCCCGGGCGACGCCGCGCACCGCGCGGCCCTGGACGCCTCGATGCGCGAACTCGACGGCCCCGGCGGCCCGGTGTCCTCCGGCATCGGTACGGCCCTGGCGACCGCGACGGCCGTGGGCGGCGAGACGGTCGTCCTGCCCCTGGTGGCCCGCAACCGCGTCATCGGCATGCTGACCCTCGGCAAGCCCTCGGACGACCACTTCCGCCAGGAGATCCTGGAGCTCGCCGAGGACCTCTCCCGCCGCGCCGCCCTGGCCCTGGACAACGCCCGCCTGTACTCGGAGCGCACGGCCATCAGCCGCTCCCTCCAGCGCAGCCTGCTGCCGCCGGGCCTCCCCGTCGTCCCCGGTGTCGAGGTCGACGTCATCTACCGCGCGGCCGGCGAGGGCAACGAGGTCGGCGGAGACTTCTACGACCTCTTCCCGATCCGCGACGGCGCGTACGGCTTCGCCATCGGCGACGTCTGCGGTACGGGCCCGGAGGCCGCCGCCGTCACCGGCCTGGCCCGGCACGCCCTGCGCCTGCTGGCCCGCGAGGGCTTCGGCGGCCCGGCCGTCCTGGAGCGCCTCAACGCGGCGATCCTCGACGAGGGCGCCCGCAGCCGCTTCCTGACCCTGCTGTACGGCGAGATGCGCCCGCAGGAGGACGGCTCGGCGGTCCTGAAGGTCGTCTGCGCCGGCCATCCGCTCCCGCTCCGCCTGAGCCAGGACGGCACGGTCCGCCCCGCGGCGGACCCGCAGCCCCTCCTCGGCGTCATGGACGACCTGGAGCTGTACGAGCAGACCGTCACCCTGGACCCGGGCGACGTCCTCCTGTGCGTCACGGACGGCGTCACCGAACGCCGCGAGGGCACCAGGATGCTGGGCGACGACGGCCTCACGGAGGTCCTCAAGTCGTGTACGGGCCTGACGGCCGGCGCGGTCGCCTCCCGCGTCCTGCGCGCGGTCGAACGCTTCGCCCAGGAGCCGGCCTCGGACGACATGGCCATCCTGGCCCTCCGTATCCCGGAACCGCACAACCGCTAGAAGAAGGGGAGGCGGAGGGCTTGGGCCCTCCCCCTCCCCTTGCTCTCTCATCGCCCGGGAAACGCAAAAAGGCCCCCGCCAGATGGCGGGGGCCTTTTCTCTGAGCCCTTTAACGGAATCGAACCGTTGACCTTCTCCTTACCATGGAGACGCTCTACCGACTGAGCTAAAAGGGCGGGTTGTTCGGCGGCGTCCTACTCTCCCACAGGGTCCCCCCTGCAGTACCATCGGCGCTGAAAGGCTTAGCTTCCGGGTTCGGAATGTAACCGGGCGT
>NZ_JBEZHM010000055.1:0-55343 GCF_040650575.1 Streptomyces sp. NPDC048659 | reverse complement strand
CGGCCCGGGGGCGGCGGGCCGGAACGGTTGCGCTCGCGGGCGCAGGGCGGTCAGTAGCCGCGGTGGTCGCACGCCCCGGCCCTCCGCCGATTCCCGTGCCTCACATGCCGGCCCGGGGCCCCGGTGGCAGCGCGTACGCCGACCAGCCCGCGTGCCGGTGCCCGTGGCTCTGCCCGTACGCCTGCCCGTACCCGCCCGCACCGAAGGAGCGGAAGGCCAGCTCCTCCTCGCCGCTGCGGTCGCCCGGCAGCGTGCGGAACGTACGGCGGTACTCGGAGTACAGGGCGTCGTAGATCGGCGTCGCCGACTGGCCCGCCGACACGTCCTGCGCCGGGCGCATGGACGGGATCGGACTCGGATACTGCTGGCGGAAAGGGTCGTATGGGTGCACGTAGGTGCCAACGACCCCGCCGTCCGTGAGATGCGGGCGCCCCTCGGAAAGAGGGGCCCGCCTCGGCCGCGGCACGGTCGGCACGCGCGCCGGCCCTATGCCCGGCCGGTCCTCCCTCACGTGCCCGCCAGCGGCATGGCGGCGGCCACCAGACGCCCGTTCGCCGCGGCCTTCTCCAGGGCGTCCCGGAGCAGGTCCTCCCGCGGCTGCTGCCCGATCGAGCCCACCGGGGCGGCGAACACCAGCACCGTGTGCGACTTGTTGGCGGCGGCCCGCCAGCCCTCGGTGACCTGGAGCGGCTGGTGCGCCTGCCACCAGGCGGCCTGGCCGGTGCCGCCGGTGCCCGGCTGGAGCACCGAGTGCAGCTGCCCCATGGCCACCAGCACCGACCAGCCCGGCAGCGGGGCCGGCTTCACGTTCATGTCGGACACCGGCTGGAAGCCCTGCTCCGCGAGGAGCGGCAGGAACTCGTCCACCAGCCCCTCCGAGCCGGGCCGGGCCACCGGGGCGGTCGGCTCCACCACCAGCGCCGGGTGCAGCTCGCCCTCGATCAGCACCAGGCCGCTGGTGACACCGAGCACCGCCTGCTCCGGGTGGGCCACGGCCAGCGAGTCGGCGGCGTCGGCCGCCGCGATGGACGCCACCGCGCCCTGGAGCTGCGCCTCCTCGACCCGGACGACCTGGGACGGGATGCAGCTGGCGTGGGCGAAGGCGAGGACGGCGGTCTCGTCGCCGACGAACAGCACGGTGCTGGTGCGCTCCTGCTCGGAATCGCCCGGCGTACGGCAGGAGGTGCAGTCGTAGCTGCCCGGGGCGTTGTCGCCGGCGAGCAGCCGGTCGGCTTCTTCGTCGCCGATCTCGGCGCGTACGTCCTCGCTGACGTCGAGCAGTCGCGGCACGGGGGGCTCCCTGGAACTCGGTGCGGGCGACGGCCGGGCGGTTCCCGGGCGTCTCATGCCGAGTTCAACGGGCAAGGCTCGGCCGGGGTCACGCGCGGGCGACCGCCAACTTGTGTGACGCCGACCGGGTGGCATGTGAACGGTGTTCCGCGCGGCACCGGCCGGGCCCCGGCGGCACCTGCCTAGCCTGCGCCGATGCCGAAGATCCGATATGCGACGGCCGGCGCCGTCCTGGCCGCCGCGCTCCTCGCCCCGGGGACGGCCGCCGACACCGCCGCGGCGGCGGCGCCCTCGCCGGTCGAGGCGTGCGTGCAGGACCAGTGGCCGTGGGGGTGCGTCGCCGAGTGCGAGAGCGGCGGACGCTGGGCGGCGAACACCGGCAACGGCTTCTACGGCGGGCTCCAGTTCTGGCCGCCGACCTGGCGCGAGTTCGGCGGCACCCGCTACGCCCGGCGCGCCGACCTCGCGAGCCGCGCGCAGCAGATCTCCGTCGCCGAGGACGTCCTGCGCGTCCAGGGCTGGGGCGCCTGGCCGGCCTGCTCGAAGCGGTACGGGCTGAGCGGGCGGGCGCACGTCGTGCAGCCCGGCGACACCCTCAGCTCGGTCGCCCGCCGGTTCGCCGTGAAGGGCGGCTGGGAGGCGCTGTACGCGGCGAACCGGGCGGTGGTCGGGGACGACCCGGACCGGCTGATGACGGGCACGCTGCTGCGGCTGCCGTAGCGCCGGATCCCGGGCCGGGGCCGCTGCCCGGCCTGTCGGCTTTCTTGCGCTGTGTGCCGGATCGGCACACTCTGGAGGTACGGGTCCCGGTTCCCGCCACGGCTTCCGAAACGCGGCTCACCGCCCACCCCTCCGGCGGTGGGCCGCCCCGCGCGGGGCGCAGTACAGTCGCCCCGACCACGCACTTGACCGGGGGGAACCGGCAGCTTCATGCGCATCTCTTTCCTGCTCCACAACGGCTACCACATCGGCGGCACGATCCGGGCGACGTTCACGCTCGCCGCCGAGCTGGCGGCCCGTCACGAGGTGGAGATCGTCTCGGTGTTCCGGCACCGCGACGAGCCGATCCTGGGCCTCCCCGCGGGAGTGACGCTGCGTCACCTCGTCGACCTGCGGAAGAAGAGCCCGGGATACGACGGGGAGCACCCCGACTTCCGGCGCCCCGCCCGGGTGTTCCCGCGCGGAGACGGGCGCTGGAAGCAGTACAGCGCGCTCACCGACGCGAGGATCGGCGCGCACCTGGCCTCGGTCGAGGCCGACGTGCTGGTCGCCACCCGGCCGGGCCTCAACGTGCAGCTCGTCCGGCAGGCCCCGCGCGGGCCGGTGCTCGTGGGACAGGAGCACCTGATCCTCGACGGGCACAACTACCGGCTGCGCCGCGACATCGCGCACGAGTACGCGCTGCTGGACGCCGTCACCACCGTCACCGAGGCCGACGCCCGCGCCTACCGGGCGCTCGCCCTGCCCGGCGTCCGCGTCGACGCCGTCCCGAACAGCGTGCCCGTACCGGCCGTGCCGCCCGCCGACCCCGCCGCCAAGGTCGTCGTCGCGGCCGGCCGGCTCACCCCGGTCAAGCGGTACGACCTGCTGATCGACGCCTTCGCCGACGTGGCCGCCGCCCGCCCCGACTGGAAGCTGCGCATCTACGGCACCGGCGACGCCTCCGACAACCTGCGCAGGACCCTGGCCCGGCAGATCGAGCGCCGCTCCCTCGGCGGCCACGTCTTCCTCATGGGCACCGCGCACCCGATGGAGCCGGAGTGGGCCAAGGGCTCGCTCGCCGCGGTCACCTCGCGGCGCGAGTCCTTCGGCATGACCATCGTCGAGGCCATGCGCTGCGGCCTGCCGGTCGTCTCCACCGACTGCCCGCACGGACCCGGCGAGATCATCGAGGACGGCGTCGACGGGCGGCTGGTCCCCGTCGACGACACCGCGGCGGTCGCCGCCGCCCTGCTGGCGCTCATCAACGACGACGAGGGCCGGGCCCGCGCGGCGAAGGCGGCGCTGGCCGCCGCCGACCGCTACGACCCGGCCCGGATCGCCGCCCGCCACGAGTCGATCTGGACCGCGCTCGCCGCCGCGCCCGCCGCCCGCCCCCGTGCCCACGGGCGGGCCAGGGCGGTCGCGCACCGCGCGGTCGGCGCGGTCCTGGACGCGGCCTACGGGGCGAAGGCCCGCGCGGGCCGGCTGGTCCGCCGCCTGCGCTGACGCGGCCGGCCCGCCCGGCCCCGTACGCGCACCGGCCCGCCTCGGATCGCGGACCGTGGCTGTCCGCGAGGGCTGGCAGACTCGGCCGCATGTTGGAGACCTCCGCGCGGCTGCTGCGTCTGCTCTCGTTGCTCCAGGCCCACCGGGAATGGTCCGGGGCCGACCTCGCCGAGCGGCTCGGCGTGACCTCCCGGACCGTGCGCCGGGACGTCGACCGGCTGCGCGAGCTCGGCTACCCGGTGCACGCCACGCCCGGCACCGGCGGCGGCTACCAGCTCGGGCCGGGCGCCGAGCTGCCGCCGCTGCTCCTCGACGACGAGGAGGCGGTCGCGGTCGCCGTCGGGCTGCGGGCCGCCGCGGGCCAGGGGGTCGAGGGCATCGGCGAGAGCTCGGTGCGGGCGCTCGCCAAGCTGGAGCAGGTCCTGCCGGGCCGGCTGCGGCGCCGGGTGAGCGCCCTGACCGCGTACACCGTCCCGATGATGCGCACCCCGCGCGAGCGGATCGACCCGGCCGTGCTCACCGAGCTCGCGCACGCCTGCCGGGACGCCGAGCTGCTGCGCTTCGCCTACCGCGACCACGGCGGCGCCACCACCCGCAGGACCGTCGAGCCGCACCGGCTGGTGTGCAGCGAGCGCCGCTGGTACCTGGTGGCCTGGGACGTCGACCGGGGCGACTGGCGCACCTTCCGGGCCGACCGGATCGAGCCGAAGCCGCCGCACGGCCCCCGCTTCCCGCCCCGCGAGCCGCCCGCCGAGGACCTGGCCGCCTATGTCTCGAAGGGCGTGTCCACGGCGGTGTACCCGACGGAGGCGACGGTCCGGCTGCATGCCCCGCTCGCCGAGGCGGCGGCGGTGGTCGGCCCGGCCGACGGGGTGCTGACCCCCGACGGGGACGACGCCTGCCTGCTGCGCACCGGCGCCCACAGCCTGGACGTGATGGTCGTGCACGTCTCGATGATCGGCCTGGAGTTCGAGGTGCTGGACCCGCCGGAGCTGGCCGAGCGGGTCCGGGTGCTCAGGGACCGGCTGTCCCGGGCCCTCGACCGGCCGGGAGCGGCTCCGGCGGACGAGGTGTGAGTGTGTGCGCGATGCGCGGGAATGGTGAAAGCCGCCCATGTGGGCGGATGCCCGGGAATTCCCGGCGGAGGGGGTCGCGGGGGAATTCCGGAGAAGGGCCGATAAAGAGCGGATGAGCGGCCGGAAACCGTCCGTGCGAACGATCGGGTCCCTGTCAAACATATGTCGAGAACCTGTGACACAAGCGTGACCGGCAAGGGACTAACGTGAGCTGTATGACACCCGAACACGCACCCGAAACGTATGTGGGGCTCGCCGCCGACACGGCCGAGCGGATCGCCCGGAACAGAGGCTGGCGCGTCGTCCGGCAACTGCCGCCGGGCTCGATCGTGACCATGGAGTACCTGGCCGGGCGCATCAACTTCGAGGTCGAGCACGAGGTCGTCACCCGCGTCTGGCTCGGCTGACGCGCGTGCGGCGCCGCCATGACGGAGGGCCCCCGCCGGGGATCGGCGGGGGCCCTCCGTCATCGGTGCGGGGGCGGCTCAGCCGCCGGTCACCGGCCGTGAGTGCGCCGGGCGGCGACCGCCGCCCGGACCGGCCGGGGCGCGCTCCGAGCGCACCGCGTGATGCGGTCGGGCGGGGGCGAGCGGCGGGTTCGGCAGTCCGGCCGCGCGGCCCGTGGCCGCCCGCCCGGAACCGGCGCCGATCTTCTCCCGGACCGGCTCCCCGTCGCCCGTGGGGCGCTGCGGGAAGAGCCCGGACACCGGTCCGCCGGCCGCGACGGGCAGCGAGGGGACCAGCCGCCGGCGGGCCCGCAGCTGCTCGCGCAGCCGGTCCCGCAGGCTCAGGATCCACGCCTCGACCACCGCGATCACCGGCTCGCACCAGGGCAGCGCCAGCAGGATCAGCAGGCCCGCGGCCCAGCCGAGCAGCACGTCGCTGAGCCAGTGGGTGCCGAGGTAGACGGTGGTGAGGCCGACCCCGAGGGCGACCACGGCCGACAGGGCCGACAGATAGCGCCGGGCCCTCGGCGTGGTCGCGAGATAGGCCAGGATGCCCCAGGTCACGACCGCGTTCGCGGTGTGCCCGGACGGGAATATGTCTCCGCCGGCGAAGAGCTCGGCGGAGCCGACCTGCGTCGCGTAGTGGGGGCCGAGGCGGCCGAGTCCGAGCTTGACCGCGCCGACGGTCACGTTGAGGAGGAGCAGCGCGGCGCCGAGGGAGAGCAGCGGGCGCAGCGTGTGCTGGCGCCAGGAGCGCCAGCCCAGCCAGGCCGCCACCATCACCGCGGTGGGACCGCGCTGGCCGAGGACGACGTAGTAGTCGAGGAAGGCGTGCAGCTCCGGCCACTGCTGATAGGGCCGGAAGAGCATGATCTTCCAGTCGAGGGTCACCAGCCAGGTCGAGAGCAGCACGGCGACGACGATGGCCAGATAGAACGCCAGCGTCCCGCCGAAGAGGGCGAGACGCGTGCGGGTCATCCGCGGGACCTCTATCTTCGGCGGTTCCGGCTCCCGGTCCAGCCGGGCAAAGATGTCGGTACGCACCCAATCGACGTTACAGGGAGTGAGTAGCGACCTTGGTCGTTCCGGTCCCTTCGTGATGACGATGTGATGTGGAGTTGCTCTCAGGCGCGCGTTTGTTCCCGTCGCCCGTCGGAAAATCCGATGACCTTCTGCTCTATTGCCGTGCGCCTGTTTGCGGAAGTCTGTTTGAAGGCCCGGGGAATGCCGGGGCAATTGGCAGGGCGTCCTTCCGCGCGGAATTCCGGACGGCGCGCGGCGGGGGCCGAGTGGCGTACGCCACACCGCGCGGCCCGCCGTGGTGAGAGCTGCGCCACGCGCTCGGGCCTTGAACTCGCGTACGCTGACGGCTCACTCGCCCGTCGATGCCGGGCCGCCGCGGGGTCCGGCCCCGGCAGGTGCCCGCCGAGCGCGAGGGCTTCACTGGGAGGTACGTACATGACGCGGACGAACACGGCCGGAGCGCGGCTCCGAACCGCTGCCGGCGGCGCCAACCGCTGGGTCGTCCTCGTCGTCCTCTGTGTGAGCCTGCTGCTCGTCGCGCTCGACTCGACCGTGCTGCACGTCGCCGTCCCCTCGCTCACCGAGGACCTGAACCCGAGCTCCACCGCGCTGCTGTGGATCGTCGACGCCTACCCGCTGATCTGCGCCTCGATGCTGATCCTCTTCGGCACCCTCGGCGACCGGGTCGGCCGCAGACGGGTGCTGCTCCTCGGCTACGGGCTGTTCGGCATCGCCTCGGCGGTCGCCGCGCTCGCCACCACCCCCGAGGTGCTGATCGCCGCCCGCGCGCTGCTCGGGGTCGGCGGCGCGATGATCATGCCCGCCACGCTCTCGATCCTCCGCGCGGTCTTCCCCGACCGGCGCGAGCGGGCCACCGCGATCGGCGTCTGGACGGCGGTCGCCGCCATCGGCGCCGCCACCGGGCCGGTGCTCGGCGGCTTCCTGGTCGAGCACTACTGGTGGGGCTCGGTCTTCCTGATCAACATCCCGCTGATGGCGCTGATCCTCCCGCTCGGGCGCTGGCTGCTGCCCGAGTCCAAGGGCGGCGGCGACGGCCCCTGGGACGTGCTCGGCGCGCTCATGGCCACCGCCGGCGTGCTCGGCTCCGTCCTCGGCGTCAAGCGGCTCGGCGCGGGCGACCCGCCGCTCGCCCCCGCCACCCTCGGCCCGCTGCTGATCGGCGCCGCGCTGCTGATCCTCTTCGTGCGGCGGCAGAAGCGGCGCGCCCACCCGCTGATCGACATGCGGCTCTTCTCCCGCCCGGCCTTCACCACCTCGGTCGGCTGCATCGTGCTCGGGATGCTGGCCCTGGTCGGCCTGGAGCTGATCGCCGTCCAGTACCTCCAGCTGATCCTCGGGCTCAGCCCGCTGGAGACCGGGCTGCGGCTGCTGCCGCTGACCTTCGCCGCCATGGCCGCCGGCGCCACCGGCTCGTACACGCTGCGCAGGATCGGGCCGCGCCGGATGGTCGGCTGGGGCTTCGTGCTGACCGCCGGGGCGGTGCTGCTGCTGGTCCTCATGGGGCAGCACGACCGGCCGCTGCTGCTCACCGTCGGCTTCGTGCTGCTCGGCTTCGGACTCCAGACCACGCTCTTCTCGGCGTACGAGTCGATGCTCAGCGAGGCGCCCGCGGACAGCGCGGGCGGGGCGGCGGCGATCGGCGAGACCTCGTACCAGCTCGGCGCGGGCATGGGCATCGCGCTGCTCGGCAGTGTCATGAACGCGGCCTACGGGCCCGGTCTGAAGGGGCTGCCCGAGGTGCCGGCGGAGGCCACGGACGCCGCCGCGAACTCGCTTGGCGAGGCGTATCAGGTGGCGGCGCGGCTGGGCGGTCCGGCGGGGGAGACCCTGCACCACGCGGCCCGGCACGCCTTCGTGAACGGCCTGCACGTGACCCTGTTCGTGAGCGCCGGGCTGCTGCTGCTCGGGGCGCTGATGGCGCTGCGGCTGCCCCGGGTGATGGAGTGCGCCGCGGACGCGGAGCGGGCCGGCGGCCGCAAGGGCGCCGAGGCCGTGGAGCCGGTGGCCGGCGCGGACCGGACGGCGCCGGTGGCGGGGACCGCGAAGGTGCCCGGCAGCCGGGAGCCCGCGGAACCGGCCGGCTCGGCCCGGCCCCGGTCCTGACGCGGACCGGGCCGGAGGGGGAACCGAGCCGCGGCCGGGTTCAGCTCTGGTTGAAGAAGCCGCCCTGCGAGCGGCCGGCGGACTCGCCGCTGACGATCTGGGTGTCGGCCGGGGTCAGCAGGAAGACCCGGGTGGCCACCCGCTCGATCGAGCCGCGCAGGCCGAAGGCGAGACCGGCGGCGAAGTCGACCACGCGCTTGGCGTCGTTCGGCTCCATCGCGGTCAGGTTCACGATCACCGGGACGCCGTCCCGGAAGAGCTCGCCGATGCCCCGGGCGTCCCGGAACCCGTCGGGCGAGACGGTGGCGATCCGACGGCCCTGGTCCTGCGCCGTGTCGGTCGCCACCCGCACCCGCGGGTCCGTCACCCAGGCGTCGCCGGTGCTCTCGGCACCGTCGGCGTACTCGTCGTCGTAGTAACGCTCATCGTTGTCCTCGACGAGTCCCAGCCAGGCACTCGCCTTGCGCACCGATCCCATGGACGCCTCCTTTCAGCGCGGTCACTTGTGGTTCCGCAATCCCTATCGTCGTCCATGATGCGGATCGCGCGCCAAGTGGATAGTCGGCGCGCAGGGGATTCGTGACGGTACTGGTGCAGAACGTCAGGTCCGAAAACTGGCGAATCGTCAGGAATCTTGCGGTATCGCCGGGCTGACAGGGGCTCGGCCCGGGGCGCGCAACTTAAAATACGAATGTCGGTCCGGAAGGGTGACGACAGGGGCGTACGGGTGAACCGGGACGCCCGGCAACCACGGGGGAGAACGTCTTGTTCGGCATCGTCAGACCATGCTCGCACCGCCTCACCGAGGGGCTCAAGACCGAGTGGATGGCCCATCTCTGCGGCCTCTGCCTGGCACTTCGCGCCGACCACGGGCAGCTCGCCCGGGTGGTCACCAACTACGACGGCCTGATCGTCTCGGTCCTGACGGAGGCTCAGACCGGCGCCACCCCGGCCGGCCGCCGCACCGCGGGGCCCTGCGCGTTGCGGGCCATGCGCACCGCGCCCGTCGCCCGGGGTGAGGGCGCGCGGCTCGCCGCCGCCGTCTCGCTCGTGCTCGCCTCCGCCAAGGTCCGCGACCACGTCGCCGACCGGGACGGCCTGTTGGCCCGCCGCCCGGTCGCCGCAGCGGCCCGCCGGGTCGCCCGCTCCTGGGACCGGGCGGGCGCCCGCACCGGGCGGGAGCTCGGCTTCGACACCGCGGTCCTGGTCGACGCCGTCGACCGGCAGGCCGGCATCGAGGCGCTCGCCGGGCCCGGCACCCCGCTGCTCGCCGTCACCGAGCCGACCGAGACCGCGACCGCCGCCGCCTTCGCGCACACCGCCGTCCTCGCCGGGCGCCCGGACAACGCGGCGCCGCTCGCCGAGGCCGGACGCCTCTTCGGGCGCCTCGCCCACCTGCTGGACGCGGTCGAGGACCAGAGCGCCGACACAGCCGCCGGGGCCTGGAACCCGCTGACCGCCACCGGCACCTCCCGCGCCGAGGCCCGGCGGCTCGCCGACGACGCGCTGCACGGCATCCGGCTCGCGCTCAAGGACGCCGAGTTCGCCGACGGGCGGCTCGCCCACGTGCTGCTCGCGCACGAGCTGCGCACCTCCGTCGACCGGGCCTTCGGCACCACCAGCTGCTCCCACGGGGCGCCGGGGCCGGGGCAGCCGCACCAGCCGGTGCCCGGGAACCCGTACGCCCAGCCCGGCCCGTACGGGATGGGCGACCCGCTCGCCAAGCCGGGCGGCCCGGCGGGCCCCGGCGGTCCGGGCGGGGTGCCGCCGCTGGGCGGTGGCGGCGGCGGTGGCGGCGGGGCGCACAAGCCCGAGCCGCGCGGCTTCCTCGCCGGGTGCGCCGCCTTCACCTGGCTGTTCTGCACCTGCCAGATGTGCTGCGCCGAGAAGTACGAGGGCCCCTGGTCCCGCAAGCGGCGCGAGGGCTGCTGCCACAAGTGCGACTGCAACTGCGACTGCGGAGGCTGCGACAGCTGCGACTGCTGCTGCTGTCCCTGCGACGGCTGACGGCTGACGGTCCCTCACCGGCCGTCGGGCCCCGGTGCGGCGGGGTCCGACGGCCGGCGGGTCACGCGGCCGACGCAGGGGTCACCCGGTCGGTGCCGGGCTCACTTGGTCGGCGCCGGGATCTCCGGCGGCGAGATCCGCGACTCGGCGATGCCCGAGGCGGACACGCCCCACTTCTTCAGGATCCGGTCGTAGGTCCCGTCCGCCTTCAGCCCGTTCACCGCGGCCTGGAAGGCGGGCGGGAGCTCCGAGCCCTTCTTGAAGGCGAAGCCGACGTCGAGGCGCCGGTACTCGTTGAGGAACTTCGTGCCCGGCTGCTGGGTCACCGCGTACCGGATGCCGTTGATCGTGCTCATCAGCACCTCGCTGCGGCCCTGCTGGAGCGCCAGCCAGGCGGCGGTGGTGTCGGCGAACACGTTCACCTCGTACGGCTTCTTGCCGGCCGCCGCGCAGCGGTCCTTGTTCTTCTCCAGGGTCCGCTCGAAGGTGGTGCCCGCGCCGGTGGCCACCTTGAGGCCGCAGAGCTGGGTGAGGTCGGTGATGTCGGACAGCTTCGAGTCGGCGCGGGCCGCGAAGCCCTGCCCGTCGTTGATGTACGTGACGAAGTCGATCGTCTTGCGCCGCTCCTCCGTCACGCCGAAGTTGCCCATGCCGATGTCGTACTTGCCGCTGCCCAGGGCCGGCAGGATCACCTCGAAGCCCGCCAGCTCGGTCTTCACCTCCAGGCCGAGCGCCTTGCCCACCGCCTGCGCGAAGTCGGCGTCCAGGCCGACGACGGTCTTGCCGTCCGGCAGGTAGGCCGAGCTCGGCGGGGTGCCCACCGAGGTGGCCAGGGTCAGCTTGCCCCGCTGTCTCACGTCGGCCGGCAGTAGCTTCGCCGCCGCCTCGTTCTTCCTGATCCCCGCCGTCACGTCCTCCGTCGGGAGCGCGGCCTGGGCGCCGCCCTTCCCGGTCGCGCCGGCCGGGGCGGCCACCGGTTCCCCGGAGCCGCAGGCCGTGAGGGCCAGCCCGGCCGCGGCGGTCAGGGCGAGCAGGACGGTGGTGCGCCGGGTGCGCGCGGTGCGCTGGATCTTCATGGCTTCGGGCTCTCCAGGTACTTCTCGAACGGCAGCGGACCGATGGACTCGGGGTCGGCGGCGACGTCGAAGAGGGGGCGGTATCCGGTGGCCAGGTAGAGGCCCTTGGCCTCGGGCTGGCGCGGACCGGTGGTCAGGTAGATCCGGGTGTAGCCGCGCTCGGCGGCCTCGTCTTCCAGGGCGGTGAGGACCCGGCGGGCGAGCCCGCGCCTGCGGTGCGCCGAGTGGGTCCAGATCCGCTTCAGCTCGGCGGTGTGCTCGTCGTAGCGGCGGTAGGCGCCGCCCGCGACGGGCAGGCCCCGCTCCAGGAGCAGCAGGAACGCGCCCCGCGGCGGGGCGAACTCCTCCGCCGGATAGCGGCTCAGGTCCTCCGAGGAGCCGTACCGGGTCTCGTACTCGTACGCCAGCTCGTCGAGGAGCGGGCGCGCCAGCGGGTCGGTGGTCGTGGTCCGGTGCACGGACAACGCGAAGGTCATGGATTTCCTACGGAACAAGTAGGGAAAAGGCGAAGGGCGGGGCAGGACGAGGGGAGTCGAGCTCAGGCACTCACGGTCGTGCGGAGGTGAAGGCGCCGCGGGACAACAGCACGCGGGCGGGGCGGAGCAGGGGGTCGGCTCAACAGGAAGAGGACCACACGCGACCGAAGTCGATGTGGGAGCGCGTGACCAGCCACTGCTGCGGATTCATGGCCCAAGTGGAACAGGCATCCGTTTCCCCGTCAACCGGGATGAGACGAACAGCTCACACTGCGGACGGACTTGACAGCGGTCCGTGCCCGCCGACTACGTTGAAGGAGCGGACCGTGCTGAGGGGCTCGGATCCGCGGCTCACCGCGCGTGAAGGCGCACTCCCGTGTTCGATCCGTCCTTGGAATCCACGGAGCCTTCGCCATGTCCGCGATCCTCACCAAGACCCCCGTCACCGCCCCGCCCGACGAAGAACCCGCGCCGCGCATCGTCCCCGCCCGCCGCACCGGCCAGTGGACCGCCGCCGCCGCAGTCCTCGTCCTCGTCGCGCTCGGCCTGATCTCCGTCGCCACCAACCGCGCCTTCCAGTGGGACGTGGTCGCCGCCTACTTCACCTCCGCGTCCGTGCTGCGCGGGCTCGGCCTCACGCTGTGGCTCACCGCCGTCGTGATGGCCCTCGGCTTCGTCCTCGGCACCCTGCTCGCCGTGCTGCGGCTCTCCACCAACCCCGTGCTCCGCACGGTCAGTTGGGGATACGTGTGGTTCTTCCGGTCCACGCCGATCCTGGTCCAGCTGCTGTTCTGGTTCAACTTCGGGATGCTCTACCCGACGATCCTCGGCGTCAGCACCGTCAACCTCCTCGGCCCCGTCTCCGTCGCCGTCATCGGCCTCACCCTGCACGAGGCCGCCTACGCCGCCGAGGTCGTCCGCGGCGGCATCCTCTCCGTCGACCGGGGCCAGATCGAGGCCGCCCAGTCGCTCGGCCTCGGGCGGGTCCGCCGGCTCACCCGGATCGTGCTCCCGCAGGCCATGCGCGCCATCGTGCCGCCCGCCGGGAACATGCTGATCGGCACCCTCAAGGGCACCTCGATCGTCTCCGTCATCGCCGTCCAGGACCTGCTCTACTCCGTCCAGCTCGTCTACCACGCCACCTACCAGGTCGTCCCGATGCTCCTCGTCGCGACCCTCTGGTACGTGCTCGTCACCTCCGTCCTCAGCGTCGGCCAGCACTACGTCGAGCGGCACTACGCCCGCGGGACGGCGGGTGCCCGATGAACCGCCCCGCCACCGAACGCCCCGCGATCGTCGTCGTCGGCGCCGGGCCCCGCGGCACCGGCTTCCTCGAACGGCTCGCCGCCAACCTCCCCGAGCTGTACGGCGACCGCCCCCTCGACCTGCACCTCGTCGACCCGCACCCGCCCGGCGGCGGCCGGATCTGGCGCACCTCCCAGTCCCCGCTGCTCTGGATGAACTCCCAGGCCGAGGACGTCACCATGTTCACCGACGAGACCGTCACCCTCGACGGCCCCGTCCGCCCCGGACCCACCCTCGCCGAATGGGCCGGCCTCGACGGCCGCACCTTCCCCAGCCGCCCCCAGCAGGGCGCCTACCTGCGCTGGGTCTACGAGCGGGCCCGCGCCGAACTGCCCGCCACCGTCACCGTCCACGAACACCCCACCACCGCCCTGCGCGTCACCGGCCCCCGCGACGGCCGCCAGCGGGTCTGGCTCGACGGCCACGCCGTGCCGCTCACCGCCGACCTCGTCGTCCTCGCCCTCGGCCACCTCGAAGCCCGCCCCGACCCCCGGCAGCGGGAGCTCGGCGACTTCGCCGCCCGGCACGGCCTCGTCCACCTGCCGCCCGACTTCACCGCCGACTCCGACCTGTCCGCGCTGCCCGCTGCCGAACCCGTCCTGGTCCGCGGCTTCGGCCTCGCCTTCATCGACCTCATGGTGCTGCTCACCGAGGGCCGCGGCGGCGGCTACGAGGAGACCGCCGGGGACGGCACCGGCCCCGGACGGCTCGTCTACCGGCCCTCCGGGCGCGAGCCGGTGCTGCACGTCGGCTCGCGGCGGGGCGTCCCGTACCACTCCAAGATCGGCTACGAGCTCGACGGCGAACGCCCGCCGCTGCCCCGCTTCTTCGGCCCCGCCGAGGTGGACGCCCTGCTCGCCCGGCCCGGCGCCGTCGACTTCCGCCGGGACGTCTGGCCGCTCGTCGACAAGGAGCTCGGCTGGGCCCACTACCACCGCCTCTTCAGCGCCCACCCCGAGCGGACCGCCCTCGCCTGGGCCGACTTCGAGGAGCGGTACGCCGCCGCCCCGCCCCGCTCGCCCGAGCTCGACGCGCTCGTCGCCGCCGCCGTGCCCGACCCGGCCGACCGGCTCGACCTCGACGGCCTCGACCACCCGCTCGCCGGCGTCCGGCACAGCTCCGACCAGAGCCTCCAGGACGGGCTGCGGGCCTACATAACCGCCGACCTCGACCGCCGCCACGACCCCGCGCACAGCTCCGACCTCGCCGTCTTCGGCGCCGTGCTCTCCGTCTACGGGCAGCTGCTGCGGCTCGGCGACATCGGCGACCCCGGCAACTGGTGGCACGGCTTCTTCAGCTACCTCGCCTCCGGCCCGCCCGGCCCCCGGCTGCGCCAGCTCCTCGCGCTCTCCGAGGCCGGACTCGTCCGCTTCCTCGGCGCGGACGTCACCGTCGAGACCGACGAGGAGCGCGGCGTCTTCCGCGCCTCCTCCGCGAGCCTGCCGGGGGAGTGGACCGAGGCCCGCGCCCTGGTCGAGGCCCGGCTGCCCGACCCGACCCTCGAACTCACCGGCAGCCCGCTGCTGCGCGCGCTGTACGAGGCCGGGGCCCAGGCCACCGAGGCCGGACTGCTCGCCGTCGACCCCGGCGACGGCCGGGTGCTGGACCGCGAGGGGCGCCCGCACCCGCGGCACTTCGCGCTCGGCCCGCACACCACCGCCCGGGCCGGCGGCGCCTTCACCCGGCCGCGCACCGGGGGTTTCGCCTTCGCGCAGAACGACCGGACCGCCCGGACCGCGCTCGCCCTGCTGCGCGACCTGTCCTGTCCGAGCTCCGCGGCCGAGCCCGCGCCGGCGCACGAGTCCGAACCACGGCCCGCGTCCGAGCCGGTGCCCGCGGGCTGAGCGCCCGCCGGGTGCCGCGCCGCCCCTCCCGTACCGCCTCCGCCCTCCTCACGTACCGAGGTACCGCCATGTCTCTCACCAGCGATCCTCCCGTCGACGCGCCCCCCAGAAAGACCGGCGCCGAAGCCGCCGCCGAAGCCGGTCCCGACGCGCTCAAGGTCGTGCCCGTACGCCACCCCTGGCGCTGGGTCGCGGTCGTCGTCACCGCCGTCGTCCTCGCCCAGTTCCTCAACGGCTTGATCACCAACCCCGGCTGGGAGTGGGAGGTCTTCGCCCGCTTCTTCACCGCCGACGCCATCCTCAAGGCCGTCTGGGTCACCCTCCAGCTGACCTTCTACGGCACCGCCCTCGGCTTCGCCCTCGGCATCGTGCTCGCCTTCATGCGCCTGTCCGCGAGCCCCTTCCTCAAGGCCGTCGCCTTCGGCTACATCTGGGCCTTCCGCTCGATCCCGCTCATCGTCCAGCTGCTCTTCTGGTTCAACCTGGCCTACCTCTACAAGGAGCTGAGCTTCGGCATCCCCTTCGGGCCGAGCTTCTTCTCCTTCGACACCATGGGCCTGGTCGGCGCCATGAGCGCCGCCGTCCTCGGCCTGGCGCTGCACCAGGCGGCGTACGCGGCGGAGATCGTCCGCGGCGGGGTGCTCTCCGTCGACGGCGGCCAGCTGGAGGCCGCGGCCTCGCTCGGCATCCCCCGGCTGCGGCAACTGCGCCGGATCGTGCTCCCGCAGGCCATGCGCTCGATCCTGCCCAACGCCGCCAACGAGATCATCTCGCTCTTCAAGGGCACCTCGATCGTCTCCGTCATGGCGATCGGCGAGCTCTTCTACCAGGTCCAGGTCGTCTACGGGCGCAACGGCCGGGTCGTCCCGCTCCTGATGGTCGCCACCGCCTGGTACATCCTGCTCACCACGGCGCTCTCCATCGTCCAGCACTACGTCGAACGTCACTACGCGAAGGGGAGCACCCGATGAGCGCCGCCACCGCCACCGCCGCCGTCACCGACGAGCGGTCCGGCACCAAGGTCCGGATCCGGTCCGTACGCAAGAGCTTCGGCTCCCTGGAGGTACTGCGCGGCATCGACCTCGACGTGCGCCCCGGCGAGGTCACCGTCATCCTCGGGCCCTCCGGCTCCGGCAAGTCCACCCTGCTGCGGACCATCAACCACCTGGAGAAGGTGGACAGCGGCTCCATCAGCGTCGACGGCACCCTGGTCGGCTACCGCCGCTCCGGCGACAAGCTCTACGAGCTGCGCGAGCGCGAGATCCTCAAGCAGCGCACCCGGATCGGCTTCGTCTTCCAGAACTTCCACCTCTTCCCGCACCTCACCGTCCTGGAGAACATCGTCGAGGCGCCCGTCTCCGCCCTCAAGCGCCCCCGCAAGGACGCCGAGGCCGCGGCCCTCGCCCTGCTCGAACGGGTCGGGCTCGCCGACAAGGCCAGGGCCTACCCCAAGCAGCTCTCCGGCGGACAGCAGCAGCGGGTCGCCATCGCCCGCGCGCTCGCCCTCGAACCGAGTCTGCTGCTCTTCGACGAGCCGACCTCCGCGCTCGACCCGGAGCTGGTCGGCGAGGTGCTCGACGTCATCAAGGACCTGGCCTCCTCCGGCACCACCATGATCGTCGTCACCCATGAGATCGGCTTCGCCCGCGAGGTCGCCGACACGGTCGTCTTCATGGACGAGGGCCGGATCGTCGAGCAGGGCCCGCCGGCCGAGGTGCTGGAGAACCCCCGGCACGAGCGCACCCGCTCCTTCCTCTCCAAGGTCCTCTGACCCACTGTTCCTTCCCCCCCTCTGTTCCACCGTTCGTCACACCGACACCGGGAGTCCCGTCATGTCCGTACGCCGCCGTCCGCTCGCCGTCGCCCTCGCCTCACTCACCGCCCTGGCCTCGCTCACCGCCTGCGGCGCCACCGACGCCGCCACCGACCAGGTCGCGCCCAAGGGCCAGAAGGGCACGGGCAGTTCGATCAACCTGGGCCCGGACCAGAAGCGCATCCACACGCCCAAGGTGGACGCCATCGCGGCCAAGCTGCCCGAGGCCGTGCGCAAGCGCGGCACGCTCTCGCTGGGCGTCTCCACCGGCAGCGCCCCGCCGCTCGGCTTCTACGCCACCGACGACAGAACCCTCATCGGCGCCGAGCTCGACATCGCCACCCTGGTCGCCGACACCCTCGGCGTGAAGCCCGAGTTCTCCGCCGTCTCCTGGGAGAACCTCTTCGTCGGCCTGGACAGCGGCAAGTTCGACGGCGTCTTCTCCAACGTCACCGTGACCGAGGAGCGCAAGGACAAGTACGACTTCGCCACCTACCGCCTCGACGACCTGGCCTTCGAGGCGAAGAAGGGCGCCGGCTGGAAGGTGAAGGGCCCGGCCGACGTGGCGGGCAAGACCGTCGCGGTCGGCTCCGGCACCAACCAGGAGAAGATCCTGGTCGACTGGAGCAAGGAGAACGAGCGGGCGGGCCGCAAGCCGGTCGACATCAAGTACTTCCAGAACGTCTCCGACTACTACCTGGCCCTCCAGTCCGGTCGCATCGACGCCTACCTCGGCCCCAACCCGAGCGCCGCCTACCACGTGGCCGCCGCCGGGCAGACCGAGATCGTCGGCAAGTTCTCCGGCGCGGGCGCCGGCCTCCAAGGCAAGATCGCCGCCACCACCAAGAAGGACAGCGGGCTCGTCGGCGCCTACGCCGAGGCGCTGAACCACATCATCGAGAACGGCACCTACGGCCAGGTCCTCAAGCGCTGGGGGCTGAGCAGCGAGGCCGTGACCGGCTCCGAGATCAACCCGCCCGGCCTGCCCCGGACCAAGAACTGACCCGGTATGGAAAGGTTTCCCACCATGAGCACGGACACATCGCAGGACCGGCAGGACTGGGAGCACTGGCACGAGCAGCGGGAGGCGGCGGTCGCCTCCTCCTACGGGCCGCTCTCGCTGACAGGCACGCACTGGCTCTCGGACTACCCGGAGGGTCGAATTCCGGCCGTTCCCGGTGAGTGGCGCGCGGAGGGCGACGACGTCGTCCTCACCGCCGCCGCCGAGGACGGGCTGACGGTCGACGGCAAGCCGCTCGCCGGCCCCGTCCGGCTGGGCGCCGACCACGGCCCGATCCACGAGTCGCGGGTCGCGTCCGGGGGCCGCAGGCTCGTCGTGCTGCGCCGCGAAGGGGAGTGGGCGGTACGGGACTTCGACCCGGACTCGGAGGCCCGGCAGGCGTTCCGGGGCATCGAGGCCACCCCGTACGACGAGGCGTGGGTGCGGCCGGGCGTGTTCCGCCCGTACGCCGAGGAGCGGCACGTCCGGGTGGAGAACGCGGACGGCAAGGAGCGCGGGCTGGGCCTCGCCGGCGAACTGGTCTTCGACCTGCACGGGGCCGAGCACAGCCTCCAGGTCGCGGTGGAGGCGGACGGCACGCTCTGGGCGGTCTTCGCGGACGCCACCAGCGGGCGGGACAGCTTCCGGTTCCGCTTCCTGCGGCCGCCGGCCCCGGCGGCGGACGGCTCGGTGACCGTGGACCTGAACCGGGCGCTGCTGCCGCCGTGCGCGTTCGCGGCGCACTTCATCTGCCCCTTCCCGCCGCCGGGGAACACGCTCGACACGGCGGTCGCGGCGGGGGAGCGGCGCCTGGTCGAGGGCTGAGCCGGAGCCCCTTCCCGTACGGTGCGGGCGGCCCCCGGAGCCACGGCTCCGGGGGCCGCCCTTTCGCCTGTCGCGTCTTTACTCCAACTCGCTTGCTCGGTACGGCAGTTGAAGGCTGTACGGCCGAAAGGTGCCCTTGCGCGGCCGGGAGCACGCCCCGAGACTCCCCCACAGCGCCGGCCCCCGGGCCGCGCCTCACGGGCCCGACACCCCACTGCGGGCCCCCGATTCCCCTCGGGAGGAACGAGAAGTGAGGACCATGCGCACCACCCCCACGAGAACCGTCCGGATGCTCGCCGTCGCGACCGGCCTGGCCGCCGCCGCGGCGTTCGCCGTCCCCGCCGCGACCGCCGCCCCCACCGGCGTGCCCGGCCCCTTCAGCGCCACCCAGCTCACCGCCGCGGGCGACGCCGTCCTCGCGGCCGACGTCGCGGGCACCGCCTGGCGTGTCGACCCGGCCACGAAGACGGTGGTGGTCACCGCCGACTCCACCGTCTCGGCGGCCGACATAGCCCGGATCAAGCGCCAGGCCGGGAGCAACGCGGGCGCGCTGCGCGTCGAGCGCACCGCCGGGAAGTTCAGCAAGCTGATCTCCGGCGGCGACGCGATCTACGCGAGCAGCTGGCGCTGCTCGCTCGGCTTCAACGTCAAGGACAGCGCCGGCAACTACTACTTCCTGACCGCCGGGCACTGCACCGACGGGGCCGGCACCTGGTGGGCCGACTCCGCGAAGACCACCGTCCTCGGCACCACGAGCGGGTCCAGCTTCCCCGTCAACGACTACGGCATCGTGCGCTACACCAACGCCTCGGTGACCAAGTCCGGCTCGGTCGGCAGCGTGGACATCACCAGCGCCGCCAACGCCACGACCGGCATGTCGGTCACCCGCCGCGGCTCCACCACCGGCACCCACAGCGGCACCGTGACCGGGCTCAACGCCACCGTGAACTACGGCGGCGGCGACATCGTCTACGGCATGATCCAGACCAACGTCTGCGCCGAGCCCGGCGACTCCGGCGGCCCGCTCTACTCGGGCAGCCGCGCCATCGGCCTCACCTCGGGCGGCAGCGGCAACTGCACCTCCGGCGGGACGACCTTCTTCCAGCCGGTGACCGAGGCGCTGAGCGCGTACGGCGTCAGCGTCTTCTAGGTCTTCCGGCTCTTCCGGCTTTTCCGGCTCTTCTGGCTCTTCTGGCTCTGCAGGGCCTCGCGGGCCTTCTCGGATGCCCCGGCGGACGCGCCGGGGTGCCCCTTTCCAAGATCTTGTGAATCCTTTCACAAAAGGACTTCCGGCCCCGTCGCTCAGGTCTTTCATCGAATCTTTTCGCAGGTCATCGGGTGTCGAATGGGAGGTGAAGAAAAACCACGGGACACAGAAGGAGTGCCTGCCATGGAGGCCAAGGAGATGGTGGACGGACTCGTCCAGGCGGCTCTCGCCGCCCTCGACACGTTCGAGACCCTCGACCAGGAGCAGGTCGACCACATCGTGAAGAAGGCGTCGCTCGCCGCCCTGAGCGCCCACGGTGAGCTCGCCCGGCTCGCCGTCGAGGAGACCGGCCGCGGTCTGTTCGAGGACAAGGCCGTCAAGAACCTCTTCGCCTGTGAGCACGTCACCCACTCGATGGCCGGGCTGAAGACCGCCGGCGTCATCCGCCGCGACGAGCTGAACGGCATCACCGAGATCGCCGAGCCCGTCGGCGTCGTCTGCGCGATGACCCCGGTCACCAACCCCACCTCGACCACGATCTTCAAGGCGCTGATCGCGCTGAAGACCCGTAACCCCATCGTCTTCGCCTTCCACCCCTCCGCGCAGAAGTGCTCGGCCGAGGCCGCCCGGATCGTGCGCGACGCCGCCGTCGCCGCCGGCGCGCCCGCCGACTGCGTGCAGTGGATCGAGGAGCCGTCGATGGCGGCCACCGGCGAGCTGATGAACCACGAGGGCGTCTCCACCATCCTCGCCACCGGCGGAAACGCGATGGTCCGGGCCGCGTACTCGTGCGGCAAGCCCGCCCTCGGCGTCGGCGCGGGCAACGTGCCCGCCTACGTCGCCAAGGACGCCAAGCTGCAGCGCGCGATCCACGACATCGTGCTCTCCAAGGCGTTCGACAACGGCATGATCTGCGCCTCCGAGCAGGCGGTCGTCCTCGACACGGAGATCTACGAGCAGGGCATCGCCGAGTTCGAGCGGCTCGGCGCCTACGTGGTCACCGCCGCCGAGAAGACCAAGCTGGAGGAGTACGTCTTCGGCGCCACCGCCTTCGCCACCAACTGCGGCGGGGCCAAGCTCAACGCCGCGGTCGTCGGCAAGTCGCCGCAGTGGATCGCCGAGCAGGCCGGCTTCGAGGTCCCCGAGGGCACCTCGATCCTGCTGGCCGAGTGCGCCGAGGTCGGCGAGAACGAGCCGCTCACCCGCGAGAAGCTCTCCCCGATCCTGGCCGCCCTCAAGGCCGACTCCACCGAGCACGGCCTGGACCTGGCCGCCCGCATGGTCGAGTTCCACGGCCTCGGCCACAGCGCCGCCATCCACACCGAGGACGAGGCGCTGGCCGAGGAGTTCGGCAAGCGGGTCAAGGCGATCCGCGTGATCGTCAACGCCCCCTCCACCTTCGGCGGCATCGGCGACGTCTACAACGCCTTCCTGCCCTCCCTCACCCTCGGCTGCGGCTCGTACGGACACAACTCCGTCTCGAACAACGTCACCGCGGTCAACCTGATCAACGTCAAGCGGATCGGACGGCGCAACACCAACATGCAGTGGTACAAGATCCCGCCGAAGATCTACTTCGAGCGCAACGCCATCCGCTACCTCGGCGAGATGGACGACGTGCGCCGGGTCACCATCGTCACCGACAAGACCATGGGCGCCATCGGCTTCGTCCAGAAGGTCACCGACATCCTCAACGGGCGCACCGAGCCGGTGACCATCCAGGTCATCGACAACGTCGAGCCCAACCCGGAGCTCGCCACCGTCCGCGCCGGCGCCGCCGCCATGCGCGACTTCGGCCCGGACACCATCGTGGCCCTCGGCGGCGGTTCGCCGATGGACGCCGCGAAGATCATGTGGCTGATGTACGAGCGCCCCGAGGTCGAGTTCGCGGACACGAAGGAGAAGTTCTTCGACATCCGCAAGCGCGCCTACCGCTTCCCGAAGCTGGGCGAGAAGGCCAAGCTGGTCGCCATCCCGACCACCTCGGGCACCGGCAGCGAGGTCACCCCGTTCGCGGTCATCTCCGACCCCGAGGCGGCGCAGAAGTACCCGCTCGCGGACTACGCGCTCACCCCGGACGTGGCCATCGTCGACCCGATGCTGCCGCTGAACCTCCCGGCCACGGTGACCGCCGACTCCGGCTTCGACGCCCTGACCCACGCCACCGAGGCGTACGTCTCGGCCTACGCCAACGACTTCACCGACGGCCAGTGCCTCCAGGCCATCAAGCTGATCTTCGAGAACCTGGAGACCTGCGTGAAGGAGGGCGGCAAGGCGCCCGAGGCCCGCGAGAAGATGCACAACGCGTCGACCATCGCCGGCATGGCCTTCGCCAACGCCTTCCTCGGTCTGGTGCACGCCATGGCCCACACCCTGGGCAACACCTTCCACGTGGCACACGGGCGCACCAACGCCCTGCTGCTGCCCCACGTGATCCGGCACAACGGCACCGTGACCCACAAGGCCGTGCCGTGGCCGAAGGCCGAGGTCTACCGGGCCCCGGAGCGCTTCCAGGAGATCGCCAAGATGCTCGGTCTCCCGGCCGCGACCCCGGAGGAGGGCGTGGAGTCCTACGCCCGCGCGGTCGAGGAGCTGCGCGCCAAGTGCGGCATCCCGGCCTCCTTCCAGGAGGAGGGCGTCGACGAGGCGGCCTTCCTGGAGGCCCTGCCCCAGCAGGCGATGAACGCCTACGCCGACCAGTGCGCGCCCGCCAACCCGCGGATGCCGATGATCGACGACATGAAGGCGCTGATGACCCGGGCGTACTACGGGAAGTAAGCGTCAGGGGCATACGGCGGGGCCCCCGGTCTTCACGACCGGGGGCCCCGCCTTCTGTGCGTCCGGCCGCCTCAGGGCGCGGGCTCGCCGAGCTCGGCGGCGATCGGCTCCGCGTGCGGCTTGCGCTTCAGCGAGGACATCACCAGCGTCACGGCCGTGCCGACCACCGCCCAGGCGGAGAGGACCAGCAGGGAGCCGGTGACGTCGTTGCCCTTGAAGTAGGCGATCGAGCGGGCCACCCAGGTGCCGGCGCCCGGGGGCAGCGCCGGGCCGATCGCGTTCCAGAACGGTGGCAGCATCGGCAGCGGGAAGGCGCCGCCCGCGCTGGGATTGCCCGCGACCACGATGAGCAGGATCGCCAGGCCGATGCCGACGATCCCGAAGACCGACTGCAGGGCCAGGGTGGCGGCGCCGACCGCGAAGACCACCAGGGTGCCCAGGCCCCACAGGGCGGCGACGCTGCCGGGCAGGGCGTCCAGGATCGGGCCGACGATGATCGCGCCGCCGAGTCCGCCGAGGACCGAGTAGAGCGCCAGGGTGCCGAGCCGGATGATCGCGCGGTGGGGGTTGGCGGGCCGGGAGCCCGCGCTGATCGCCAGGATCGCGGCGCAGATGTAGCCGCCGACGCACCAGCCGACGACCAGGTAGAAGGCGGAGAGGCCGTCGAAGTCCTTGGCGGAGGCGGGCGCCACGTCCACGGTCTTCACGGCGCGGCCCTGGGCCGCCTCCAGGGCCGTGAACATCTTCTGCAGGGTCGAGGAGAGCACGGTGCCGCCGCCGGAGGCGACGAGCAGGGTGTCGGTGCGGCCGGTCGGGTCGATGACCAGCGCCCCGTCGATGTCCCGGTTCAGGATCTGGTCCCGGGCCGCGTCCGCGCTCTCGACCGTGCGCGGGTCCAGCGGCTCGTTCGGCAGCTTCTCCAGGCGCTCCACCATCGGGCCGGCGACCACCTGCGGGGCGACCACGCCGAAGGGGACGTCCCGGGGCTTGGGATCGTGCAGGGCCCCGACGTACGAGGCGATGAACAGCATCTGGAGGGCGAAGACGCCGACGACCAGCAGGGCTGCTCGGGGGGTGACGGCGCTCTTCAGTTCGTCGACGAGGGTCATGCCCCCCAGGCTCGACGGGACCGGGCGTCACCGCAGGTGGGAGGGGACCGAACGGGTTATCGCACGGACGTTCGAACATGAGCTAGGCTGGAACCGAGGGGGTGGGAACGTACGTACGAATTCGATGCGGAGGTGTGACGCATGGCGGAGTTCACACATCTGCACACCGCCTCGGGCTTCTCGTCGCGCTACGGCGCCTCCCACCCCGCCCGGCTGGCCGAGCGCGCCGCCGAGCGGGGCATGGACGCCCTCGCCCTGACCGACCGCGACACCGTCGCCGGCGCCGTCCGCTTCGCCAAAGCCTGCGCGACGGCGGGGGTCCGCCCCCTGTTCGGCGCCGACCTGGCGTACGAACCGGCCCCCGGCCCGGCTGCCGGCCCGTCCGGCGGCCCGGCCGGTGGCGCCGCCCGCGGCTCCGTGCGCCGGGTGCCCGTACGGGGCGGGGCCTTCGTGGACGAGTCCGCGCCCCGCGCCGTCTTCCTCGCCCGCTCCCGGGCCGGCTGGGCCGCGCTCTGCGCCCTGATCACCGCCGCCCACGCCCACGCGGGCGAAGGGCGGCCGGTGCTGCCCTGGGCCGCCGGGGCCACCGGTGCCGCCGGGGCCGCCGCCGTCTCCGGCGACGGGCTCTTCGTGCTGCTCGGGCCCGCCTCCGGCGTGGGCCGCGCCCTCGTCGCCGGGCGCCCCGACCGGGCCGCCCGGCTGCTGGCGCCCTGGCGGGAGCGGTACGGGGACGCCCTGTGCCTGGAGGTCGTCCCGCACGGGCTGCCCGGCACCGGACCCGGCTCGCTGCGGCTCGCCGCCCGGACCGTCGGCCTCGCCGCCGAGCAGGGCGTCCGGCCCGTGCTCGGCAACGAGGTCCGCTACGCCGACCCCGGCCAGGGCCCCGTCGCCGACGTCCTCGACGCCGCCCGCCGGCTGGTCCCGGTGGACCCGCGCGGCGGCGGCCTCGACGCGGGGGAGGGCTGGCTCAAGGACGCCGGCGCCATGCTGGCCGCCGCCGAGCGGACCGTCGAGGCCGCGGGCTTCCGCCGCGAGGCCGCCCACCGGCTCCTCGGGCACACCGCCGCCGTCGCCGCCGCCTGCCTGGTCGACCCCGAGGACGACCTCGGCATGGGCTCCGCGCACTTCCCCGAGCCCCGCCTCGTCGGCGCCGCCCACCGCACCGCCCAGCGCGTGCTCGCCTCCCGGGCCGCCGCCGGCATGGTCCTGAAGGGGTACGAGAGGCGGCCCGGCCACTGGGACCGGATGCACCGGGAGCTCGACATCATCGCCCACCACGGCTTCGCCGGATATTTCCTGACGGTCGCTCAAGTCGTCGAAGACGTACGGGGGATGGGCATCCGGGTGGCCGCGCGCGGCTCCGGCGCCGGGTCCCTCGTCAACCACCTCCTCGGCATCGCCCACGCCGACCCGGTCGAGCACGGCCTGCTGATGGAACGCTTCCTCTCCAAACGCCGCACCGCGCTCCCCGACATCGACATCGACGTCGAGTCCGCCCGCCGCCTGGAGGTCTACCGGGCGATCCTCGACCGCTTCGGCGCCGAACGGGTCGCCGCCGTCGCCATGCCCGAGACCTACCGGGTCCGGCACGCCGTACGGGACGTGGGCGCCGCCCTCTCCATGGACCCCGCCGACATCGACCGGATCGCCAAGGCGTTCCCGCACATCCGCGCCCGGGACGCCCGCGCCGCCCTCGACGAACTGCCCGAACTGCGCGGGCTCAAGGAGGAGCTCGGGGACCGCAAGCGCTTCTGGAGCCTGGTCGAGGCCCTCGACGCGCTGCCCCGCGGCACCGCCATGCACCCCTGCGGCGTGCTCCTCTCCGACGCCTCGCTGCTCACCCGCACCCCCGTCGTCCCCACCGCGGGCGAGATCCCCCCGGGCCCCGGCGGCCCGGCGCCCGCCCCCATGCCCATGTCCCAGTTCGACAAGGAGGACGTCGAGGACCTCGGCCTGCTCAAGCTCGACGTCCTCGGCGTGCGGATGCAGTCCGCGATGGCGCACGCCGTCGCCGAGATCGGACGCGCCACCGGCACCCGCCCCGACATCGACGCCATTCCGCCCGGCGACCCCGCCACCTACCGGCTGATCCGCTCCACCGAGACCCTGGGCTGCTTCCAGATCGAGTCGCCCGGCCAGCGCGACCTGGTGGGGCGGCTCCAGCCGGAGACCTTCCACGACCTGGTCGTCGACATCTCGCTCTTCCGGCCGGGCCCGGTCGCCGCCGACATGGTCCGCCCCTTCATCGAGGCCCGGCACGGCCGCGCCCCCGTCCGCTACCCGCACCCCGACCTGGCCGGGGCCCTCAAGGAGACCCACGGCGTCGTCGTCTTCCACGAGCAGATCATCGAGATCGTGAGCATCATGACCGGCTGCGGCCGCGACGAGGCCGACCAGGTGCGCCGGGGGCTGTCCCACCCGGAGTCGCAGGGGCGGATCAGGACCTGGTTCGCCGAGCGGGCCGGGCGCCGGGGGTACGCCCCCGAGGTCGTCGCCCGCACCTGGGAGATCGTCGAGGCGTTCGGCTCGTACGGCTTCTGCAAGGCGCACGCGGTCGCCTTCGCCGTGCCCACCTACCAGTCGGCCTGGCTCAAGGCCCACCACCCGGCCGCCTTCTACGCCGGGCTGCTCACCCACGACCCCGGCATGTACCCGAAGCGGCTGCTGCTCGCGGACGCCCGGCGGCGCGGGGTGCCCGTGCTGCCGCTGGACGTGAACCGGTCGGCGGTCGCCCACCGTATCGAACTGGTGTCCGAGGGGCCCCCGGTGTGGGGCCTCCGGCTCGGCCTCGCCGACGTCCACGGCATGAGCGAGACCGAGGGCGCCCGCATCGAGAACGGCCGCCCCTACGCCTCCCTGCTCGACTTCTGGCAGCGCGCCCGCCCCCGCAGGCCCGTCGCCGAACGCCTCGCCCAGGTCGGCGCCCTCGACGCGTTCGGCGCCAACCGCCGCGACCTGCTCCTGCACCTGACCGAACTGCACCGCCTCCAGCGCGGCGCCGCCTCCCACGGCGGACAACTCCCGCTCGCCCGAGGCGACCGCACCGCCCCCGTCGGCCTGCCCGACCTCGACGCCTCCGAACGCCTCAGCGCCGAGCTCGGCATCCTCGGCATGGACGCCTCCCGCCACCTCATGGACGACCGGCGGGCCTTCCTGCGCGAACTCGGCGTCGTCTCCGCCGAGCGGCTGCGCTCCGCCCGGCACGGCCAGACCGTCCTGGTCGCCGGCGCCAAGGCGGCCACCCAGACCCCGCCGATCCGCTCCGGCAAGCGGGTCATCTTCACCACCCTCGACGACGGCACCGGCCTGGTCGACCTCGCCTTCTTCGACGACTCCCACGAACGCTGCGCCCACACCGTCTTCCACTCCTGGCTGCTGCTGGTCCGGGGCGTGGTGCAGCGGCGCGGCCCGCGCAGCCTCAGCGTGGTCGGCTCCGCCGCCTGGAACCTCGCCGAACTCGCCGAACTGCGCGCGAGCGGCGGCCTGCGGGCGGTCGGCGAGCGCCTGTCCGAGGGGCAGGGGGAGCCGGGGCAGGCAGGGCAGCCGGGGCGGCCAGGACGGGCGGGGCAGGCGGGGCAGGCGGGGCAGGCGGGGGAGTCGGCCCCCGAGGGCGCGGCCTCCGGGGACGCGGGCGCCGGGGACACCGGCCGCCGCATCACCCTGTCCACCGGCTACGAGCTGAACCCCTGGGCCGACCTCCGGCCCGCCGGCGAGGGCGCCGCGACCCCGGCGCGCAAGCTGTGGCACAGCAGCCCCGGGAGCGCCGGATGATCCTCTGCGTACGCTTCCGGCTCGCCCCGATGCACGAGGTGCTGCTCCCGCACCTCGTCGACCTGCTCACGGAGTTCACCCCGCTCGTCCAGGCCGACCCGGCCGGCGAGGCGCTCGCCGACGTGCGCGGCGCGCTCCGCTACTTCGGCTGGAGCCCGGCCGAGCTCGGCTCGGTGATCCGGGTCAGGGCGCTCGCCCTGTACGGGGTGGACTGCGCCGTCGGCGCCGGGCCCAACCCGATGCTGGCCCGGATGGCGGCCCGCGAGGCGGGCCCCGGCACCACCCGGGTCGTCGAGGACCCGGCGGAGTTCCTGCGGGACCGCCCGGTCCGCGACCTCGACGGCGTCGGCCGCGCCACCGCCCACACCCTCTGCGGCTACGGTCTCGACTCGGCCGGCCGGGTCGCCGACGCGCCGCTCGCCGTGCTCCAGCGGCTCGTCGGCGCGAAGACCGGCCGCGAGCTGTGGGAACGCGCCCGGGGCATCGACCGCACCCCCGTCGTCCCCGGCGCGCTCTCCCGGTCGCTCGCCGCCGAGCGCTCCTTCCCGCACGACGAGCTCGACCCGGCCGCGCAGCGCCGGGCCCTGCTCTCGCTCACGGAGGAGCTGGGCGCCCGGATGCGGACGGAGGGCCAGGTCTGCCGCTCCCTCACGGTCACCGTGCGGTACGCCGACCGCGGCACCTCCGCCCGCACCCGCGTGCTGCGCGAGCCGACCGCGCACTCCGCCGAGCTCACCGCCCTCGCGTACGCCGTCCACGGCTCCTTCGGCCTCCAGCGCGCCCGGGTGCGGGGTGTCGCGCTGCGCGCCGAGGGCCTGGGCCCGGCCGAGGAGGCCGCGCACCAGCTCTCCTTCGACCCGGCGGACGACAAGGCCCGCCGGATCGAGGCGGTCGCGGACCGGGCCCGCGCGAGGTTCGGCCCGCGCGCGGTCATGCCGGGCTCGCTGGCGGCGTGAAGTCGGCTCCTGCACAACGCTCTTGACGGTGCGCCAGTTTTTACCGACGCGTAACTTCCCAGTCGAGGCTACCCGTGCGTAGCTTGACGGAAGCGCATCCCCACTTGTGGTCCGGACCGCAGGGCGTATGGCAACGCACCCATCGAGTTTCCCCCTGAGCCGCGAGGAGACCGCCCGATGCTGCCCCGGACCCCCCTGAAGCACGCCGTCAGAGCCCTGGCCGTGCTGCTGCTGACCGCCGCCGCCACGCTCGCCCCCACCGCCGCCGCGCAGGCCGCCCCGGCCCCCAGCCGGGGCTGGAACGACTTCTCCTGCAAGCCCTCCGCCGCCCACCCCCGCCCGGTCGTCCTCGTCCACGGCACCTTCGGCAACTCCGTCGACAACTGGCTGGGCCTGGCGCCGTACCTGGTGAACCGCGGGTACTGCGTCTTCTCGCTCGACTACGGGCAGTTGCCCGGCGTGCCGCTCTTCAACGGCCTCGGCCCCGTCGACAAGTCCGCCGGACAGCTCGCCGGGTACGTCGACCGGGTGCTCGCCGCCACCGGAGCCCCGAAGGCGGACCTCGTCGGGCACTCGCAGGGCGGCATGATGCCCCGCTACTACCTGAAGTTCCTCGGCGGCGCGCAGAAGGTGAACGCGCTCGTCGGCATCGCCCCGGACAACCACGGCACCACCCTCAACGGCCTCACCAAGCTGCTGCCGTACTTCCCGGGCGCCGAGGACCTGCTGTCCGCGTCGACCCCGGCGCTCGCCGACCAGATCGCCGGCTCGCCCTTCATGACCAAGCTCAACGCGGGCGGCGACACCGTGCCCGGCGTGCGGTACACGGTCATCGCCACCCGGTACGACGAGGTCGTCACCCCGTACCGCTCCGGCTTCCTCAGCGGACCGGACGTGAACAACGTCGTGCTCCAGGACCTGTGCGCGCTCGACCTCTCGGAGCACGTGGCGATCGGCACGGTGGACCGGATCGTCATGCACGAGGTGGACAACGCCCTCGACCCGGCCCACGCGACCCCGACCACCTGCCTGTCCGCGGTCGGCTAGGACGTGTCCTGGGACCGGTCCCAGGACACGTCCCAGGACCTAGCGGCGGGCCGCCCGGCGGCGGGCCGAGGCGAACACGACCGCCGCGCCCGTCGCGAGCACGGCGGCGCCGCCCAGCGCCAGGTACGGCGTGGTGGCGTCGCCGCCGGTCTCGGCCAGCTCGGTCCCCGGCGCGCCGGCCGCGACGGGGGCCGAGCCGCCGGCCGTCGAGCCGCCGGCCGTCGCGGTGCCGCCCGTGCCGCCGGTCGTGCCGGTGCCCGTCTGCGGCTGCGCCTGCGTCTTCGTGGGCGCCGGCGTCGCCGTGTGGCCCCCGTGCCCGGAGTGCCCGCCCGTCGAGGGCGCGTCGGTCGGCGCGGAGGCGGTCGGCGCCGGGGTGCCCGGCGTGCCGCCGGTGTCCTTCCCGAACACCACGTCCGAGCAGGTGTAGAACGCCTCGGGGGAGTCCGAGCGCTGCCACACCGAGTAGATCAGGTGCCGCCCGGACTTCTTCGGCACGGTGCCCTTGAACACGTAGTCGCCGTTGCTCATCGCCGGGTCGGTGACCGTGGCGAAGGGCTTGTCCTCCAGGTCCGACCACTTCAGCGGCTTCGCCGGGTCGTAGCCGTCCTTCGTCACGTACAGCGCGAAGGAGCCCTTGTGCGGGGCGGTGCCCTTGTACCGGAAGGTGTGCTCACCGGCCGTCATCGGGCTCGACGGCCAGTCCGCGCGGGCCAGGTCGAGGCCCCGGTACTTGTCGTTCCCGGCGCTGCACAGCTTCCCGTCCGGGATGATCTGCCGGCTCCGGCCGCCCGCGTCCGCGATGTTCACCCCGTTCCAGTCGTAGAACGCCTGCGTCCCGCTCGCCGCCACGGCCGCCTTGCACGCCGCCGACTTCGGGCTCTCCGGCCCCTCCGCGTAACAGGCCGCGACCCGGCTCACCGGGTCGGTCATCGACCCGTGCGCGAACGCGGGCGCGGCACCGAGCCCGGCCAGCGCGAGGACGGCGGAGGCGGTGACGGCGGTGGCGAGGGCGGTACGGGGTGAGGACATGGGGGGACAGCTCCTTCACGAGGGCGGGGTGTGGGGGGACGCCCAGCAAACTAGCCCCCGGAACAGGCCGATCAGGCGCTTCTGAGGGCCTCGTGAGGATCTTTATGGTCGTGTTAAGGGGCCTCTAAGCGGGGCCACAGACAGGGCCACAGACAGGGCTGCGGACAGGGCCGGGGGCAGGGCCGTCAGCCAAGCCGCCGGTAGCGGCGCTCCGGGCGGCCCGTGCCGCCGTAGCGGAGGGTGATCTCGGCGCGGCCGGTCTCCGCGAAGTACTCCAGATAGCGGCGGGCGCTGACCCGGGACAGCGAGCCCGCCTCGGCGCACTCCGTCGCCGACAGGCCCTGCGGATGGGCCCGCAGGATCGTGTCCACCAGCTCCGCCGTGTGGGCCGCCAGGCCCTTGGGGAGCTCGCGGGAGCCGCGCGGGCGGGCGCCGAAGATCTGGTCCACGTCCTCCTGCCGCGCCTCCGCCGCCGACAGCTCGTCCAGCCGGCTGCGGAGCGAGGCCACATGGCGCAACTGCTCTTGCAGCGCCGCCTGGTTGAAGGGCTTGATCAGATAGTGCAGGGCCCCCGCGCGCAGCGCCGCGCGGATCGTGTCCACGTCCCGCGCGGCCGTGATGAACAGCGCGTCCATGGCCAGCCCCGAGGCCCGCAGCTCGCGCAGCACCGCGATCCCGTCCATGTCCGGCAGGAAGATGTCGAGCAGCAGCAGATCGGGCCGCAGCGCGTGCGCCGCGCGCAGCGCCTCCGCGCCGTTGTGGGCGGCGCCCACGACGGAGAAGCCCGGCACCGCCGACACATAGCGGCAGTGCAGCTTGGCCACCATGAAGTCGTCGTCGACCACCAGCACCTTCGTCACGCGGCCAACGTAAGGCGCGACCACAAGGACCACAACGTCCGTTGGTTGCGGAAGCGAGACAGCTTCTTAACGCGCAGGCAACATGTGGGCCACCTCACACCCATCGATCCCTTCGATCCCTACCCTTCGAGAGGCGGCTCACGTGCGGCTCAGCACTCCCCTCGCCCTGTTCGGGGCGGCGCTGCTCGTGCTCGTGGGACCTCCGCTGCTCACCACCGGCAGCGGCTCCGACACCGGCACCCAGATACCCGGCCTGCGGTTCATGGTCCCCAACACCCCCGGCGGCGGCTACGACATCACCGCCCGCACCGCGGCGAAGAACGCCGAGGAGGCCGGACTCACCACCGACATCGAGGTCTTCAACCTGCCCGGCGCGGGCGGCACCGTCGGCCTCACCCGGCTCGTCGGCGAGCACGGCAACGGCCGCCTCGCCATGTCCATGGGCCTCGGCGTCGTCGGAGCCGTCCACACCAACAAGACCCCCAAGACCCTCGCCGACACCACCCCGATCGCCCGGCTCACCATGGAGCAGGACATCGTCGTGGTCGGCAAGGACTCCCCGTACAAGACCATCCAGGACCTGCTCGCCGCCTGGAAGAAGGACCCCGGCAAGCTGCCCGTCGGCGGCGGCTCCTCGCCCGGCGGCCCCGACCACCTCGCCCCGATGCTGATGGCCCAGGCCGCCGGCATCCCGCCGAAGGACGTCAACTACATCCCCTTCGACGGCGGCGGCGAGCTCCTCGCCTCCATCCTCGGCAACAAGGTCGCCTTCGGCGTCTCCGGCGTCGGCGAGTACCTCGACCAGATCAAGGCGGGCGAGCTGCGCCTGCTCGCCGTCACCGGCGGCGAGCGGGTCCCCGGCCTCGACGCGCCCACCCTGCGCGAGGCGGGCCTCGACACCGAGTTCATCAACTGGCGCGGCATCGTCGCCCCGCCCGGCCTCTCCGACGCCGAGCGCGACAAGCTGATCGTCCTCGTCACCAAGCTGCACGAGTCCCCGCAGTGGCGCGAGTCCCTGAAGACCCACGGCTGGAACGACGCCTTCCTGCCGGGCGACGAGTTCGGCACCTTCCTCACCGAACAGGACCGCCGCGTCGCCTCCGTACTGAAGGAGCTGGGACTGTGACCACCCCCGCCACCCCCGCCACCCCGGCCACCGACGAGACCCCCGCCAAGCGCCCCTCCTGGCTGCGCGAGCACTCCGAGCTCGGCGTCAGCGTGATCCTGCTGGTCCTCGGCGTCCTCGTCCTCACCGACGCCCTCACCATGGCCGTCGACGTCGCCCAGCGCGGCCCCGTCGGCCCCCGCACCGTCCCGTTCGTCGTCGGCGGCGGCCTGCTCGTCATCGCCGTCCTGCTCGCCGTCGACGTGCTGCGCGGCGGCCGGGGCGAGGCCGAGGGCGGCGAGGACGTCGACCTGTCCGAGCCCGGCGACTGGCGCACCGTCCTGCTCCTCGCCGGCGTCTTCCTCGGCTTCGCCGTCCTCATCGGCCCGGCCGGCTTCCCCGTCGCCGGCGCCCTGCTCTTCTGGGGCGCGGCCTACGCCCTCGGCAGCCGCCACCTGCACCGCGACCCGCTGATCGCCGCCGGCCTCTCCCTGCTCACCTACGTCGTCTTCGACAAACTGCTCGGCGTCCCGCTGCCCGGCGGCCCGCTGATGGGAGTGCTCTGACCCATGGACTCGCTCACCTCCCTGCTCGACGGCTTCGGCACCGCGCTGACCCCCGTCAACCTGCTCTGGGCCGCCCTCGGCGTCCTCCTCGGCACCGCCATCGGCGTCCTGCCCGGCATCGGCCCCGCCATGGCCGTGGCCCTGCTGCTCCCCGTCACGTACGGCCTGGAGCCCACCGGCGCGTTCATCATGTTCGCCGGGATCTACTACGGCGCCATGTTCGGCGGCTCCACCACCTCCATCCTGCTCAACACCCCCGGTGAGAGCGCCGCCGTCGTCGCCGCCATCGAGGGCAATCCGATGGCCAAGTCCGGGCGCGGCGCCCAGGCCCTCGCCGCCGCGGCCATCGGGCACTTCGCCGGCGGCATGACCGGCACGATCCTGCTCGTCCTGCTCGCCCCGGTCGTCGCCGCGCTCGCCGTCGACATCGGCGCCCCCGACTACTTCGCCATCATGGTCCTCGCCTTCATCGCGGTGACCTCCGTCCTCGGCTCCTCCCGCGTCCGCGGCCTCGCCTCCCTGCTCATCGGCCTCACCCTCGGCCTGGTCGGCCTCGACCAGATGACCGGCCAGCAGCGCCTCACCTTCGGCTCGCTCCAGCTCGCCGACGGCATCGACGTCGTCATCGTCGCGGTCGGCCTCTTCGCCATCGGCGAGGCCCTGTGGGTCGCCGCCCACCTGCGCCGCAACGCGGGCGAGCCGATCCCCGTCGGGCGCCCCTGGCTCGGCCGCGACGACGTCCGGCGCACCTGGAAGGCGTGGCTGCGCGGCCCGTTCATCGGCTTCCCGTTCGGCGCGATCCCGGCCGGCGGCGCCGAGATCCCGACCTTCCTGTCGTACGTGACGGAGAAGCGCCTCTCCAAGCACAAGCACGAGTTCGGCAAGGGCGCCATCGAGGGCGTCGCGGGCCCCGAGTCCGCCGCCTCCGCCTCCGCCGCCGGCACCCTCGTCTCCATGCTCACCCTGGGCCTGCCGACGACCGCCGTCGCCGCCGTGATGCTCGCCGCCTTCCAGCAGTACGGCATCCAGCCCGGCCCGCTCCTCTTCGAGCGCGAGCCCGAGCTGGTCTGGGGCCTGATCGCCTCGCTGTTCGTCGGCATGGTGCTGCTGCTCGCCCTCAACCTGCCGCTCGCGCCGGTCTGGGCCAAGCTGCTGCGCATCCCCCGCCCGTACCTCTACGCCGGCATCCTGTTCTTCGCCGCCGTCGGCGCGTACGCGGTCGGCGGCGAGGCCCTCGACCTGGTGATCCTGCTGGTCATCGGCCTCATCGGCTTCGGGATGCGGCGCTACGGACTGCCCGTGCTGCCCGCGGTCATCGGCGTCATCCTCGGCCCGGCCGCCGAGCAGCAGCTGCGCCGCGCGCTCCAGATCAGCGACGGCTCCCTGACCGGCCTGGTCAACACCCCGTTCTCGGTGACGGTCTACGCGGTGGTGCTGCTCCTGCTGGCCTGGCCGCTGGTGGGCAAGCTGGTCAAGCGCCGCCGTACCGTGGAGGCATGACGCCCGACCGTACAGCGCACGACGCGCCCCGCCCCGCCCTCGCCGCCGACGTGCCCGCCGTGAAGGCCGTGATCGACGCGGCCTTCCACCACTACATCGAGCGGATCGGTCTCGTACCGGCCCCGATGGAGGAGGACCACGCGGCGAACGTGGCGGCGGGGCGCGTCTTCGTCGCGGGCGAGCCGGTGGCCGGGCTCGTCGTCGTGGTCCCGGAGGCGGACCACCTCTACCTGGACACCGTCGCCGTCCACCCCGACGCCCAGGGCGCCGGCCTCGGCCGCGTCCTGATGGAGTGGACCGAGGACCGGGCGCGCGCCCTCGGCCTGCCCGAGGTGCGGCTCTTCACCAACGCGATGATGTGGGAGAACCAGAAGCTGTACGAGCGGTACGGCTACGAGGTCGTCGAACGGCGTCTTGACGGACCGTACGACCGTATTCACTACCGAAAGACGGTCGGCGAGTCGCCGCTCAACTCGCCCCCGATGGGGTGAGTTTCGGACATCTGGCGGCTTGATCCGGTATCCCTGGCGGGCAGCTCCACCCACCGTGACCATCGTCCACGCCCCCGAAGGGACCCCCCACCCATGCGCGCTCGCCTCGCCGTCGCCGGTGCCCTGCTCGCCGCCACCGCGACCGTCCCCACCGCCCACGCCGGCCCGGCCGCCCCCGCCGCCGACACCGTCACCGTCGATCCGCGCGGCACCCTCGCCGCCGACGGCACGGTCACCCTCTCCGGCACCTACCGCTGCGCCGACGACAGCGCCGGCCCCGTCTTCGTCAGCTCCACCCTGGTCCAGGGCACGCACTCCGCCGGGATCGGCGGCACCCAGGCGGTCTGCGACGGCCAGGTCCGCCCCTGGACCAACAGCGCCGTCGTCAAGGACCCCGCCTACCGCCCGGGCCCGGCCCAGGTGCAGGCGGCCCTGATGCAGCTCGTCGCCACCGGCCCGCTGGGCACCCCGACCCCCGACTTCACGGTCGAGCAGGACCGGGACATCACCCTCGGCTAGCCGCCGGGGCCGGACCCGACCGGAACCGCGGGGCGGGCCCTACCGGTCCGCCCGCCCCGCCAGCAGCTCCACCAGTCCGTCACGGCCCAGCGCGTCCAGCTCGTCCAGGGCGCGCACGGCCCGCTCCGCCGCCTCCGGGTCGGCGGCGGCCAGGCCGCTCGCCGCGAACTCGTCCTCGTCGAGCCGCAGCACGCCCACCCCGTCGGCCGGCACCCACAGGTCCAGGTCCAGGTCCTCGACCAGCACCTCGGCCCCGTCGGCGCCGACCACGGCGGGCCGGGTCACGTCGCAGTACCAGCCCTTGAGCGCCCCGTCGCCGGAGCGGACCTCCTTCACCGCGTACCAGCGGTCCCGCCAGTAGTGCTCGGTGAAGACGTCGCCCGGCTCGAAGCGCACGAAGCCGAAGTCCCGGACACCTTCGGCGGCCCAGGGCGCCCGGACCGTCAGCCGGACCCCGTCGTCGGCGAGCAGCTCCGCCGGGTAGCGGATCTTGGTCCGGCCCGCCTTCACCAGGGCGATCTCAACCGAGCGACCGGACATGCCGGACCTCCTTCGCGGCGATCTCGTAGCCGAACCACTCGTTGACCGCCAGCATCGGCCCGTTGCCGGTGTCGTTGCCGGTGAACGCCTCCGTGCAGCCCGCGGCCCGCGCCAGGTGCAGCGCGTGGTTCTTCACCAGCTTGGCGAGCCCCCGGCCCCGGAACTCCGGCGCGGTGCCGGTCATCCCGGAGCCGAAGCGGCCGAGCCCGTCCGTCTGGGCCGCGGTGAACGCCGCCGGGCGCCCGTCGACCAGCGCCACGGTGGTGAGTTCGTGGTCCAGCAGCGGGTGCCGCCAGGTGGTCTCCAGCCAGTGCGCGTAGTCGGTCAGTTCGGCGGCCACGTCGCCCGGCTCGTCGGCCGTGGTCAGCGCGTCCAGCTCGAACAGCGGGCGCGGGTCGGCCGCGAAGTCCGTCGCGGGACGCAGCTCCACCCCGGCCGGCGGCTCCTGGAGCGGCGGCAGCGCGGCGCCCGCCAGGTCCAGGCGCAGGAAGTACGCGGAGCGGCTGGGCGCGTAGCCGTGCCGCCCGGCGAACGCGAGGCCGGCCGGCTCGTCCGGGACCCAGCTGAGGAGCGTGACCGCCCCCACCGCGGCCAGGTGCTCCTCGCCCGCGCGCAGCAGCAGCGCCCCGGCGCCGCGCCCCCGGTGCGCGGGGTGGACGTAGACGTTGACGCTGCCCATGCCCGGCTCGGGGGACTCGTGGGCGAGCGACACCTGCGCGGTGCCGATGATCTCCCCGTCCGCCTCGGCGATCAGCGGCCGCTGGTGCGCGTCGGGGTGGGCGTGCGCCCAGTCGTGGGCCACCTGGGCGCCGGTGGCGAGCATGAAGGGGAGGGCGGCGCGCCGGACCCGGGCGAAGCCCTCGGCGTCCCCGGAGTCCTCGGGCCGTACATCGCGGACGATCACAGTCATGGGGCCGCACGCTATGCGGCGGTCCCGTCCGGCCGCCTCCCATTTTCCCGTCGGCCGGGTGCACAATCGGGCGGGTGACGCTTCGAATCAGCGTGGACCAGCACTCCACCACCGCCCCGTACGAACAGCTTCGCGCCCAGATCTCGCAGAGCGCCCGCTCGGGGGAACTGCCCGTCGGCTACAAGCTCCCGACGGTGCGGGGCCTCGCGGAGGACCTCGGGCTCGCGGCGAACACGGTCGCCAAGGCGTACAAGGCGCTGGAGGCGGACGGGGTGATCGAGACCCGGGGCCGCAACGGCACCTTCGTCGCCGCCGCCTCCGACGCCGCCTCCCGCCTCGCCGCGACGGCCGCGGCGGCCTACGCGACGGAGGCGCGGCGCCTGGGCCTGAGCAGAGAGGGGGCCGAGGCGGCGGTCGCCGAGGCGCTCCGCGCGACGTACGACGCCTGAGCACGCCCCGGCCGGGTAAGGGCTCACCCGGTACGCCCCCGCCGCGCGCGGGCCCGCCGGGTAGGCCCCCGCCCGGTACGCCCCCGCCGCGCGCGGGCCCGCCGGGTAGGCCCCCGCCCGGTACGCCCCCGCCGGGCGCGGGCCCGGCCCCGGCGCGCCCCGCGCTACAGGTAGAGCCCCGCCTCGGTGGCCCGCTGCTCCGGCATCCCCATCGTCGTGGTCCCCCGGCGCAGCGCGAACAGCTCGGCGAGCGTGGCGCCGTCGGGGCCGATGCCCTCCTCGTGCCCCAGCCAGGCCGTCGACTCGGCGCGGGTCAGCCGCCCCACCTCGATCCGGGCCAGGCAGCGGCCGGGGCGGACGACGGCGGGGTGCAGGCGCTCCAGGTCCTCGTTGGTGGTGACGCCGACGAGGACGTTGCGGCCCTGGCCGAGCAGGCCGTCCGTCAGGTTGAGCAGCCGGGAGAGCGCCTGGCCCGCCGTGTGCTTGGCCTCGCCGCGGATCAGCTCGTCGCAGTCCTCCAGGAGCAGCAGCCGCCAGCGCCCCTTCGGCGTGCCCTCGTCCTCGCCGATCGCGATGTCCATCAGATAGCCGACGTCGCTGAACAGGCGCTCCGGGTCGAGCACGCAGTCGACCTGGCACCAGTCGCGCCAGGAGCGGGCGAGGGTGCGCAGGGCGGAGGTCTTGCCGGTGCCCGGCGGGCCGTGGAGCAGCAGCAGCCGCCCGGTGATGTCCTCTGGTGTGACGGCCATCAGCCGGTCCATCGCCCCGGCCACCGGCGCCGTGTAGTTGGGGCGGATCTCCTCCCAGGTCCCGGCGCCGATCTGCCGGGTGGTGCGGTGCGGGCCGCGCCGGGGCGACACGTACCAGAAGCCCATGGTGACGTTCTCGGGCTGCGGTTCGGGCTCGTCCCTGGCCCCGTCCGTCGCCTCCTTGAGCACCCGCTCGGCGAGCTCCGCGTCGGTGGCCGTGACCGTGACGTCCGCGCCGCGGCTCCAGCGGGACACCAGCAGCGTCCAGCCCGCGCCCTCGGCGAGCAGGGCGCTGCGGTCGTCGTCCTTGGCGGCCCGCAGCAGGCGCGCGCCGCCGGGCAGCAGGGTCGCGGCGGGCTTCACCCGGTCCAGGGTGGTGCTCAGCGCGTGCGGCTGCTCCCCGGTGGCGAACCGCCCGAGGAACAGCGCGTCGACGACGTCCGAGGGGGAGTCGCTGTCGTCGACGTTGAGCCGGATCGGCAGCGAGGTCTCGGGCGGCGCCCCGGCCGGTTCCCCGGCCGTGCGCGCGCCTTGGTTGGCAGACATGGCGCTCATGATCCGGCAACCGGGCATTCCGTGCACGGGGTTTTGGTCGGGACCGACACCCGGTCAGTTGGCCGGATCTCTACCGTTTCTGACGGTAAGTCGTGGGTAATCGGCCACGAGTTTTGGCATGGACACTTCCAGCGCGCCGGATCCGCTGCTACTACCTGGTAACGCAGAGATCCTGCTACAGGAGGTCCCATGAAACTGTCCCGTATTTCGGCTTTCTCCTCTTCGCTCCTGCTCGGTGCCGTCCTCGCCCTCACCGGGGCGGGAGCCGCGCAGGCCGCCGGGAGCGCCGCCGTCGACTACGTGGCCCTGGGCGACTCGTACTCCTCGGGCGTCGGCTCCGGGAGCTACGACAGCGCCAGCGGCGACTGCAAGCGCTCCACCAAGGCGTACCCGGTCCTCTGGAAGAACGCGAACGCCCCCTCGTCCTTCGCGTTCACCGCTTGCTCGGGCGCCCGAACGGGTGATGTCACGGCGAAGCAGCTCGGACCTCTCAACACCGGCACCGACCTGGTCTCTCTCACGATCGGAGGCAACGACGCCGGTTTCGCCGACGTCATGACCACCTGCGTCACGCAGTCCGAGGCGACCTGTATCAACCGCGTGAATCAGGCCAAGGGCTACGTGGACTCCACGCTCCCCGGCAACCTCGACTCGGTGTACACCGCGATCCGCGACAAGGCCCCGAACGCCCAGGTCGTGGTGCTCGGCTACCCGCGCTTCTACCAGCTCGGCGGGAGCTGCGTGGCGGGCCTCAGCGAGAACGAGCGGCGCGCCATCAACGACGCCTCCGACTACCTCAACGCGGCCACCGCCAAGAGAGCCGCCAACCACGGCTTCACCTTCGCCAGCGTCGTCCCCGCCTTCACCGGGCACGAGATCTGCTCCTCCGGCACGGCCTGGCTGCACAGCGTCAACTGGCTGAACATCGGTGAGTCGTACCACCCGACCGCCGCCGGCCAGTCCGGCGGCTATCTGCCCAGCTTCAGGAACGCGGCGTAGCACCCGGCGCGGGGGTCGCCGCCGAGGTCGACGGCGACGGCCCCGTGGGAGTGGTGGCCCCGCCCGTCGGGGTCGCCCTCTCGCACGTCACCGAGAAGTCGGCCAGCTCGGACCGGGTCTCCACGGGGGTGCGCACCTCCACCCCCACCGCGTCCGTCAGCGTCCCGTCCGGCCGGTACACCGCCTGGACCCGGCTCACCTGCCGCTCGGCCGGGCCGCCCGCCGGGAAGTCCAGCGTCCGCCACGCGGAGTCCTGCCCCTCGCCGCTCCGGGTGATCCAGCGGTACGAGACCGAGGCCGGCGTCCCGCCCACGGTGAACGTCGCCGTGAACGCGGGCGCCCGGTCCTGCGGCGGCGGACAGCTCCCCGTGTAGTCCGCCCGGTCCGCGCGCACGGACACCACCACCGAGACGGCGGGTGTCCCCGAGGCCGATGTCGTCGGCGGGGTGGTGGCCGGCGTCTCGGGCGGCGCTGCCGTGGTGGTGGCGGGCGTCGTGGCGGGGGCGCCCGTCGTGACCGGCGGCGCGGGCGGCGCCGAGGGGTTCTCGTTCCGCAGCAGCGCGTACGTCAGCCCGCCGCCCACCAGCAGCAGCGCCGCGATCCCGGCGACGAGCGCCCCGCGCCCGCGCCGCCGCTCCCCGGCCCCGCCCCCGGCCGCCGGGCCGCCGGGCGCGGGCAGGGGGGCGGTCGGCCCGCCCGAGGGCCCGGACGGCCCGCCGGGCCCGCCGGAATCCCCGTACCCGCCGCCTCCGCCGCCTCCGCCGTCCGCGCCGGACGGCCGCCGGGGCGGTGCCGCGGGGAAGACGCCGTACGTCGCCGCCCGGGTCGGCCCCTCGCCCGCCGCGATCGCGCGCAGCCGCTCCTCGGCCTCGGCCGCGGACATCCGCGCCTCCGGGTCCTTGCGCAGCAGCCCCTCGATCACCGGCGCCAGCGCCCCGGCCCGCTCCGGCGGCGCGGGCTCCTCGTCCACCACCGCCCGCAGGGTGTCGAGCGCGGTGTCCCGCCGGAACGGCGAGGCGCCCTCCACCGCCGCGTACAGCAGCACGCCCAGCGACCAGAGGTCCGCCTCCAGGCCCGGCGCGCGCCCCATCGCGCGCTCCGGCGCCAGGTATTCGGGGGAGCCGATCAGCTCGCCGGTCATGGTGAGCGGCGAGGTGCCCGCGACGGCCGCGATGCCGAAGTCGGTGAGCACCACCCGCCCGTCGTTGGCGAGCAGCACGTTGGCCGGCTTGACGTCCCGGTGCAGCACCCCCGCCTCGTGCGCCGCGCGGAGCGCCGCGAGCACGTCGGCGCCGATCCCCGCCGCCCGCGCGGGCGGCAGCGGGCCCTCCGCCTCCAGGGTCTCGGCGAGGGTGAGGCCGCGGACCAGCTCCATCACGATCCACGGGCGCCCGTCCTCGGTCACCACGTCGTAGAGGGTGACGGCGCTCCGGTGCGCGACCCGCGCGGCGGCCCACGCCTCGCGCTCCAGGCGCGCGTAGAGCCGCTCCCGGTCCTCGGCGGGCAGCCCGGCCGGGGCCCGCACCTCCTTGACCGCCACCTCGCGCCCCAGGACCTCGTCCCGGGCCCGCCAGACGGTCCCCATCCCGCCTTCGCCGAGCACGTCCAGAAGCCGGTACCGACCCGCGATCACCGTCATCCCCCCACGGTAGCCGAGGCCGGGCGGCTTGTGGTGGCGGAGATCACACCCTGGGGAAGGCGTCGAGGCGGGGGCCCCGCGTGCAGGATGGTTCGTGACGGTTCGGCAGGCGTTCGACCGCTGTCCAACTCACCCTGGAATCAGACGGATTCGGACAGTGATCGTCAACCCCCGTACAGAAGCGGTGAATCCTGCGGCCGGAATACACGGGTGTCGTAGCGGGGCGATAGGGTTAACCTGCCCGGGCCGGGTGCCCTCGTACGGGTGGGGAGTGACATGGAACAGATAGCGATGCGCAGCAGGCCGCGAGTGCCTGCCATCACCTGCGGGAGCAGTGCGACCAGTTCGCGGCTCGACCGCCATCTCGCGGTGCTCGGCGGTCCCGCCGTGCCCCAGCGTGAGGCGGCCGAGGCGACGCTGCTGATGCGCGAGCTGACGGCGCGTGAGACACCGGTGCACGGCCACCGCAGCCGGAGCTCCCGGGTCTCGCTCTTCGCCCCGCTCCGCAGGCTCCGCCGCTCCCTCTTCGGCAGCCACCGCTGACCGACCGTCCGTCCGGACCGGGCTCCCGCGTACCCCGACGCATCGCTCCCGCCCGTTCCGCTCGGCCGGTCGTCCGCCGCACACCGCCCGCTCCCGCACACCCGCCGGACGTGTCCCCGCCCGTCCGGCGCCTCACCCGGTCCGGATCCGGCCGCGACCGGGCCCTCAGCCGCGCGCGTAGCGCCTGACCGCCGCCGGCGCGGCGAGCGCGAGCAGCGCCAGCGACCACAGCAGCGCCCCGGCCACCGGGTGCGCCACGGGCCAGGCCGCGTCCGCCGGCACGGACGCGTCGCCGCACAGCTCCCGTACCGCCGTCGTCACCGCCGAGATCGGGTTCCACTCGGCGACCGTGCGCAGCCAGCCCGGCATCCCGTCCGTCGGGATGTACGCGTTGGACAGCAGCGGCAGCATGAACGTGGCGCTCCCCAGCTGCCCGGCCGCCTCCTCGCTGCCCGAGGCCAGGCCGAGCAGGATGCCCAGCCAGGTCGTGGCGAAGCGGAAGAGCAGCAGCAGCCCCAGCGCGCCCAGCGCCTCCAGGGCGGTGCCCTCGAACCGCCAGCCCATCGCGAGGCCGGCCAGGAGCAGCGGGACCAGGCCCACCGCGGTCGTCACCAGATCCGCCAGCGCCTGCGCGAGCGGGGCCGCGGCCCGGCTGACGGGCAGGGTCCGCAGCCGGTCCGTCACGCCCCGGTGGGTGTCCTGGGCGGCCTGGAACATGCCGGTCATCAGGCCGTTCGCGGCCGTCGCCACCAGCAGCCCCGGCACCAGGTAGGCCCGGTAGTCGGCGCCCGGCATGGCGAGCGCGCCGCCGAGCACGTAACCGAAGAACAGCAGGAAGACGATCGGCATCGTCTGCGTCATGATCGTGATCGCCGGGGCGTGCCGGATCCGCTGGAGGTGCCGGCCGAGGAGCGCGGTGCCGTCGTGGGCGAGGGAGCTCATGCGGGGGTCTCCTGGGGCTCGGGGCGGGAGGTGCGGCCGGTGAGGCGGAGGAACACCTCGTCGAGGGTGGGCGGGCGCAGCGAGGCGTCGATCAGGTGGATCCCGGCGGCGTCGGCCTCGCGCACGATCCTGGGCAGGGTGAGCGCGCTGTCCGTGGTGACCGCGCCGACGGCCTGCCGCTCGGCGTCCAGGACCGGCGCGGAGCCGGTGAGCCGGTCGAGCACCGCGGCGGCGCCGGCCAGGGACGCCGGGTCGGCGACCACGATCTCGGCGTAGCCGCCGATCAGCGCCTTGAGTTCGGCCGGGGTGCCGCGGTGGGCGGCCCGCCCCTCGTCGACCACGACGATCTCGTCGGCGAGCCGGTCGGCCTCCTCCAGGTACTGCGTGGTCAGCAGCACGGTCGTGCCCTGGGACGCCAACCCCCGTACGGCGTCCCAGATCTCGCCCCGGCTGCGCGGATCGAGGCCGGTGGTCGGCTCGTCCAGGAAGAGCACCCGCGGCCGGACGATCAGGCTCGCGGCCAGGTCGAGCCGCCGCCGCATGCCGCCGGAGTAGGTGCGGGCCGGGCGCCCGGCGGCCTCGGCGAGGCCGAAGCGCTCCAGGAGTTCGTCGGCGCGGGAGCGCGGGGCGCGCAGCAGCCGGGCGAAGAGGCGCAGGTTCTCGGCGCCGGTGAGGTCGCCGTCGACGGAGGCGTACTGCCCGGTGACCGCGATCCGCTCGCGCACCCCGGCGGGGTCGCGGACCACGTCCCGCCCGGCGACCAGGGCGCTGCCGGTGTCGGGTGAGGTCAGCGTGGTGAGCACCCGCACCGCCGTGGTCTTGCCCGCGCCGTTGGGGCCGAGGATTCCGCAGACGGTGCCCTCGGGGACGGCCAGGTCGAGCCCGCGCAGCGCGTGGACCTCCCCGTACCGCTTCTGGAGACCCTCACTAAGTACAGCGTACGTAGTTGTCATGCGGCGACCCTAGCGCACTACGTACGATGTACGTAACAAGGTGGCCGGAGGGCGTCACTACGATGGGGCCGACGAGGTGGTGAGCGATGGCGGGCCGAGCGGCCGAACCCGAAGTGATCTGGGCGCGCCCCGAGCGCGCGGGCCGGGGCCCCAGACCGGCCCACAGCCGGAGCGACATCGCGGCGGCGGCCGTGCGCATCGCCGACACGGACGGCGTCGACGCGGTCTCCATGCGCCGGGTCGCGGCCGAACTGGGCTGCGGCACGATGTCGCTGTACAACTACGTGCCGCGCAAGGAGGACCTGTACGAGCTGATGGTCGACGCGGCCGCCGCGGAGTACGAGCTCCCCGACGCGCCCAGCGGCGACTGGCGGGCCGACATGACCGGCCTCGCCCGGCAGACCCGCGCGATCATGTACCGGCACCCCTGGCTCTCCCGCGTGATGACCAGCGCCTACGGCTTCACCCCCCACGCGCTGCGCTACCTGGAGTGGAGCCTCGGCTGCCTGGCGCCGCTCGACGTGGACCCGGGCCTGAAGATGCAGCTCATCGCCATGGTCAACGGCACCGTCATGGCCACCGTCCGCAACGAGCAGGACATGGCCGAGCGGGCCCGCGCGCTGCCCTGGTCCGAGGCGGAGGAGCAGGCGGTGCGCGGCGCCTACCTGCGCGACCGGGTCGCCACCGGCGCCTATCCGCACCTCGCCGCGCTGCTCGCCGTGTCCCCCGCTCCCGTCGACCCGGACGAGGTCTTCGAGCTGTCCCTCGCCCGGCTGCTCGACTCCTTCGCGCCACCGGGCGCCTGACCGGACCGGCGCGGCGCGGGCCCCGGCCCGGTCAGAGCAGCATGAACTGCCCCTCCGGGCCCTCCTCCTGATGGTCCAGCACGGACGCCGGGCGGCGCGCCCCCTCCGGTACGGGCAGCACCCCCGCCGCCCGCAGCGCCGCCCGGTCCACACCCGCCGCGAGCGCCCGCGCCGTGAGCGCCGCGCGCTCCGGCGCCCGTTCGGCGAGCAGGGCCAGGACCGTGATCAGTTCCAGCAGCTCCGAGGTCCACTCCTGCGGCCAGCCCGCCGGGCCGATCGCCTCCAGGCCGCCCGGCTCGGCGGGCGCGGTCCGGTGCGCGAACCACTGCTCCAGCATCCGGGCACCCCCCACCTCGAACTCCCAGGCACCCGCCGGGACCGGCGAGATCCGCCCGCCGCCGACGCTCAGGACCTCCTCCGCCGCGTCGTACGCCAACCCCGCCGGACGCGCCGGCACCGCCACCCGTACGTAGGGCCGCCGGCCGCCCGGCAGCCGGGGCCGCGCCCCGCCCCGGGCCCCGCGCAGCTGCACCCCGACCAGCTCCCGGCCCAGCGCCACCCCCGCCGCCCACAGCTCCGGGTCGGCGGGCAGCGGCACCCGGCAGCCCGCCGGGGAGGGGACACCCGCCGCGACCGCCCACGCCAGCACGTCGGCGGCGGCGACCTCGGCCCCGTACCGGCCGCGCAGCAGCGGCAGCAGGCCCGGCGCCAGATTCGGCTCCGCGCCCCCGGGGCGGCGGAACAGCGGCCGGATCCTGCCCGGCCGCCCGGCGGGGGAGCGGCCGTCCGGGAGCACCCCCGTCACCAGCAGCGCGGGACCGGCCGCGCCCGGCACGTACCCCTGCTCGACGGCGAACAGCTGCCGCTCGTCGGCGACCCGCCACAGCTCGGGGCGGGCGGAGTCGATCAGCCGGTGGTCGGGCAGCAGCCACTGCTCGTCGAAGGGCCCGTGCGCCAGCCGCACCGGCTCGGGGCAGCCGCCCGCCTCCCGGGCGAGGCGGACCGTGCCGGTCCGCTGCCCCGGCAGCGCCGCCACCGAACTCGACGGCGTCCGCGCCCGGCTGGACCGGAACAGCGCCTCCCGCTCGGCGCCCCGCGCCGCCACGAGCCGGTCCCAGCGGGCCCTGAGCGTGCGCGGATCGGGGGCGACGATCCAGGAGCGGCCGAGCCGCAGCGGGGCCGTGGACCACGGCATGAGGTCGTCGAGCAGGGGGGCGTCGAGCAGGGGCGCGTCGAGCAGCGGCTGGTCCTCCGTCACGCCCCGCATCGTAACGACGCCGCTCAGTGCGCCTCCACCGTCACGGTGAAGGAGAAGCGGTCGCCCCGGTACCGGATCCGGGCCACGTCGACCACCCGGCCCTCCTCGTCGTAGGTGACGCCGGTGTAGTGCAGGATCGGCGAGAGCAGCGGCACCCGCAGCAGGGCGGCCGTCTCGGGGTCCGCCAGCCGCGCCTCCACGGTGTCGGTGATCCGGCTGATCCGGACCCCGACCAGGTCCCGCAGCACCTTCGTCATCGGCCAGCGCTCCAGGTCGGCCGGGTCGATGCCGGCCGCGATCTCCGGAAGCACCGCGTTCTCCGCCCAGTTGGTCGGCTCGCCGCTCTCCCCGTCGGCGCGCAGCCGCCGGTAGACCGCGACCTCCCCGGCGCCGGGGAAGTAGTCGGCGAGCTCGCCCGGCACCGGCCCGGTGCCGTGGCCGAGGACGGTGGTCAGCTCGCCGGACTGCTGGGCCACGATCGCGTCGATCGAGCCGAGCAGCCGGCGCGGGGTGGAGCGCCGGGCGCCCGGCTCGATGAAGGTGCCGCGCCGCCGGTGCCGGCTGATCAGGCCCTCCTCCTCCAGCTCCTTCAGCGCCTGCCGCATGGTCAGCACGCTGACGCCGTAGTGCTGGGCGAGCTGCTCCTCGGTGGGCAGCCGCAGCGAGGCGTCCGGGGTGCGGCCCAGTATGGAGGCGCGCAGCGACTGCGAGACCTGGTACCAGAGCGGCAGCTTCCGGTTCAGCACCAGCGAGTCGGGGGCGAAGGCGGTCACGGCGTTCTCCGTACGACGGCTACGAGACTTCCGGCCAGGACCTTACGGCCGGAAGTGGCGCTGAAGACCCTGCCATACGTCGTCGTAGCGCTGCTGCAGGTGGTCGGCCTCCGCCGCCTGCGGGGTGGCGGTGATCGGCCAGCGGGTCTCGAACATGAAGGCCAGACCGTCGTCGATCTTGTGCGGCTTGAGCTCGGCGGCGCTGGCCCGGTCGAAGGTCTCCCGGTCGGGGCCGTGCGCGGACATCATGTTGTGGAGCGAGCCGCCGCCCGGCACGAAGCCCTCCGCCTTGGCGTCGTAGGCGCCCTCGATCAGGCCCATGTACTCGCTCATCACGTTGCGGTGGAAGTACGGCGGGCGGAAGGTGTCCTCGCCGACCAGCCAGCGCGGCGCGAAGACCACGAAGTCGACGCCGGCGAGCCCGGGGGTGTCGGACGGCGAGGTGAGCACCGTGAAGATCGACGGGTCCGGGTGGTCGTACGAGATCGTCCCGATCACATTGAATCGGCGCAGGTCGTAGACGTACGGGGTGTGGTTGCCGTGCCAGGCGACGACGTCCAGCGGGGAGTGGCCGTAGGTCGCCGACCAGAGGTTGCCGCAGTACTTGTTGACGACCTCGACCGGGCCCTCCACGTCCTCGTAGGCGGCGACGGGCGCGCGGAAGTCCCGCGCGTTGGCCAGGCCGTTGGCGCCGATCGGGCCGAGGTCGGGGAGCTGGAAGGGCGCCCCGTAGTTCTCGCAGACATAGCCCCGGGCGCTCGCGTCGAGCAGCTCGACGCGGAACCGGACCCCGCGCGGGACCAGCGCGATCTCGCCGGGGGAGACCGCGAGCAGGCCGAGCTCGGTGCGCAGCAGCAGCCCGCCGTGCTCGGGGACGATCAGCAGCTCGCCGTCGGCGTCGCTGAACACCCGCTCCATCGGCGCGTTCGCGTGGTACAGGTGCACGGCCATGCCGCTGCGCTGGGCCGCGTCGCCGTTGCCGCCGAGCGTCCACAGGCCCGCCAGCCAGTCCGTGCCCGCCGGGGGCTCCGGCAGCGGGTTCCAGCGCAGCCGGTTGGGGTCGGGGACGGTCTCGGTGAACGGGGCGGTGCGCACGGCCCCGTTGCCGACCCGGGTGAACGGCGGGTGCGCGGCCGAGGGGCGGATCCGGTAGAGCCAGGAGCGCCGGTTGTGCGCCCGAGGCTCCGTGAACGCCGAGCCGCTGAGCTGCTCCGCGTACAGGCCGAGCGGCGCCCGCTGCGGCGAGTTCCGGCCCTCCGGCAGGGCGCCGGGGACGGCCTCGGAGCCGTGCTCGTTGCCGAATCCCGTGCTGTAGCTCAGCGCTGCGGCCGTCTTGCCGGCCTGTTCCGCGTTCATCGCGTGCTCCTGTCCTGACGCTCACAACAATCCTATGCATGACCGTAGGATTCCGCTCCCGCTCCCGTCAACGGTCCCTTTCCGGGGCGTCTTGGGCGCGTCTTGGACGCGGTGCGTGCACGGGGGGTTCCAAAAGATGAACATTGCTCTACTCTCTCGCGCATGTCGTGGACCCGAAGGTTCGTTCTCGCGCTCACCGCCGTCCTCGCGGCCCTCGCCGCCACCCTCGTCGCCGCCCCCGCCGCCCTGGCCCACGAGGAACGGCCCGTCACCCTGCCCGACGGCTCGGGCAGCGTGCCCGTGCTGCGCACCGGCGAACCGGACCTCCTGGTCTGCAAGGCCGACCGGGCCGACTTCGAACGCCGGATCGCCGCCTTCCCGGCCGCGCTGAAGGCCCGCAACCTCGCCCTCTTCGAGCGCTGCACCGCCCCCGGCACCCGCCAGGGCTTCCGCCACATCCAGCAGGCCGTCGACGCCGTCGACCGCCCCGGCATGACCATCGCGATCCTGCCGGGGCTCTACGAGGAGGAGCCCTCCCAGCCCGCCCCCACCGGCGCCTGCGCCGCCCTCAAGGCGCCGCTCTCCGGGCTCGGCTACCAGATCCTCAGCTACGAACAGCAGAAGCGCTGCCCCCACAACCAGAACCTGGTCGCCATCCTCGGCAAGAAGAACCTCCAGATCGAAGGCGTCGGAGCCTCCCGCCTCGACGTCGTCGTCGACGCGAAGTACACCAAGCTCAACGCCATCCGCGCCGACGGCTCCGACGGCGTCTACTTCCGCAACTTCACCGCCCAGCGCACCACCTTCAACTCGCTCTACGTCCTCGCCGCCGACGGCTTCGTCATCGACGACGTCCTCACCCGCTGGAACGACGAGTACGGCTTCCTCACCTTCGCCTCCGACCACGGCCTCTACAAGAACTGCGAGTCCTACGGCAACGGCGACTCCGGCATCTACCCCGGCTCGGCCTCGAACATCAACGACGGCCGCGGCTACGACGTCCCCCGCTACGCCATCGAGATCACCGGCTGCCGCAGCCACCACAACATGGTCGGCTACAGCGGGACCGCCGGAGACTCCGTCTACGTCCACGACAACGAGTTCGACCACAACATGGGCGGCGCCTCCATGGACTCCGCCTTCCCCGGCCACCCCGGACTCCCGCAGAACCACGCCCGCTTCGAACGCAACCTGATCCACGACAACAACGCCAACTACTACCCGTACGTCGCCGACGGCACCTGCGCCAAGCCGCCCGCCGAACGCGGCTACGAGCAGGGTGTCGTCTGCCCCCAGATCTCCATGCCGCCCGGCACCGGCATCATCACCGCCGGAGGCAACTGGAACCTCTACGAGAACAACTGGGTCTACGGGCACCAGCGCGCCGCCTTCTTCCTCAGCGCCGTCCCCGCCTTCATCCGCGGCGAGTCCGCCTGGGGCAAGCAGACCGACACCTCCCACCACAACCGCTACGCGGGCAACCACCTTGGTGTCGACCGCGCCGGCACCTCCCGCCCCAACCGCACCGACGTCTGGTGGGACGGCCAGGGCGGCGGCAACTGCTGGCAGTCCGACGCGGGCCCGAGCACCCCCACCTCCCTCCCCGCCTGCGGCGCCGCCCGCGGCGAGGTCACCGGCGACACCGGCCGCCTCGTCGGCGAACCCGCCAAGCTCGCCCAGCTCCTCGTCTGCGCCGACTACAACGTCCAGGCCCGCCGCCTGCCCGCCGGCTGCGACTGGTACGGCGCCCGCGGCATCCAGCGCGTCGAGACCCAACTGGCCCTCGGCACCGCGGCCGTCCTCGCCCTCGTCGGCACCCTCCTCTGGTGGCGCCGCCTGCGCGGCAGCCGCCTCGCCGCCGTCGCCACCGGCCTGGGCCTGACCGGCCTCGCCCTCGACGTCGCCGGCTCGACCCTCGCCCTCACCCCGACCCCCGTCCCCGCCCTGGCCCTGCTCCTCACCGGCCTCTGGTGGACCGGCGCGGGCCTCGCCCTGCGCGCGAGCGGCACCCGCCCCGCCTTCGCCTGGACCACCGTGGCCCTGGGCGCCCTCACCCTCCTCGACGCCTTCGACAAGGCGGTCCTGATGATCCCGTGGATCCCCCTCGGCCCCGCCTGGATCCGCGGCCTGCTCGCCGTGGTCTGGGTCCTCTGGGCCGTGATCGCCGCGGGCACCCGCGCCACGCCCTCCACCACCACCTCCTCCACCATCACGACGACCCCGGCGGGCAGCCCGGCATGACACCTCCGACCTTCGCCTCCGCCTCCGCCTCTCCGTCCGCGCCCGGCGTCGGCCGTGCGGCCCGTGCGGCCCGCACCGCGCGGGTCGCGCTCGGCCTCGTGCTGGGTGCCGTGCTGCTGCTCGCCGGGTGCGGCGGGCGGCCCACGACCCACCACAAGCCCGGCACCAGCCACCAGGAGGCCACCGGCGCCAACGGCACCGTCCTCGCCGCCGAGGACGCCACCGGGCACCGCCTCCGCGAGGTGCCCGCCGCCGGGGCGCCCGGCGTGCGCGTCGAGCTCCGCCCCGACAGCGAGGGCGGCTGGAACGTCCACCTGCTGGTGGAGAGGTTCCGCTTCACCCCCGAGAGCACCGGCGGCGCCGCCCTCCTCGGCCGCGGCCACGCCCGGCTCCTCCTCGACGGCCGCGAGACCGCCCGCGCCTACGGCCCCTGGGCCCACGTCCCGGCCGGCGCCCGCACCCTCACCGTCCGGCTCTACGCCGACGACCACACCGTCTGGGCCGTCGCGGGCCGCCCGATCGAGGCCGTCGTCCCCCTGACCGCCGCCACCCCGCCCGACGGCACCCCGTCCACCGCCCCGCCCGCGGCCACGGCCTCCGCCACCCCGGCCGGCCGTACCCTCACCGTCACCATCACCGGCGACTCCGTCCAACCACCCCCTTCCCGGGTCGCGTTCAAGAAGGGCGAACGCCTCACCCTCCAGGTGACCAGCGACCGCGCCGACACCCTCCACGTCCACGGCTACGACCGCGAACTCCCCCTTCCCGCCGGAACCCCGGCCACCCTCACCCTCACCCTGGACCGCACCGGCCTCTTCGAGGTGGAGACCCACGAGTCCGGACTCGTGCTGACCCAACTCGTCGTCCGATGACGGGGCTGCCGCTCGCCCACGGCGTGGGCTCCCAGCACGACCTGCCCCTCTCGCCCTTCTACGCCTACGCGGGCGCCTTCGCCGCGCTCTTCGTCTCCTTCCTCTCGCTCGGCCTGCTCTGGTCCTCCTCCCGCTTCCGCGGCGACCGGGCCGGCCGCCCCCTGCCCGCCGCCGTCCAGCGCCTCGCCGACGCCCCCGCCACCCGCACCGCGCTACGGGCACTCGGCGCCGCCGCCGCGCTGCTCCTCGTCCTCCACCTCCTCCTCGGCCCCGACGACCCGGACCGCAACCCCGCGCCCGGCGCTGTCTACGTCCTGCTCTGGGTCGGACTCGTCCCCGCCTCCCTCCTCCTCGGCCCCGTCTGGCGCCTGCTCAACCCCCTGCGCGCCCTCCACTCGGCCCTGCGCCGCCTCCGGCCCCTCCCTCCCGCCGGGCGCCCGCCACGCCCGCTCCCCGACCGGCTCGGCATCCGGCCCGCCGCCCTCGGCCTGCTCCTCTTCACCTGGCTCGAACTCGTCGCCCCCGACAACACCTCCGCCCCCGTCCTCCTCGCCGCCCTCGGCGCGCACGCCGCCGTCCAGTTCCTCGGCGCCGCCCGCTACGGCCCCGACTGGTTCGCCCGCGCCGACCCCTTCGAGGTCTACTCCTCCCTCCTCGCCCGGCTCTCCCCGCTCGGCCGCCGCGCCGACGGCCGGCTCGTCCTGCGCTCCCCCTTCGACGGGCTCGACGCCACCCCGCCGCTCCCCGGCCTCGTCGCCTCCGTCTGCGTCCTGCTCGGCTCCACCGCGTACGACGGCCTCTCCGACAACCCCCGCTGGATCACCGTCCTCCAGACCTCGGCCCTCGGACGCACCCCCACCGCCACCCTCGGACTGCTCGCCGCCGTCGCCCTCGTCGCCGCCCTCTACGGACTCTGCGCCGGAGCCCTGCGCCTCCTGAACCGCGAACTCACCACCCCGCTCACCTCCTTCGCCCACTCGCTCCTGCCCATCGCCCTCGGCTATCTCGTCGCCCACTACTTCTCGCTCTTCGTCACCGAAGCGCCACGTACGGTCATCATGGCAGCGGGCACTGACAACGCCCCCTCGCCCGCTCCACCACTGGGTCCCGGCGGCCTCGCGACCCTCCAGGTCGCCTCGATCGTCGTCGGCCACGTCCTCGGCGTCGTCGCCGCGCACGACCGGTCCGTCCGCCTCTTCCCGCCCGACCGCGCCGTGGCCGGCCAGCTCCCGCTGTTCGCGCTGATGATCGCGTACACCCTCGGCGGCATCGGCCTGCTGATCGCCTGACCCGGGCCGGAACGGCATGATGGTCCCCGTGCCCCAGCCCGACCCGCAGTCCCCGGCCGTGCGGCGGACCGTTCCGGCCCTCCGTCGCGCCCCCGTGCAGCAGCGCAGCGCCGAACGCCTCGCCCGGATCCTCGACGCCTGCGCCGAACTCCTCGACGAGACCGGCTACGAGCAGCTGAGCACCCGGGCCGTCGCCGCTCGGGCCGGTGTCCCGATCGGCTCCGTCTACCGCTTCTTCGGCAACAAGCGGGCCCTCGCCACCGCCCTCGCCCTCCGCAACCTGGACCGCTACGCGGCCCGCATCGCGGCGCGCCTCGACGTGCTGGGCCCCGGCGCGGGCGGCCCCGACGCCGACATAGATGCCGCCGCCGACGCCGTCGCCCTCGTCGACGTCGTCCTCGACGAGTACATCGCGATGAAGCGGACCGTCCCCGGTTTCGCCCGCGTCGACTTCGGCATCCCGGCCCCCGGCGAGGAGGGCGACGAGCCCCCCAACCACCTCGTCGTCGACCGCATCTGCGGACTGCTCGCCGGCCCGCTCGGCCGCTCCGCCGACGAGACGCTGCGCCGCAAGGTGCTCGTCGGCGTCGAGGCCACCGACGCCCTGCTGCAACTGGCCTTCCGCGCCGACCCGTCCGGCGACCCCGCGCTGATCGCGGAGACCCGCACCCTCCTCCGCGCCTACCTCGCCCCCTCACTCGGCTGAGTCGCACAGCCGTGACCTGGGGTTTTGCTCGTATTGCTCACACGTCAACATCTTGTTAACGCCGGAACCGGCCACCTACCGTCATCCGCACCGCCGCTCTGGCGGGAGTTCAAGGGTGAACGTGAGGTGTCCTCCCATGCTGACCATCCTCGGCTTCGCCATGATCGCGACCTTCCTGGTCCTGATCATGACGAAGAAGATGTCGCCGATCGCGGCGCTCGTGCTGATTCCCGCGCTGTTCTGCGTCGCCGTCGGACAAGGGGCCCAGCTGGGCGACTACGTCATCGAAGGCGTCGGCAAGCTGGCCCCGACGGCGGCGATGCTGATGTTCGCGATCGTCTACTTCGGCGTCATGATCGACGTCGGCCTGTTCGACCCGATCGTCCGGGGCATCCTCCGCTTCTGCAAGGCCGACCCGATGCGCGTGGTGGTCGGTACGGCGGTGCTCGCCGCGATCGTCTCGCTGGACGGTGACGGCTCGACCACCTTCATGATCACCGTTTCGGCGATGTACCCGCTGTACAAGCGCCTCGGCATGAGCCTGGTCGTCATGACCGGTGTCGCCGCCACCGCCAACGGCGTCATGAACACCCTTCCCTGGGGCGGCCCGACCGCCCGCGCGGCCACCGCGCTCAAGCTGGACGCGGCCGACATCTTCGTCCCGATGATCCCGGCGCTCGCCATGGGCCTGCTCTTCGTCTTCATCCTCTCGTACGTGCTCGGCCTCCGTGAGCGCAAGCGCGTCGGCTACCTGAGCCTGGACGAGGCCCTGGTCCCGGAGTCCGAGACCGTCCTGGTCGGGGCGGGCGGCGGCAAGGGCGCGAAGGCATCCAAGGGGTCCAAGGCCGCCGAGTCCGGCGCCGCGGGTACGGGTGCGGGTACGGGCACGGGCGGCGGCGAGGGAGCCGGCGCCGATGCCGAGGACGAGGGATTCCAGGGGCTCGACCCGAACCGTGCGACCCTGCGCCCCAAGCTGTACTGGTTCAACGCCGGCCTCACCGTCGCCCTGCTCGCCGCGATGATCATGGAGCTGCTGCCGATCCCGGTGCTGTTCCTCCTCGGTGCCGCGCTCGCGCTCACGGTCAACTACCCCAAGATGGCCGAGCAGAAGGAGCGCATCGCCGCCCACGCGGACAACGTCCTCAACGTCTCCGGCATGGTCTTCGCCGCCGCCGTCTTCACCGGCGTGCTCACCGGCACCGGCATGGTCAAGCACATGGCGGACTGGCTGGTCGGCGCGATCCCCGAGGGCATGGGCCCGCACATGGCCCTCGTGACCGGCCTGCTGAGCCTCCCGCTCACGTACTTCATGTCGAACGACGGCTTCTACTTCGGCGTCCTGCCGGTGCTCGCCGAGGCGGGCGCGGCCCACGGCGTGTCGCCGCTGGAGATCGCCCGCGCCTCCCTCGTCGGCCAGGCCCTGCACATGTCGAGCCCGCTGGTCCCGGCGGTGTACGTGCTGGTCGGCATGGCCAAGGTCGAGTTCGGCGACCACACCAGGTTCACCGTGAAGTGGGCCGCGCTGACCTCGCTGGTGGTGCTCGCGGCGGGGATCCTCTTCGGGATCATCTAGGCCCGGACGGGTGGAAGTCGGAGGGCGGCACGGCACGGTGCCGCTCTCTGTGTCGTATCAGTCACTAATAGTCAGATTATCGGTTCACGAAATCCGAGATCTGTACGAATGCATGACTGGAGGACACTCGCATGACCGCTCCGGCTCTCCGCCCCCTGCTCTCCTCGGCCGTCGCCGCCCTGGTCATGGGCTCGGTCGCCCTGGCGGGGGCACCCTCGGCGTTCGCCGCCCCCGGCGACAACGGCGACGTCAAGATCCACAGCTCGGGCACCGCCCCCGACAGCAACAAGGACGAGCCCAAGGTCTGCAAGTTCTACCTCGCCGCCTTCAACTTCGACGGGCTCCAGGAAGTGAGCTGGGACATCTCCCCACAGCCGCCCAAGGCGGGCTCGCCGAACCTCAGCGGCAAGATCACCCTCGGCGCGAGCGGTGACGGGCACACCAGCGACCTCGTCCTCCCCGACGGTCAGTACAAGCTGGACTGGACCTTCGTCGGCGAGAACGGCGCCGGCAAGCACAAGGTCTTCAAGGTGGACTGCGGCACCACCCCGACCCCGCCCCCCACCACCGGAGGCAGCAGCAACGGCGGCAGCACGGGCGGCGGTACGGGTGGGAACACGGGCGGCAGCACGGGCGGCGGCGGCAAGCCGCCGCAGACAGCCAGCCGACCAGCCGTCGAAGTCCGCGTTCGGTCTCGCGGTCGGCCGCTGCCGTCGCGGTGGAGAGCAGGTTGCGGGTC
>NZ_JBEZHM010000054.1:0-55744 GCF_040650575.1 Streptomyces sp. NPDC048659 | reverse complement strand
TCCTCGTCCTCGTCCCACAGTGCGGTGATCAGCCGCTGTACGGGAACGAGTTCACCCGGCGCCGCGCCGCCGGGCGTCGCGGCCCCCGCCCCCGCGCTCACAGCGCCGGATACGCGTTCTTCATGAGCTCCTGGAACTGGGCGGAGAACCACTGCCCCGACAGCGGCGCGTCCGGAAGCGCCCCGGACATGCTGTTGCCGTTCCGGGCGTTGCCGGTGTACGTCGGGTCGCACATCCGGTCGAAGCCCTTGCCCTGGTCGTTCGGGATCTCCTTGCTCGCCCCGTCGGACTCGCCCGGGGGCTTCATCCAGACGTACGCGTCGATGCCGGCCGCCGGAGCCGCCTGGGGCCGCTCGCCGAGGCCCGCGCCGGACTGGTTGCACCAGTTGCCGAGGTGGATGCGGCGGTCGTAGCGCCCGCCGTTCACGTACGTGTCGACGCTGGTCGTGGCGCCGGGCCCGGTGGGCCGGGCGGTGCCGCCCCAGCCGTTGCGGGAGGTGTCGATCAGCATGCCGACGCGCGGGTCGAAGCCGATCGAGACGAGCCGGTCGCGCATGGCCTGGGCGTACGAGAGCTCGTCGGTGTAGCGGTTCCAGTCCACCCACTTCGACTGGCGCACGGAGACCCCGTTGACCGAGTCGCCGATCGCGAAGTGGTCCTCCTTGAGGGCGCTGTAGTTGGCGGTGTTGACGATGAAGCCGTGCACGTCGGCGACGGTCGCGCCCTCGGCGGTGGCGGCGGTCTTGAACAGGTCGGCGGAGGGGCCGAGGTTGTCGTCCCAGCCGAGCCAGCCGTGGTGCCCGGCGTCCACGTAGTTGTAGACGTTGGGGACGGCCGCCAGCTTGTGCAGGGCGTAGCCGACGCCCTTGACGTAGTTGCCGTTGGCCTTCATCACGTCGCAGTTCGCGGTGGCCGTCGGACGGCCGGAGACGTTGGTGACGAGGTTGGGCAGGGAGTCGATCTCGACGGTGGTGACGATCCTCAGCCCGGCGTACTTGGTGTCGCCGAGGATCGTCGCGATCGGGTCGATGTACTGGGTCCGGTAGCGGTCGATCTCGGTCGGCCCGAGCTCCCCGTTGGAGGCGAGGGCGGCGCAGTCGCGGCCCGGGAGGTTGTAGACCACGAGCTGGACGACGAGTTCCCCGGAGCCCTTCTGGCGCAGCGCCTCGTCGAGGTGGGCGCGCAGGCCCATCGAACCGGCGGAGCCGCCGATGGCGGCGATCCGGTCGAGCCAGACGCCGGTGGGCTGGTTCGCCACCCGGCTGCCGCCCGGCTCGGCCGCGGCCTTGGCGGACCACTCGGGATTCACGTACACCTTGGCCCCCGCGTAGGGGTTGTCGACCCGGCTCCCGGCCGGCGGCGGCGTGGTGGGCGGGGTGGTGGGCGGTGTCGTCGGGGGTGTGGTGGGCGGGGTGGTCGGGGGCGCGCCGTTGCAGACGACGCCGTTGAGGGTGAAGAGGCCCGGGACGGCGTTGGTGCCGCTGTAGGAGCCGTTGAAGCCGAAGGAGGTGGAACCCCCGGTGGCCAGGCTCCCGTTGTAGGACACGTTCTTCGCGGTGACGGCGGCGCCGGACTGGGTGATCGTGGCGTTCCAGCCCTGGGTGACCTTCTGGTCGCCGCCGAAGGACCACTCCACCGTCCAGGCGGACAGCGGGTCCCCGGTGTTGGTCACGGTCACGTTCGCGCCGAAGCCGGTGTTCCACTGGCTGGAGACCTGGTAGTCGACCCGGCAGCCCGGGGTGGCGGCCCCGGCGGCGCCGGTCCCGATGACGGTGGCGGTGGCGCCGGTCGCGGCGATCAGCCCGAGCGCGGCGAGCAGGGCGGTACGGCTGGTGGAGCGGCTGGTGGAGCGGCTCATGGGGGTGTGACCCCTTTCAGTGTCCGTTCGGGGTGCGCGGGGATACGCGCGGCCCGAGGCCGAATGCGAGGGGGGTGCCGTCGTACGGGGTGCTCCGGAGCCGCGGCGGGTGCGGACTCGGGTGCGGATTCGGGTACGGGTTCCGGCGCGAGCTCCGGTGCGGATTCGCGTGCGGGTTCCGCTGCGGTGACGGGGGATGTCGCATGAGCGAGTCCTTCGGCGGGGGCACGGCCATGACGGCGTGCCGGCGGAATGGAAGCGCTCCCACTGGTGGGGCCAGACCGTAGCGTCAACCGACTCCGAGGAAAAGAGGGTCCGGCGGATTCGCCGGCCGATCGCATTCGACTCTTCACGCGTCTTGACGGCGTGTCGCGGACTCTGCACAGTGGGAGCGCTCCCACTGGTTCAGTTCCTGACGGTGCGCCCCGTGCGGTGCGCCGTGCACGACCCGGGACCGGGCGGACCCGCGGGAGGGCCCGCCCGGCCCCGGTCTCGGAGGTGTCGGACGGATCAGGAGGTCGTGAACTTCGCGTCGAGGCCGAGCTCGTGGTTCCTGACGGCTTCGCGCACGCCCTTGACGAAACCGTTCCAGAAGTGGTCCGCGTACGGGCTCGCCGTGCTGGGGACGCCCGCCGTGGTGCGGCGGTTGTCGGCGCCCGAGAAGGTGCCGAACATCGCTTCGCGCAGCCCGGTGGACAGCTCCAGCTGGGCGCCCGCGCCGGTACGGGTGCGGTTGACGATGTTGGCCGGGTCGTCGCCGTTGATCGGGTCGTCGGCGCCCGCGACGACGACGGCGACGCTCCGGTCGGCGCCCGCGCCGGGGGAGGTGATCCCGTTCGCCGCGAGCGAGGCCAGCAGATTGCGCTTGAGACGTTCGTCCCGGCCGCCGATGACGATCTTCCGCTCGGCGGAGTCGAAGCCGTGGAGGGAGACGGCGTACAGGTTGTTCGCGCACACCGCGAGCGCGGCGGGGTCGTCGCAGTGGGTGGAGGTCACGTGCTGGGGGCCGGAGTTCTTGAGCGCCTCGAACATCCAGAAGTCGCGCTGCGGCTCGCCGGGCACGGCCGACGCCGCCGGATCGGTGTCGTACGCGAAGGGCCGGTAGCCCGCGACGGCCATGCACAGCTCGCTCGTGCCCGCCTCGATGCCGCCGCCGTGCGGGGCGAGGACGGCGGTGCCGCCGACGGGGAGGCTGGTGGCCTTCGCGTTGTCCGAGACCACGGGCGCGCCGAGCCGGAAGCGACGCATCCAGTCGGTGCCCTCCAGGTGCGCGGTCCTGCTGTAGAGCTCGGTGTTGGACCCGTACGTATCGGCCGCGGCGGCCGGCGTCGCGCCGCCGCCGGCGATGGCGTTGAGCGTGGGCAGGGCCGCCGCCGCGGCGACGGCGGAGGCGAGGACGGAGCGTCGGCTGGTGTTCTTCATGGCGCTGATCTTGCCGGGGCCCTGGGCGGAGACGACCGGTGGGTCCCCTGAGCATGACAACCTCGGCCGCCCCGGCCGCTCATCCGTCAGCCGGGCCCGCCCGTCGGCTCGCCCGAGGGCCCGCCCCCGCCGCCACCGAAATGGCTGGCGCACCGACGCGGCCTGCGGGGAGACTGCGCAGGTGAGCGACACCAAACCCGCCCCCGACCGGAACCTGGGAGTACGACGGGGCCCAGTTCCGGCAGCCGACCATGGCGGGCGGGCGCCGGGACCGCTCCGCGTCGTGACCTCTCCCATCGAAGCACTCGTCCGGCAGCTCGACGGCGAGGCCGACGAGTCCTACGACGCCCGCGCGGAGCTGATTGGGATCGGCGCCGAGGCCATCCCGGCCGTCATCGCGGGCCTGCCCTCCCTCGGTGGTTTCGGGCAGCTGACCGCCATCGAGGTCTTCGAGGAGGTGGCTGATCCCCGTTGCGGCCCCGCTCTCATCGGCCTGCTGGCCGGCGACAACCCGACCGTCCGTGAATGGGCGGCCATGGCCCTGGCGAGCCTGGAGATCGAGGGCGCCGTCGAGCCCCTTCGCCGCGCCTACCGCGCCTGTCTGGAACGGGCCACCCCACCGGACTGGAGCGAGCCCGTCGGCATCCGCTGGGCCCTGACCGAACTCGGCGCCCGCATCCCCGTCGTCCCCCCGCTCACCGCCCGCCTACGGGCCACCGTCGCGGAGGACGCCCCCGGCTGGCCATCGGCCCACTTCAGCGAGATCGTCGGCGACCTGGCCGACCACGCCCAGGTGATTCTTCACGCCCAGTTCTGGCGTGTGGACGCGGGCCACACGTACGGCGTCCCAGGCCCCGGCCTGGACTGGGAACCCGACTGGACCGCCCCCTGGGAGCGCCTGGTTGAAGAGTCCCGCACCTGCTGCTTGCTGGAAGCCCGCGAAGCCCCGGTCGGCGACAACATCTTCGTCGCCCTCACCTGGATCGACCGGACCGACCTGCACCCGGAGAGGTGACCCATGCCGTCCCGACACCCCGAGGAGATCGGCTACGGCCATGTGGTCAAGAGCTACGTGACGAGGACATACGGCGGCCTCCCGCGCTATCTCGTACTGAACGGCGGGCGGTTTCTCGGTCCCCGGTGGTGGCACACCACCCGCTTCACCCGGCACTTGCTGAATGACGCCGCCGCGATCACCGACGAGGAACTCGAAGCCCTCCTCGGGTACGAATGGCGCTCGCGCCTCACCGCCGCCTGGCTGATCGGCGTCGACCGCCGCGAACGGTTCCGGGCCCGCATCGGCGAGCTGCTCCTGGCCAGCGAGGTCTGCTACTCCGGCGCTGCCTACTGCTTCGCCCTGGCCCGCTTCGGTGCCCACGCGGACGCCGAGATCCTCACCGCCTACCTCGACCGCTACCTCCCGCGCACCGACCTCCACTACGACCAGCCCGCCGCCCTGGGCGCCCTCCTCCGCCTCGACGCCCTCCTCGGCACCCGTCACGCCGACCGCTTCACCGAGCCCGGCGGCCTCTGGGACGAGTGGGTCAAGGGCGTGGCGCGCCTCGGCTACTCCGCCACCGCCCCCGCCGAACAGCGCCGTTGGGCGGACCTCCAGTGCGAGTTCGCCGACGGCTGGCGGCGCGCGTAGTGCGGCGCGCGGCGCCGACCGCGCGTCAGGATCTATGGGCGCTGACCCGTGGGCCCTGAGCCGTCGGCCTTGACCCATGGGCCCTGACCCATGGGCTTCGCCCCGTAGATCCCTACCCGGCCGGGTCCTCGCTCTCCGGGGCGCAGTCGCCCACGACGGACACCGTGCCGCCCCGTTTGACGAGGGTGTTCGCGGCGGGGTCCATGCGGGTGTAGCCGCAGGGTCCGTCGGTGAGGGCGCCGCTCTCCACGCGGTAGGAGCGTTCCAGGACCACGCAGAGGGTGCCGTCGCCGCAGGCGCCCTCGAAGAGCTTCTTGATCTCCGCCCAGTTCGCGCGGCCTTCGGCGGTGTCGTCGTCGAAGAGGAAGCCGTTCCTGCCCCACTCCGGAACCCGGATCTGGTCCGGGACGCCGCCGTCATCGCCCGCGCCCGTGGCTCCGTTCCCGCTCGTATCGACGCCCTTGCCACGGTCGCCGTCTCTACCGCTACCGCCGCTGCCGCCGCCATCGCAGGCGACGGCGGCGGGAAGGCACAGGACGAGCGCGACGGCCGCGCGGGCAGCGCTTGCCGAGATCCACATGACGCATCACCGATCCCCCGACGATGAAGTGGTGCTCGGAGGATGACACAGCGCTCACCACCCGTACAGGGCATGGGCGGGACGGTGTTCAGTGCACCCCGAGCAGGTGCTCCAGCGCCAGTTGGTCCAGCCGCTCGAAGGCCATCGAACGGCTCCCGGCGGCGTCCGCGTCGAAGGTCTCGTACGCCGTGGGGTCGCCGAGCAGGCCCGCGAGGCCGTCCGGGGCGGTGGGGACGGCGAGCTCGTCGAGCCGGGAGGCGGCGAGCGCGTCCCGGACCTCCGGGTCGGCCCGGAAGGCGGCCGAACGCTCCTTGAGGAGCAGGTAGTTGCGCATGCAGCCCCTCGCCGACTCCCACACCCCGTCGAAACCGTCGGTGCGCACGGGCTTGAAGTCGAAGTGACGCGGGCCCGCGTAACCGGCCGTCTCCAGGAGGTCCACCAGCCAGAACGCCTGCCGCAGGTCCCCGGCGCCGAAGCGGAGGTCCTGGTCGTACTTGATGCCGGACTGCCCGTTGAGGTCGATGTGGAAGAGCTTCCCGGCCCACAGCGCCTGCGCGATGCCGTGCGGGAAGTTGAGCCCGGCCATCTGTTCGTGCCCCGTCTCCGGGTTGACGCCGACGAGTTCGGGCCGCTCCAGACGCTCGATGAAGGCGAGGGCGTGCCCGATCGTCGGCAACAGGATGTCGCCGCGGGGCTCGTTCGGCTTGGGCTCGATCGCGAAGCGGAGCGGGTGGCCCTGCTCGGTGACGTACTCCCCGAGCAGGTCGAACGCCTCCTTCAACCGGTCGAGCGCCACTCGCACGTCCTTGGCCGCGCCCGACTCGGCACCCTCCCGTCCACCCCAGGCGACGTAGACCGAGGCGCCCAGCTCGACGGCGAGATCGATGTTCCGGATCGTCTTGCGCAGCGCGAAACGGCGGACGTCACGGTCGTTGGCGGTGAAGGCGCCGTCCTTGAAGACGGGGTGGGTGAAGAGGTTGGTGGTGGCCATCGGCACCTTCAGACCCGTGCGGTCGAGCGCGGCGCGGAAGCGCGTGACGGCCTTCGTCCGGACGTTTTCTTCCGCTCCGAACGGAATGAGGTCGTCATCGTGGAAGGTGACCCCGTACGCCCCCAGGGCGGCGAGTCGCTCCACCGTCTCGACCGGGTCGAGCGCGGGGCGGGTGGCGTCGCCGAACGGGTCGCGGCCCTGCCAGCCGACCGTCCACAGACCGAAGGTGAAGCGGTCGTCGGGCGTGGGAAGAAGCTCATGCGGCATGTCCGGCTCCTTGACGAGGCTGGCCGTGAGATTTGTTTTCTGTGATAACTAATACCGTCGGGGAAGGGCCGGGCGCCAGTGCCCGCCCACGACGACGGACAGAACCGGAAGGAGAGGTGGGCCATGCCGGCACGCCCGGTGGTCATCGGCGTCGACAGCTCCACCCAGTCCACCAAGGCCGCGGTCGTCGACGCCGAGAGCGGTGCCCTGCTCGCCGTCGGCCGCGCGCCGCACACCGTCACCGGCACCGGCGGGGCTCGCGAGAGCGACCCCGAGGAGTGGTGGGCGGCGCTCGGGCAGGCCGTCGCCGCGGCCCTCAAGGAGGCCGCCGTGCCGCCCGCCGCCGTCACCGGCATCGCCGTCGCGGGCCAGCAGCACGGCCTCGTCACCCTCGACGCCTCCGGCCGCCCGCTCCGCCCGGCCCCGCTCTGGAACGACACCCGCTCCGCGCCCCAGGCCGCCGCCCTCACCGCCGCGCTCGGCGGCTCCGGGGCCTGGCTCGGCCGCACCGGTTCCGTCCCCGTCGCCGCCATGACGGCCGCGAAGTGGCAGTGGCTGCGCGAGCACGACCCCGCCACGGCGGCCCGGACCGCCGCCGTCCGACTCCCGCACGACTTCCTCACCGAGCGCCTCTGCGGCGAGGCCGTCACCGACCCCGGCGACGCGTCGGGCACGGGGTGGTACGCGACGGGCCCGGGCGACGCTTCGGGCACCGGCTGGTACGCCGCGGGCTCCGACGACGTGTTGGGCACCGGATCGTACGCCACGGGCTCAGGCGACGCGTCGGGTGCTGGCTGGTATGCGACGGACTCCGGCGCCGACCCTGGCCGCGCTGCCGCCGGCTCAGGCGCCGGCCCGGGCCGCCCCGCCACGGGTCCCGGCGCTGGTCCAGGCCAGCCCGGCGCGGGTCCCGGCGCCGGCCCAGGCCGGCCCGCCACGGGTCCCGGCGCTGGCCCGGGCCGCCCCGCCACGAATCCCGGCGCCAGCCCGGGCGGCCCCATCGCAGGTCCCGGCGCCGGCCCAGGCTGTCCCGCCACGGGCCCCGCCACCGGCCCCGGCCGCCATCCCACGGGCCCAACCGTCCCCGCCCCCACCCCCGCCCCCGTCTCCGGCCCCGGCCGCTACGACCCGCAGATCCTCGCCCTCCTCGGCCTAGACCCCGCGCTCCTGCCGGCCGTCGCCCCCACCGGGGGCACCCGTGTGGGCTCGCTCACCCGTGCCGCCGCCCACGCCCTCGGCCTGCCGCCCGGCATCGCCGTCGCTGCCGGGACCGGCGACAACATGGCCGCCGCCGCCGGCCTCGGCCTGGGCGCCCACGGTCTCCTGGACCACCCGGTCGTCAGCCTCGGCACCTCGGGCACGGTCTTCGCCGCCACCCGCGCCCGCCCCGCGAGCCCCGGCCTGTCCGGGTTCGCCGCCACCGACGGCACGTACCTGCCGCTGGGCTGCACCCTGAACTGCACCCTCGCCGTCGACCGGATCGCCGCCCTCCTCGGCCTCGACCGCGAGGACGCCGGGCCCGGCGACGGCCTCGTCCTCCTGCCGTACCTCGACGGCGAACGCACCCCCGACCTCCCGCACGCCACGGGCCTGCTCACCGGCCTGACCCACGCCGCCACCCCGCCCGCGCTCCTCGGCGCCGCCTACGAGGGCGCCGTCTTCACGGTGCTCCGCGCCCTCGACGAACTCCTCGCCGCCTGCGGACTCGACCCCGCCGCGCCCGAGGTACGGGACCGGCCGCTGCGCCTGATCGGTGGCGGCGCGCGGGGCCGGGCGTGGACCGAGACCGTGCGCCGCCTCTCCGGCCGCCCGCTCGTGGTCCCCGCCGCCACCGAACTCGTCGCCCTCGGCGCCGCCGCCCTCGCCGCCGCGGCGGCCACCGGAGCGGAACCGGTGGCGCTCGCCCGCGCCTGGGGGACCGGCGACGGCCCGACCCTCGACCCCGTACCGCGCGACGAGGAGACCTGGGCGCGCATCGGGACAGTCCTCGACCGGGCCGCCCCGGCACTCCTCGGCGCGGAGACGGACGCGGGCCCCGCCTGACGACGGGTCGGCGCGGGGCGGCCCTCGGCGGCCAGGACGCGGTCGCTCGGGGGTCAGGGCGCGGCGGGCGGTTCCGCCGGGGCGCGCAGTTGCTCCGCCGCGTCCGAGACGCGGCGGAGCAGGGAGAGGAAGTCCGCCTGCTCCTCGGGGGAGAGGGGGGCGAGGAAGACCTGGTTCATCCGGGCCGTGCGGACGGTCAGCTTCCGGTGGGTCCGCTCGCCGTCCTCCGTGAGCCGGAGCAGCGAGCGCCGCCCGTCGTCCGGGTCGCGCACCTTGTCGAGCAGCCCGCGCCGGGTCAGCCGGCCGACGACCTCCGCGATGGTCGAGCGGTCGAGCGTCACCCGTTCGCCCAGCGTGCGCTGGTCGAGCCCCGGTTCGGCCAGCAGCGCGTTGAGGACGCCGAACTGGGGGGAGGTGATCTCCTCCGAGACCATGGTCGTCCACAGCAGGTGGTGCGCCTGCTGGAGCCGCCGGGCGAGATGCCCGGGATGCGTGGTCAGGTCCACCGCGGCCATGGCGTGCCTCCTGCTGCCGTTCGTCGGTGCACGGAACGATACCCGCCCGCGATCTCGCCGCCCTCGACCCGTTGACGATGGCAGGGCCGACGCAGATACTCAGTGTACTGACTAAATTATTCATGCCGCAGTGAGCGATGTTCGCCGGGGGAGCAACTGCCCCCGTGCTTCTTTTCGCTCGGACCGGAACGAAGGGCTTCCCCATGGACAAGGTGGTCGCCACCGCCGCGGACGCGGTGGCCGACGTCCCCGACGGCGCCTCGCTCGCCGTGGGCGGCTTCGGCCTCAGCGGCGTGCCGAACGTCCTCATCCAGGCGCTCCACGAGCGCGGCGTCGGCCGCCTCGGCGTCGTCTCCAACAACTGCGGGGCCATGGACTCGGGCCTCGCCGTCCTGCTCGCCGCGGGCCGCATCGCCCGCGTCACCGGCTCGTACATCGGCGCCAACAAGGAGTTCGCCCGCCAGTACCTCGCGGGCGAGCTCGACGTGGAGCTGATCCCGCAGGGCACCCTCGCCGAACGCCTGCGGGCCGGCGGCTGCGGCATCCCCGCCTTCTACACGCCCGCCGGGGTCGGCACCCAGGTCGCCGACGGCGGACTGCCCTGGCGGTACGACGGCCGGGGCGGGGTCGCGCTCGCCTCGCCCGCGAAGGAGGTACGGGAGTTCGACGGCGTCCCGTACGTCCTGGAGCACGCCATCCGCACCGACTTCGCCCTCGTCCGCGCCGCCAAGGGCGACCGGCACGGCAACCTCGTCTTCCACGCCGCCGCCCGCAACTTCAACCCCCTCGCCGCGATGGCCGGCCGGATCACCGTCGCCGAGGTCGAGGAACTGGTCGAACCCGGCGCCCTCGACCCCGACCACGTCCACCTCCCCGGCATCTTCGTCCAGCGCGTCGTCGCCCTCACTCCCGCTCAGGCCGCCGCGAAGGGCATCGAACGGCGCACGACCTCCGAGCCGACGACGCCGGGCGGAGCACGTGAACCCGGTGGCGTATGAGCTCCCCGTGACATACCAGCTCCCCGTGACGTACGAGCTCCCCGTGACGTACGAGACCAGCGCAACGCGCGAGATCAGCACCCCGCACGGGACCCCCGCAACGTACGAGACCACCGCAACGCAGGAGACGGAGTAGACCCGGCATGACCTGGAACCGCGAGCAGATGGCCGCCCGAGCCGCCCGCGAACTGCGCGACGGACAGTACGTCAACCTCGGCATCGGCCTGCCGACCCTCATCCCCAACCACCTCCCCGCTGGGGTCGAGGTCGTCCTCGAATCCGAGAACGGCATCCTCGGCACCGGCCCGTACCCCACCGAGGACCAGGTCGATCCCGACCTCATCAACGCGGGCAAGGAGACGGTCACCGTCCTGCCCGGCGCCTCCTTCTTCGACTCGGCCCTCTCCTTCGGCATGATCCGGGGCGGCCACATCGACGTCGCCGTCCTCGGCGCCATGCAGGTCTCCGCCCGCGGCGACCTCGCCAACTGGGCCGTGCCCGGCCGCCTGATCACCGGCATCGGCGGCGCGATGGACCTCGTCCACGGCGCCCGCACGGTCATCGTCGTCATGACGCACACCGCCAAGGACGGCTCCCCGAAACTCGTCGAGGAGTGCGACCTGCCGCTCACCGGACGCGCCTGCGTCGACCGGATCATCACGGACCTCTGCGTCCTCGACGTCACCGCCGACGGACTCGTCCTCGTCGAGACGGCCCCGGGCGTGACGGCGGAGGAGGTGGCCTCGAAGACGGCGGCACGGGTACGAGTCCCGGCCCCCGCACCTACGGACGCCTGACCGGCCGCCCGCCGTGCACCGGGCCGCAGCCCCCGCCCGCCGCGCCTTGCCCTGACTCCCGGTCCCCGGCCCCACCCCCTTCTCACCCGCCCCGCCGCCCTACCCCGCCTCCCTGATCCACCCAGGAGCCTCCATGGCCGACCTCACCCAGGCGCGCATAGACGCCGAGATCGCCGCCCACCAGGACGCCTACGACCAGGCCCTCGCCTCCGGCGCCCCGCCCCGGCACCACCCGCCGCGCGACTACGCCCCGTACCGCAGCTCCCTGCTCCGCCATCCCCGGCAGCCGCTCGTGACCGTGGGTGCGGGAGGTGCGGGAGCTGCGAGTGCAGGGGACCCTGACGCCGTCGAGCTGACCGGGCCCGTGTTCGGGGCCACCGACGTCACCGAGACTGACAGCGACCTGACCAGCGGGCACGCGGGCGAACCGCTCGGCGAGCGGATCACCGTCTCCGGCCGTCTCCTGGACCGCTCCGGCCGGCCCGTCCGGGGCCAGCTGATCGAGATCTGGCAGGCCAACGCCTCGGGCCGGTACGCCCACCTGCGCGACCAGCACCCAGCCCCGCTCGACCCCCATTTCACCGGCGTGGGGCGGACGCTGACGGACAATCAGGGAAACTACCGCTTCACCACCGTCAAGCCCGGCGCCTACCCCTGGCGCAACCACACCAACGCCTGGCGCCCCGCCCACGTCCACTTCTCCGTCTTCGGAACGGCGTTCACCCAACGGCTCGTCACCCAGATGTACTTCCCCGGAGACCCGCTCCTCGCCCACGACCCGATCATGCGCTCGGTCACCGACCGCGCCGCCCGCGAACGGCTCGTTGCGCGATACGAACACGCCCTGTCCCAGCCGGAGTTCTCCCTCGGCTACACCTGGGACATCGTGCTCGACGGACCCGCCGCCACCTGGACCGAGGAAGGACGCTGACCCATGCCCTCCCTGACTCCCACCGCGTCCAGCACCGTCGGACCCTTCTACGGCTACGCCCTCCCCTTCCCCGGCGGCGAACGCCTCGCGCCCGAGGGCCACCCCGACCGCGTCACCCTCCACGGTTACGTACGCGACGGCGCCGGCGAACCCGTCCCCGACGCGCTCCTGGAGTTCTGGCAGGTCGCGCCCGACGGCTCCCTCGCCGGGGCGCCCGGCTCGCTGCGCCGGGACCCGGTCACCGGCGGCTTCCTCGGCCGCGACACCATCCGCTTCACCGGCTTCGGCCGCGTCGCCACCGACGCCGACGGCCATTACGCCGTACACACCCTGACCCCCGGGAACCCCGGGAACCCCGGGAACCCCGGGAACCCCGGGAACCCCGGGAACCCCGGGAACCCTGGCCAACCCCACCTCGCCATAGCCGTGTTCGCCCGCGGCCTCCTGCACCACCTGTACACCCGCGTGTACCTTCGCGACGGCCCCGACCCACTCCTCGACCGCCTCCCGGCCGACCGGCGCGCCACCCTGATCGCCGCCGAGGAGCCGTACCGCGTCCACCGCTTCGACATCCGGCTCCAGGGCGAGGGCGAGACGGTCTTCCTGGAGTTCCCGTGAGAGGGCTCCCTGAGGGTCCCGTGACCGGGCGCCCCGGAGTTCCCGTGAGCGGGCCCGCCACCCCGGAGCCGGCGGGCCCGGACGCCGGACTGCTCGATCCCGTACGGGCGGGCTCGCCCGCCGAGGCGGCCACCGGCGACACCGCCTTCATGCGGGCCCTCCTGGACGCCGAAGCCGCCCTCACCCGGGCCCAGGCCGCCCTCGGCACCGCCCCCGCCGAGGCCGCCCGCGCGGTCACGGACGCGGCGGCGGACCCGTACCGTTTCGATGCCCGCTCGCTCGCCCTGCGAGCCCTGGACGGCGGCAACCCGGTGATCCCGCTCGTGGCGGACCTCACCGCGGCGGCGGGGGAGTGGGGCGCGTACGTCCACAGGGGTGCCACCAGCCAGGACATCCTGGACACGGCCGCGATGCTCGTGGCCGCCCGCACCCTGGAGGCGGTCCTCGCGGACCTCGCGCGCACGGAGGCGGCGCTGGCCGCCCTCGCCGCCGCCCACCGCGACACGCCGATGCCCGGCCGCACCCTCACCCAGCACGCCGTCCCCACCACCTTCGGGCTCAAGGCGGCGGGCTGGCGCTCCCTCGTCCTGGACGCGCGGGACCGGCTGACAGCGGTACGGGACCGACTGCCCGCCCAACTGGGCGGGGCAGCAGGAACGTTGGCGGCCTTCGCCAGGACGTCCGACGGTCCGGGCCCCGAGGCCGACCGCGTACTCGCGCTGCCCGCCGCGTACGCGCGTGAGCTCGGGCTCGCCGTGCCTCACCTCCCCTGGCACACCCTGCGCACCCCGGTCGCGGACCTCGCGGGGGCGCTCGCGCTCACCGCCGGGGCGCTGGGGAAGCTCGCCGCCGATGTGCTCACCCTCTCCCGGACCGAGATCGCGGAGGTCGCGGAGGGGACGGGCGGGGGTTCCTCCGCGATGCCGCACAAGGCGAACCCGGTGCGCGCGACGCTCGTCGCCTCGGCCGCCCGGCGGGCCCCGCACCTCGCCGCGAGCCTGTACGCCTGCCTGCCCGCCGAGGACGAACGCCCCGCCGGAGCCTGGCACGCCGAGTGGGAGCCGCTGCGCGAGCTGCTGCGCCTCACCGGCGGCGCCGCCCACCACACCGCGGCCCTCGCGGAAGGACTCCGCGTCGACGCGGCGGCGATGCGGGCCCACCTCGACCTGACCGGGGGACTCCTGGCCTCCGAACGCCTCGCGGGCGCCCTCGCCCCGCACCTGGGACGGGCCAGGGCTCGCGCCCTGCTGACCGAGCTGGCCGCCCGCAGCCGCGCCGAGGGCCGGGCACTCGCCGACCTCCTGGCCGAGGCGGCCGCCGCCGACGTACCGGAACTGGCGGGAACGGACCTGGCCGACCCGACCCATCTGACCGCGCTGACCGACCCGACCCGAGCCACGGGCCTGGCGGGCCCCCTGACCGACCGAGCCCTGGAGCGACGTTGACCCCGCAGACCCCGCAGACCCCGCTGAGCCTCGCGATGAGCCTCTACCACCGAGCCGAGGGTCCGGCGGACGCACCCGTCCTGATCCTGGGCCCCTCGCTCGGCACCTCCACCGCCCTGTGGGACGCGGTCGCCCCCGAACTCTCCCTCACCCATCGCGTCGTACGTTTCGACCTGCCCGGCCACGGGCGCTCGCCCGCCGGTCTCATCGGGACCGGGGCGACCGTGGCCGACCTCGCCGGGTTGGTCCTCGACCTTGCCGACGCGCTCGGAGCCGAGCGGTTCTCGTACGCCGGGGTGTCCCTCGGCGGCGCGATCGGCCTCCACCTGGCGGCTTTCCGCTCCGAGCGGATCGAAAGACTGGCGGTGGTCTGCTCCTCCGCGCACTTCGGCGGGTCCGAACCCTGGACGCGGCGGGCGGAGACGGTACGGCGGGAGGGCCTCGCGTCTCTGGTGGCGACGGCGGAGGCCCGCTGGTTCACGCCCGGCTTCACAGTGCCGCGCCTCGTGGAGGACCTCCGGACCGCCGACCCCGACGCCTACGCGGCGTGCTGCGACGCCCTCGCCGCCTACGACCTGCGGGAACGGTTGCGGGACATCACCACGCCCACCCTGCTGATCGCGGGCCGCGAGGACCCCGCGACCCCGCCGGCGCACCTGCGCGAGCTGGCCGACGGCATCCCGGGAGCCACCCTCACCGAACTCCCCGACGCCTCCCATCTGGCCCCCGCCGAGCGCCCGGAGGCCGTTCTCACGGCGCTCCGCACCCACCTCTCGGGGACTTCCGCTCGGAGCGGAATGAAAGTGCGCCGCGAGGTGCTCGGCGACGCGCACGTGGACCGGACCCAGGCAGGGCAGACTCCGTTCACGGCCCGCTTCCAGGACTTCATCTCCCGCTACGCCTGGGGGGAGATCTGGACGGACCCGACCCTCTCCCGCCGCGAACGCAGCCTGATCACCCTCACCGCCCTGGTCGCCCACGGCCACCACGACGAACTAGCCCTGCACATCCGAGCCGCCCGCCGCAACGGCCTCACCCCCGAAGAGATCGCCGCGGCCCTCCTCCAGACCGCCGTCTACTGCGGCGTCCCCGCAGCAAACGCAGCCTTCACGGTGGCCCAGCGCACCCTGACAGAGGAAGAGCCCCCGAACCCGACCCCGTAGCCACCACCGCGCCCCCGGAAGGCCCACCGGGACCACCCAGCCCACCCGGACGCCTCGGCACGCTCGGAGCCCATGGGCCGTCGGTCCACGAAGAAGTCCTAGCGGAATGACCTTTCGCGTCAGGAGTCGATCTCCCATTGGAGGGCGCCGGCCCGAGCAAGGGGTTCCAATGCCTCGACGAAGGACGACTCATCTGTTCCGGGCGGGAGGTCCACCGCGAGGTAGGTGCCCTGGAGCCACTCGTGTGGCAGACCGACGTCGACGGCCTTGCCGTGCAGGAGCTCATGTATCTGGTCCCGGTCCGTGTGCTTCACGACGAGTGCGACGCGAAGGGTCCGGTGGCCGGACTTGCGCACGACCCTGGTCACCAGGTGGTTGCCGTCGATGGTCACGACGTCGCGATGGCAGATTCCGTAGGTGAAGAACGGCAGACAGGCCACCTCGAACATGTCCTCGGTGAGCCGGCGTGTCCACAACTGCTCGCGCCAGCCGTCCTGCCGGTCCTACAGATCAGCGTGGATGATGTAGTTGGTGTGGCCCCGGCCGATCGGGTCCTCGTGCGTGATGATGGCGATGGAGTGCCTCCCGGAGCTGGTACCGACTCCCAGATCCTGCAACAGCCACCTCGGCCTCGATGTGGCGGGGCGTGTTCGGGCAACGCCAGCAGGCCAGTGCGCATCCGAGGGTGACGTCGTTACGGTTGCCGCCGGCCAGAGCGACGGCGAGTGGGAATGCCAGAGGCATCGATGATCGGACGACACTTACCGTCCGTCCTGTCCCGATCGACGGGGGCTTTGTCCAGTCTTGGTCCCCCATTAACGCCAGGTTGTGGGAGTCGTCGATCGTCGCTATGCCTGAGCCGAAGCCAAGCTCCTTTGGGAGGTGTTCGCAGGCGATTCCGGTGTGGAGTACAAGCGATCTAATCACCTCGAAGATCATTCCGTGAGGAGCGTTAAGACGTCGTTTCTTATGGCTGAGCGAGCTCTGGTTTCTCGCACGAGTTGCGGAGTGCTGTCAGCGCTTCCCAGCCTTTTCCCTGCGTGAAGAGGTGGCGGATGGCGCCCTGGCCGGTGTCCAGGATGACGTAGTACTCAGGAGTAAGGGACATGCCCCAGGGCTCGAGGGTGTGGGTGCGTGCCAGAGTCTGGCCGCATGTGGTGCAACTGATCCAGGGGACCAGGACGAGCTGATCGCCCAAGCCGGCTGTGGTCGCAGGCAGGGGTGCGCTGGCCGTGTTTTCGATCAGGTGCAGGGCTGAGGTGGATTCACTGCCGGGGCACTGGGAGAGACGCGGAGCAAGTGGATGGGGCCACATCCCCCAGGCTTCGCAGACAACGGCGATCTCGGCCCGGGTGGTCTCGTCGATGGGCACTTGGTGCCGCAGCAGGGCGGAGACAAGCAGTTCGAGGCCACCTTCCTGGTCGCCGATGCTCCAGTAGTCCACGACGGCCTGGGTGTCGTCGGGCGGCAGGAGGGCGGCGAGCCGGTGCCATACGGCAGCTTCGTTGGTCATGTCGGGAGAGTAGTGCGGGCGAGTCGACGGTGTCCGATGAGGACGGCGGCTATGCCGACGAAGGCGGGGAAGTGTTCGGCCTTGCGTTCGTAGCGGCGGTGGAGCCTTCGGCAGCCTGCCAGCCAGGACACGGTTCTCTCCACCACCCAGCGGTGTCGGCCCAAGCGTTGTGAGGACTCGACGCCCTTGCGGGCGATGCGGTGGCGGATACCCCGCCAGCGGAGCCATCGGCGCAGGTGGTCGTAGTCGTAGCCCTTGTCCGCGTGGAGTTTCGCCGGCCTCCGGCGCCGAGGTCCGCGGCGGGACCGGATGGGCGGGATGCCGCGCACAAGCGGTTGCAGACCCTGGCTGTCGTGCATGTTCGCGCCGGAGATACCCAGGGACAGCGGCAGTCCGTTTCGGTCGCAGAGCAGGTGGATCTTCGATCCCAACTTGCCGCGGTTGGTCGGATTCGGTCCCGTCAGTGGCCCCCTTTTGCCGCCCGCAGGCTGACGGAGTCGATCGCGCATCGCGACCAGTCCAGCTCGCCCCGTGCTCCGAGTTCGTCGAGGATGACGCGGTAGAGCCGGGCCCAGATCCGATCCCGGCTCCACTGGGCGAACCGGCGGTAGACCGTCTGCCAGCTCGGGCCGAACACCGACGGCAGCTGCCGCCACGTGCAGCCCGACGTCGCCACGAAGATGATCGCGGCCAGGGCCTCACGGTCACCCGCCCGGCGCCGCCCTCCGCCCTGCGGACGTATCACCACCGTTGGCGGCACCACCCGCCGGAACAACACCCACAACTCGGCCGGCACCAGCCGCTCCACCAGATCCGTCATGCACGGATCGACGAACGATCACGCCATAAGAAACGATGTCTAAGTGGTGTCCCGTATAAGGCAGTGACCTGGAGCTTTGCCTGACGGTGCGGTCGACGCGTGGAGCCGAAGAGAGCGTGCGAGTGCCCGGCGCACGGAGTCGGTGTGCACCCCGATTACCTGGTCGGACGCCGCCTTGAGCAAGTAGTCGCCTCGTGGCACCGGTATGGCTCGGAGGACCCGTCCGGCCCGCTGGACGTATGGCTGATGGACAGTGATGCGGTCGCCACGCGCATCACGACCGGTTCGGACTGGTGCCTGATCGTGGAGACATCGGCCCCCTTCGCCGGGTACGACATGGCGGAGTCGGGCCGTATCGAGGTGGCGCCGAGCAGCGACGAGACCCCGTTCTCGGAACACGTAGGCGAGACGGTGCTGGCAGTCGGTGAAGAGAGCGTCCCGGACCACGGACGGATCGCACTGGAGATCACCTTCGCCTCCGGTCGTGTCCGGTGTGAGAGCCACTCCGGTGAGCTTCACCTGTCCAGCGATTGACCGACACACCAGCCTGCGGCGAGAACGGTGTGAGACTCCTGCAGCAGCTGGTGTGATCAAGGCGCACGGCGTCGCAGCCGACTGTCACCGCTGGTTCCGTGTCTATTCAGCTGGACCTGACGATGTCCGCCGTTCTGGACGGACATTTTGGAATCAGAGGGACGTGTCATCGAAAGGGAGTGATGATGTCGAATTTCTTGGAATGGCAGGACCGGATGTTGCGAGCGGTCTGGCGGGACGGGGACCGGATTCCCGAGGAAGTGTCGACTTGGATGGGGGAGCTGTACGACGAGCGTGGAGGAATTCCGGAATCTGAGTTTCGTGACTCCTGGACCTCGCGAACCTTCTCCATGGCGTGGTCGGCCTTCAAGCTGGTCAGAGAGTCGGCGGAGCAGGACGCCGGGAGAGCGACCACCGGGGACGACTTCTCCTACATCGACTACATTCGTGACCCGGAGATGGGACCGGTCGGGGTGGTCCGTATCAAGTCTGCGGAGGTCTCCACGCCCGAATGGGCAGAGGTTCTGTGCGCTGTGGCAGAAGGAGTGCAGGAATTCGTCATGAGTCACCATCGCGTGACCTGGCCCGTCTGCGGCGAGCATGGCCGTGGCCTGCATGTGGACTACCTCTTTGACACTGCGGTCTGGAGATGCGCGGGCGGAGCCACGGATGGTCACGTGGTGAGAGCGATCGACCCCGCCGTGCAGCTGTAGATCACCAGATCGCCAGGGCCCTTTCTCTGGGACATTGGCGCCCATGGTTCGTTGGGCAGCAAGGGTCTGTCGAATCCGTCACCTGTGGATCAGTGCATGATCACGTTGGTTGAAACTGGCCCACACCCGGACCTTCGGACACTCGCTGAACCGTCGATGGGCCGTTGCCCCTGACAGCCCGAAGGACACTGTCGGCAGCTGCTGCCACGTACAGCCCGACGTCGCCACGAACACGATCCCCGCCGGCACCTCCAGGTCACCGTGCCGACGCCGACCACCGCCTTGAGGTCGAGACGGCGCCTCCGGCACCGCCTGCTGGAACATCTCCCACAGCTCGTCCGGCACCAACCGCTCGACAATCCCCACGACCTGTCGCGCCTACGACTCGCTCGAGCAGACGGTATCGGTCCAGGTCGCCCGGAGGTCACGGCAGACAATGGTGAGGGTGCCGTCCCAGCATGCAATCTCATGGCTGCAGCCGTCCCTGTGCGGCAGGATCTCGTCGAGAATCACCGTCCCGAGGTCCGTTCCCCGTTCCTCGTCGACGGGATCGATGACGAAGCCGGACACCCCCGCGTAGCAGATCAGCAGGTCCTGGTCGTGCTTCCAGCAGTGGTGTTGGAACTCGATCTCGATCTCCTCGCCGTCGGCGCCCCGGACGGCCCGGAGTGTCAGGTCCTTCACGCATCGCCTGCTGCGGAAGTCGTAGTGGTCCGCGTCCGTGGCGAAGGCCCGGGCGCCTGGCGGCAGGTCACCGGAGACCAAGGGCAGGTGGCTCAGGTAGCGAGCCGGGTCCAAGACCCCTGACAGGTCGCCGACCCGCGCATCGAGATTGACGTACTCCATCGACTTTCGCCCCCGCTCATGACTTGCCACTGGCCGACGAATCGTCGCACAGACCCACCAAATGAGATGACGTCTAAGGCGGTGGGCCGGCCCTACCCGCGATCTCGTGCCTTCTCGTACGCGTCCAGTTCGCCTGCGTTGCCCGTGAAGGCCGGGCCGCAGCCTGGCGGCAGGCGATCGATAACCATCGCCACCGCGTCCTGCGCGCTGTCCGTCTCGGCGATCCGCGGGCAGCTTCGGAGTGGTCCTTCGACGTAGTACAGGCCGTCGGCGAGCGTGCAGATGTAGGGGACGTCCCAGGTGTACTTCATCTCAGTGCACCTGCTGAAATGCAGCTCCCACATGCCGGTCCACGGGAAGAGCTGACGAAGCAGCGGCTGGGCGTGCGCTACCCGCACCAGCTCGGCAAACGGCTTGAGAAGCGGTGACTCCTCCGACCGGGGACGTTCGCTGTAACGGGTCAGGGCCTTGTGCCAGGCTGCGTCGACAGTGTTGGTCATGCTGCGATTGTGCAAGGTTTCCCACGTCCCTGACATCAAAGATCACTTGCCAGTGGAGCATGGTCTGATGGGGACGCGTGAACTCACCTCAAGGGCAAGGGGTTTACTCGCTCCGCTCATTCTTCACCCAGGTCCTCCAGTCAACCTTTTCCAGCCTGAGGTTGCAGGGCGCAGGGTTCGCGTGGGGCGGGGCGGAACGCTCGGGCTGGCAAGGTCCTTGATTGACAGCAGGTGATGGTCCGCCAGTGGGTGGGTTGCGCCGACACCTGGATTGTGCTACTCGTCGCGTGTTCTACCAGTACGTGGCCGGTCCCGTGATGACCCAGCCAGCGTCGGTGGGCCTGATCCAGAAGCCCAATGCCACCTCGATTATCTCCGCGCGGTAGGTGAGCTCAACGTAGACATGGCTGCCGGTTTGGCCCCAGTGGAAATCCGCGAGATCCAGTTCGCCAAGCCAGGACAGATCCTGCTCCCACTCGTCGGCAGCAGGGCTTCCACTTGCCTCGTCTCTATCGGTGCTTGCTTCGACGGACCCGGTCCACAGTGACTTGAGTACATGACGGACCGGGTGGTGATCGATGAGCTGTTCGGCCTCAGGGATCCTCCCGGTTCGGAGCAGGCTGAAGTAGCGGCGAACGACAGCTTCGACATCCGCGTTGGCAGGGTGCTCCGTCCAGATCCTCACCGCGAGATCATACGAGCTCGATAGCTGCCGCATTCTGAGCTGGCCAGTTGGAGGGTGAGGACGGCGTGGGCGACGTTCGTGATCAGGGTCGTTGAACAGCGGAGTTTGCGGAGGAGTCGCCAGGACTTGAGGGTGGCGGTGGCTTGTTCGACCGGTGCACCCGGATCTTGACCTGAGACCGGTTGACGGCCTGCTGGCCGATGGACAACTTCTCCCACCGGCCGGCGCGTTCAGATCGACTCCGCCATCGTGCGAACTCATCAGCCTGCCACTGTCAACGGCCGAAAGGGGAAAAGGGGTGCATCGGCCTGAGGAAGCGGATGATCAGGCCCTCGGTCGATCGCGCGGGGGCCTAACCATCAAGAGTTACCTCGTCTCCGACGAAGCGGCAGTCAGCCTGGTGTCATTCCTGATCCGGGCAAGAACCCTTTGTAGGCGCGTCCTTGTACTCCGGCCGTAGATCGTCATCGTGGATACCGAAGCCGTCCGTCGGTAGCCTACGCCCGTGGCTGGTACCTGGGACGAAGTGCAGTTGATCGCGCATGGCTTTGAGCGCGTGTACGTCGAGTTGGAGTGGTACAGCGGGCCGCGTGCCGGCCTCGGCGATGTCGACGGCGAACCGCACTACTTCCAGAGCGACAACTGGGATGACGTCGACGAAGCCGACGTGTACCGCGTCTGGCCGGCGAGCGACGCGGCGGTGAAGTTGGAGCGTGAGCAGTGGGCGATCTTCGCCAGGTGGAACGAGTGTTATGAGGCAGGGTTGGTGGAGCCGGAGACCCACCCCGGCCACGGCGGGACCGACGCCCGATACGACGAGCTGGCCCTGCTGCTGGCGCCGTACCGTCAGGCGCCGGACGATGCGAGGCGGCTGGTGGGCGAAGTCCGGTTCGATGCAGGGGCCCGATACCGGGTCGAGGGTGTGGACTACTGGCTCCGGTGGCGTCCCGTCAGGTGAGGCTGGCTTTGATCGTTAGAGGTTGTGTGGACAGCCAATGATCATGCGGTGACCTCGGGCGTCGACATGGTGCGGCGCGCGTGGTCGAGCAGGCCCTGGGCGAGGGAGCACTGCCGGAGCGGCTATGTCCAGGCCGTCTCCAGCACCCAACCCGTCACTACGCACGCCGGGAACTTCCGGGCCAGGACCCTGGTCGCGCAGGTCCCGAAACGAGCCTGGCAGCAGTTGTCGGCCAGAACGGGCGCGAAGGGCGAGCGGCACTACGACTGGGCACGGATCGACATCCACGACCCTGTCGGTCGGCGTGGCCGCCTTTCGGCAGCGACTATGCTCTGCGACGACATCGCGTGTCGGTCATCGGCTGGGTGAGGCATGGAGGTGTCGGGACATGCCGTCGGAGGCATTCCTTGTCAGTCGAGTTGAACCACATGATCGTCCATGCCCGGGACAACCGGGAGTCCGCGGAGTTCTTCGTGGCGCTGCTGCAGCTTGGGATCGCCGAGGAGTGGGGTCCGTTCATCGCGGTCGCCCTGGGTAATGGCGTCACGTTGGACTTCGCCACCATTCCTGCGGACAGCATCACCCCTCAGCACTACGCCTTCCTGATCTCCGAGGAAGAGTTCGACGCGGCGTACGCGCTGATCGGGCGGCGTGGCATCGAGCACTACGCCGACCCCCATCGGAAGCAGCCCGGCGCAATCAACCACAACGACGGGGGCCGGGGCGTGTACTTCATCGACCCGGCCGGTCACATGATGGAGTTCCTCACCGTGCCTTACGGCGGTTGGGACTCGTAACGGCATGCTCTGAGGGTCGTGCCTCGGCATGGAGCGCGGCCCTCCGCCGTTGCCCGTAGCGCATGGGTGTGTTCAGAACGCCGGGACCTGGGCGAATCGTTCCGTGACGTGCAGGTCCGTCTCGATGTCCTCGATCGTGCGGGCCAGTTCCGGCAGTACTTCGGTCACGCACTCCTCGCGGGTTCTGCGGGCGCTGTGCAGGGCCACGTTCACCGCCGCGACGGTCGTGCCCTCGCGGTCGCGTACCGGCATGGCGATCGAGCGCAGACCGACCTCCAGCTCCTCGTCGACGAGTGCGTATCCCTGTCGTCCTACCTCCTCGACGAGCGCGTCCAGCTCGGTGCGGTCCGTGATCGTGTGCGGGGTCAGGGGCGTTGGTGCGGTGCTTGCGAGGCGTTTCGCGCGGTCCTCGGGGGCCAGCCCGGCCAGCAGGACGCGGCCCATGGAGGTGGCGTACGCGGGGAAGCGCGTGCCGATGGTGATGTGGACGTTCATGATGCGCGTCGTCTCCACCCGGCCCGTGTACTGGACCTCGTCACCCGTCAGCACCGCCAGCGAGGCGGACTCGCGCACCCGCGCGGCCAGCCCGGCCAGGTGCGGCTGGGCGATCCGGGTCAGGGTCGTACGCGACAGCGGCGGGAAGCCCAGCGACAGGACGCGCGGGGTGAGCCGGAAGGCGCGCCCCTCCGTCGCCACGCAGCCCAGGTGCTCCAGCGTGATGAGGGCCCGGCGCGCGGTGGCCCGGGCGAGGCCCGTCGCCTCGGCGACGGCCGTCAGCGGCAGCGCCTCCCGGCCCTGGCCGAAGGCCGTCAGCACCGTCAGGCCCCGCGCCAGCGACTCCACGAACTCCCGGCCCAGTTCCTGCTTCGACGCCCCCGTCCAAGTGGCGAGCCCGGTCGTCGCCGCCGTCGCCGTCGCCGGGGGCGCCTCGCGCAGCGTCCGTTCCATGGTGTCGGCCGTCTCCCGTAGGCGCGGCAGCAGCGCGCCCGGCAGCGAACCGGCGTCGTGCCGGCTGGTGTGGCTGACGGCGCTCAGCACGCAGGCGATCCGCCCGGCCGGCCCGCGGACCGGCACCGAGAGGGCCACCAGGCCCGGTTCGATCAGCTGGTCGTCGACCGCCCAGCCCCGCCGCCGCGCCTCGGCCACCCGCGCCTCGAAGCCGTCGGCCGCCTCGGGCCGGGGAGGCAGGGCGGGGTATCCGCGACCGTCGCGACGGGCGGGCGGGCGGTTGTCGGGGCGGCCATCGGGACCGTTGTCGGGGCGGTCATCGGGACCGCTGTCGGGACAGTTGTCGTCCGGGTCCAGCGGCGCCTCGCCCGCGTGCGACCGCACCGCCAGTCCCGTCGTCTTCGCCCACTCCGCCCACTCGGATTCGTTCCACTCGGAGGCGAACAAAGCCCCGGGGGCGGTGCGTTCCGCCGGCAGGGGGTCGCCGATGCGGAAGCTCACGGACATGGCCCGCCGTCGCGTCGCCTGGTGGACGAAGCGGATGCCGTCGCCGTCCGCCACCGCCAGCGACACCGACTCGTCCAGGGCGTCGGCGAGGGCGTCGGCGTGGGCGCCGAGGAGGTCCGGCAGGCGGACGGCGGCGAGATAGGAGTTGCCGAGCTCCAGCAGTCGCGGGGCGAGGACGATGTCGCGGCCCTCGACCCGTACGTAACCCATGCGGGCGAGCGTCCCGGTGATCCGGTCGACCGTGGACCGGGCGAGACCCGTCGCTCGCTCCAGTTCGCCTACCGGCATCCGGCCGTCGGCGCCGGTCAGCCGGCGCAGCACGTCGATCCCGCGCAGGAGCGGGGTGACGGCCTCGGGCGGCGCGGCTGCCGGCGTGTCGTGCGTCGTCGGTGACATGGGGCTCCCCGTCGTGGATCTCCGGCCCACCGTAGTGAACGCGCCGGCCGACGGGCGCGGCGGCCCGTTGACACGGGCGCCCGGCCGCGCCCACACTCCCAGCATAGTGAAGATCTCTTCACTATGCGAACGGATGCGACACAGGGGAGACTCCATGCACACCACCGTCGGGATCATCGGCGGCGGCCCCGCCGGCCTGCTCCTCGCCCGGCTGCTGCACCGGGCGGGCATCGACAGCGTCGTCCTGGAGAGCCGTGACCGCGCCTACGTCGAACGGCGGCAGCGGGCCGGGATCCTCGAACAGGCCACCGTCGACGCCTTGCGCGCGGCGGGCGCGGGCGCCCGGCTGGACGCCGAGGGGATCCCGCACGACGGCATAGAGCTGCGCCACGACGGCCGCGCCACCCGCGTCGACTTCCCCTCGCTCACCGGCGGCCGGCGCGTCTGGGTCTACGCGCAGACCGAGGTCGTCAAGGACCTCATCGCCCTCCAGCTCGCCGGGGGCGGCCCGCTGCTCTTCGGGGCCGAGGTCACCTCCGTGGAGGGCGCGGACACCGACCGGCCGCTCGTCCGCTACGCCCACGAAGGCCGCGAGCAGACGCTGACCTGTGACTACGTGGTCGGCTGCGACGGCTTCCACGGCGTCACCCGCGACGCCGTCCCGGCGGGCGAGCGGCGCACCTACGAGCGCACGTACCCCTACTCCTGGCTCGGCATCCTGGCCGAGGCGCCGCCCGTGTACGAGGAGCTGATCTACGCGCACTCGGAGCGCGGCTTCGCCCTCGCCAGCATGCGATCGCCCTCCGTCAGCCGCCTCTACCTCCAGGTCCCCAACGGCACCGACCCCGCCGACTGGCCCGACGAGCGGGTCTGGGACGAGCTCGACGCCCGCCTCGCCCTGCGCGCCGACCCCGCCTGGCGCCTCAAGCGGGGCGCGGTGACCCAGAAGTCCGTGCTCCCGATGCGCAGTTCGGTCACCGAGCCGATGCGGTACGGCCGGATCCTGCTGGCCGGCGACGCCGCGCACATCGTCCCGCCGACCGGCGCCAAGGGCCTCAACCTGGCCGCCGCCGACGTCATCGTCCTGGCCCGCGCCTTCGCCCGGCTCAAGGAGACCGGCTCCACCGCGCTCCTCGACACCTACTCCGACACGTGCCTGCGCCGGGTCTGGCGCGCCGAGCACTTCTCGTACTTCATGACCACGAACCTGCACACCGACCCGGCCCAGACCCCCTTCGACACCCGTCTCCAGCAGTCGCAGCTCGACCGCGTCGCGGCCTCCCCGCACGCCGCCGCCGAGCTGGCCGAGAACTACACGGGGCTTCCGCTCGACCTGGGCTGAGGCCGTGGCGGCCGGGGGGCCACACCGCCCACCTCGCCCACCACCGCCCGCTCCCGTGGTCTCAGGGGCGGGGCCAGGGGCGCCCGTCGAGGCGTTCGATGTCCCGGTTGAAGCGCTGGAGGGCGGTGGCGAAGTCGGCCACCTCCTCGGGGGTCCAGTGTTCCAGGACCCGCTCCAGCCCCTGGATGTTGAAGGTGCGGTCGGCGTCGAGGCGCCGTTCGCCCTCCTCGGTGATGCGGAACTTGCGGGCGATGCCGCCGTCCGGGTCCGGGATGCGCTCGACGACACCGGCGCGGAGCATCGCGGCGGTCTGGCGGTTGAGCGTGGAGGCGTCCAGCCCGAAGGCGTCCGTGAGCTGGCTGATCGACAGGGGACCGTCCATGCGGATCCGGCTGAGCAGGACGTACGCGCTGCGGTCGAGGTGCCACCCGGAGGCCCGGGGGCGGGGCGTGCTGAGGTGGGAGTGACGCCCGAGGAGCATGGTCTCGAACTCGACCAGGTGGGTCGGCTTGGCCGCCGGGCCGGCAGAGCTGGTAGGGCCGGTCGGGCCGACCTGGTCGACAGGGCCGACCTGGTCGGTCTCGTCGGGCGCGCCGGTCTCGTCGGTCTCGTTCGACGCGTTTGACGCGTTGGTCTCGTCGTTCATCGGGGTCCTGTCACGGCGATGTGGCGGGGCTTGGCGGGGCTGGGCGGTGGGCTTGCGGGCGGGGGCGCGCGGTGCGGATCGGGCCGGGGGCGTATCACACAGCATATGCAGGCTGCATTGCTTGTGCATGATGCATAACGTGTGTACGTTGCACAATGCCCCATCCCCTGCGCATCGCCCGAACGCCGCCAGGCGCCCGGCGAACGGCACACGCCGACCGAGGAGAGACCCATGTCCGCCCCCACCCCAGCCGCCCGCACCGGAGGCGCCGGCGGCATCGTCGGCGTGCTCGCCCTGGCCGGCATCGTCGCCGCGCTCATGCAGACGCTCGTCGTCCCCCTCATCGGCGACCTGCCGGCGCTGCTCCACACCAGCCCCTCCGACGCCTCCTGGGTGATCACCGCCACCCTGCTCGCCGCCGCCGTCGCCACCCCCGTCGCCGGCCGCCTCGGCGACATGTACGGCAAGCGGCGCCTGCTCCTCGCCTCGACCGTCCCGCTCATCGCGGGCTCCGTCGTCTGCGCCCTGTCCGGCTCCGTCGTCCCGATGGTCGTCGGACGCGGACTCCAGGGCCTCGGCATGGGCGTCGTACCGCTCGGCATCAGCCTGCTCCGGGACGTCCTGCCGCCCGAGCGGCTCGGCTCCTCGATCGCCCTCATGAGCGCCTCCATGGGCGTCGGCGGCGCCCTCGGCCTGCCCTTCTCCGCCGCCGTCGCCGAGCACGCGAGCTGGCGCGTGCTGTTCTGGGTCGCCGCCGCCCTCAGCCTCGTCGTCGGCGTCCTCGTCTGGCTGGTCGCCCCGGCCGGCAACGTCGCCCCCGCCGCCGGACGCTTCGACCTGCCTGGTGCCCTCGGGCTCGGCGGCGGGCTCGTCGCCCTGCTGCTCGCCGTCTCCAAGGGCTCCGTCTGGGGCTGGGGCAGCGCCACCACGCTCGGCCTGTTCGGCACCTCGGCCGTGGTCCTGCTCGCCTGGGGCTGGTGGGAGCTGCGCACCCGCGACCCGCTCGTCGACCTCCGCGTCACCGCCCGGCCGCAGGTCCTCATGACCAACGCCGCCTCGATCCTCGTCGGCTTCGCCATGTACGCGCAGTCGCTCGTCGTTCCGCAGCTCCTGCAGTTGCCCGAGGCGACCGGTTACGGTCTGGGGCAGTCGATGATGGCCATGGGCCTGTGGATGGCCCCGGCGGGCCTCATGATGATGGTCCTCGCCCCGCTCGGCGCCAAGCTCTCCGCCGCCCGCGGCCCCAAGGTCACCCTCTCCGTCGGCAGCTTCGTGATCGCCGTCGGCTACCTCTCCTCGCTGCTCCTCATGGGCACCACCTGGGGCCTGCTCATCGTCACCCTCATCTGCAACACGGGTGTCGGTCTCGCGTACGGAGCCATGCCCGCCCTCATCATGGGAGCCGTCCCGCAGGCCGAGACGGCCTCCGCCAACAGCTTCAACACCCTGATGCGGTCCATCGGCAGTTCGGTGTCGGCCGCGGTCATCGGTGTCGTCCTCGCCCAGCTCACCACGGACTTCGGCGGCCACGCGCTGCCGTCCGAGAGCGGCTTCCGCATCGCGCTCCTGATCGGCGGCGGCGTGGCCCTCGCCGCCTCGGCCGTGGCCGCCCTCATCCCCGTACGCCCGGCAGCCGCCCCCGTCGCCGAGCCGCGCCCCGCCCCGGCGGCGGACGCGACCACGGCCTGAGCGGCGCCACGAGCGACCAGGACGACCCGAGCGCCACCAGCAGTACGAGCAGCACACGCCGCACCATCAGCACCAGCAGCACACGCACCCGGAACGGAGAACCCCCCTCATGACCCACCCCCAGGACTTCGCCGGCCGTACCGCCGTCGTCACCGGGGCCGGCTCCGGCATCGGCCGCGCCACCGCCCTCGCCTTCGCCGCCCGCGGCGCCCGGGTCCTCGTCGCCGATCTGAACGGCGACGCCGCCGCCCAGGTCACCGCGCTGATCGAGGAGGCCGGCGGCACCGCCGTCGCCGTCGTCGGCGACCTCAGCGAGCAGGCGGTCGTCGACCGGCTGGTCGCCACCGCCCTCGACGCCGGGGGACCGGACGGCACCATCGACGTGCTCGTCAACAACGCCGGGATCATGGACAGCATGTCCGCCGTCGCCGATGTCTCCGACGCGGAGTGGGAGCGCCTGCTGCGGATCAACCTCACGGCGCCGTTCCTGCTGACCCGGGCCGTCGTGCCGCACATGCTGGCGGCCGGCAAGGGGGCGCCATCGTGTTCACCGCCTCCGAGGCGGGGCTGCGCGGCTCCGCGGCCGGTGCCGCCTACACCGCCGCCAAGCACGGCGTCGTCGGCCTCACCAAGTCGCTCGCCGTGACCTACCGGCACCGGGGCATCCGTACCAACGCGATCGCCCCCGGCGGCACCCTCACCAGCATCCGGGTCGACCTCGACCCCGAGGCGGCCGGGCCGCGGGCCCTCGGCGCCTACATGGGGAACGTCGGGGAGCCCGCCGCGGCCGAGACCCAGGCGGAGGCGATCCTCTTCCTCGCCTCCGACGCGGCGGGCAACATCAACGGGGCCGTGCTGCCCGTGGACGGCGGCTGGTCCGCCGTCTGACGCCCGACGGCCGACATCGGCGGCCGACAGGCCGACATGGGCGGGGTCGAGACCGGCGCGCCTACCGAAGGGCGTGCCTACGGCCGACGCGCCTACGACCGGCGGCGCGGCTTCCCGGAGCGTCCGCTCTTGGGGGCCGCGCCCCCGGCCGGCTTGCGTCGGCCGCCCGCGCCCTGGGGCTTCTGCCCGCCGCCCTGCTTCTGCCCGGCTCCCTGCCGCCGGCCCTGCTGGGGCTTCGCCGCCGTGCCGGGCTTGCGGTCCTGCTCCTCCGGGCGACGGCCGCGCGAGCTGTTCACCGTACGGCCGCGCACGATGCCGATGAAGTCCTCCACCAGCTCCGTGGTGGCGTCCTCCGGCCACGACAGCGCGATCTGCGACTGAGGGGTGCCGGTCAGCGTCCGGTACGTGAGGTCCTTGCGGTGGTGGAGGCGCGCCAGCGACTGGGGCACGGCGAGCAGGCCGATCCCCGCCGCCACCAGCTCGATCGCGTCCGCCGTGGTCGCCGGGCGCTCGAACGCGGGACGGCCCGGGGGCGTCTCCCAGTCGAGGGTGTCGTCCAGCGGGTGCAGCAGGATCTCGTCGGCGATGTCCTCGACCGCCACCTCTTCCGCCGCCGCCACGACGTGGTCCTTGGGGACCACGATCACGGTCGTCTCGACGTAGAGGGGGATGGCGCTCAGTTCCGTACGGTCGACCGGAAGCCGCAGGAAGCCCGCGTCCGCCTTCCGCTCACGCAGCAGGCCCTCCGCCTCGGCCGCCTCGACCTGCACGAGCTCCAGCGGGACGTCGGGCAGCCGCTCGTTCCAGATCCGCACCCACTTCGAGGGCGTCACCCCCGGCACGTACGCCAGCCGGAAGGCGGGGGAAGCCGGGGAAACGGCGGAAGCCGAGGGGGCGGGGGTGGGGGATGCGTCCGAGCCTGTCACCTGCCCAGATTACCGGCCGTGGTCGGCGAAGGCGCACCCGCCCGATATTCTTGTCCGCATGACGCAGCACCAGACCGCCCAGACGATGAAGCCCGCCACCGCGGCGAAGAAGCTGGGTGTGTACCTCGACGCCACCCCCGCCGACTTCCGCGAGGGCGTCGTTTCCCGCGCCGAGCTCAACGCCCTCCAGACCGACCCGCCGGAGTGGCTGCGCGAGCTGCGCCGCACCGGACCGCACCCGCGCCCCGTCGTGGCGGCGAAGCTGGGCATCTCCATCTCCGGCCTGGCCCGGGGCGGCATCACGGAGCCCCTCACCACCGAGCAGATCGACGCGATCAAGGACGAGAACCCGGAGTGGCTCCAGAAGGAGCGCGCCACCCAGGCCGACGTTCGCAAGGAGACCGTCCGCATCAAGGAGCTCCACGCCGAGAAGGCGGAGAAGGCCGCGAAGGCCGCCAAGCCCCGGCAGGACTGAGCTTTTCCGCAGCCCCTGCCGGTCCACCCACCTCCCCGCCTGGCCTTGCTGGCCCCTGCCCGGCCCTTTCGGTCCGGCGGGTCAGCGGGCGGCGCAGTCCGCGGAATCGAGGATGCCGGTCATCCGCGCGGACGGCAGGGCCGGATGGGCGGCGGCCTCCTCCCGCGCCCGGTCGTCCGGGTCCGACAGGAGCCGCTCCAGCAGGGCCGGGCCCGCGCCCGGGTGTCCAGCCGCCGCCGCGCGTACGGAGTCGTCGGGGTCGGCCGCGAGTCGTTCGAGGACGGCGGGCGGCAGCTCCGGGTCCGCCAGCGCCACGGCCCGGGCGTGCGGATCGGCGGCGTCCGCCAGGCGGCGGATCCGGTCCGTGGGGAAGCGCGGGTGCTCGACGATCAGCGGCCGGAGGTGCGACGCCTCGCCGTGCTCGCGCACCAGCCGCTCCAGGACCTCCGGCGGAGCGTCCGGTCGGCGGGCGGCGGCCCGCCGGACGAGAACGTCCCGGTCGGCGTCCAGGCGGCGCCACGCCGCCTCGGGCAGATCGGCGCAGGACGCGAGCTCCCGCCGGAAGTCCGCGTGCGGGCACTCCAGATACGTCAGCCGCTCGTCGAGCGGCAGCTCCCGCAGCCACGCGGTCGAGCCGCAGTCCCAGTGGTACGCCGCGCGCGCCGTGCCGTCGCCGGAGTCCATTTCGGCTTCCACGAGCGCGTACAGCCGCGCCCTCGTCTCGGCGTCGGTGTGCCGGCTGCGCGCGACCGCCATCCGCACGTGGGCGTCCGTGGCGTCCGTGGCGTGCGTGGCATCCGTGGCGTCTGCGAGCCGGGCGACCATGCCGGGGGTGAGGTGCGGATTGCGGGCCACTGCGCGGCGGACGTGCGTGTCACCGCGGGTGACGAGGCGCGCGAACCACGCCTCCGTCAGCGGCACCGTGCCCGCTGCGGCGCACTGTGTGGCGGGGTCGGTGAGACAGGGTTCGACCAGGTCGGCGGGGATGCCGCCGGGTGGACTGAAGACGACGGTGGTGTTGCGGACCTTCGCTTCCGGGTCGGTGAGCAGGGCGCGCTGTACGGCCAGGGGCCGGTCGCGCCAGAGCTGGGCGATAGCTCTGCGGACCGCCGGATCCCGGTCGGCGGCGAGTTCGGCGCGGGGGCGCCCGTACGCCTCCTCCATGCCTTCGAGACTCGTGAGCACGACGCCCTGGGCGACCATGGAGCGGATGAGCCGAGGGAAGGCGTCCCGTACCGCCGGATCGGGATGGCCGGCGATCACGCGGCGCATCGCGGGGGAGATCCGCGAGCCCCGGAGCCTGACGGCCGCGTCGGGATCACGGCGCAGCACGGCCTCCACCACGGCGTCGGGGACCACCCCGGTCCGCCGGAGGATGCCGTCCCGCCCGTCCGGGTGCGCGGCCAGCCGCATCAGTACGTCCTCGGGGGCCTCGGGATTGCGGCCGAGGCCGGTTAGGAGCGGGCGGAGCGGGCGGATGGGGTGCGTCATGTGGGGTCCTGGGGCGGGCGGGTCATTTCGGGCGGGGCTCCCGATCCCTCGGGGTCGGGAGCGGTGAAGTCGGGGCTCGCGAAATTCGGCCTGGGGTAGCCGAGGGCCGAGAGTCGGTTGAGCGAGTGGGCGGACCAGAGCTGCGTGAAATGGGTATCGGGGTCTGGAACGGGACCGGTGCCGCCGGTGGAGGTATCCGTGTCGAGCGCTACGCGCAGGAAGGGAACGATGCCGCGTTCCACCAGCGCGTTCCGCCAGGCTTCCCGGGCCTCGGCCACGTCGGCCCGCTCGGGCACCGGTGACGGCGGTCCCGCGCGCACGGCGGTGACGACGAGGCCGACCACGGCGACGAGGGCGACCGCCCCGGCGACCGCCGCGAACCACCAGCCCGCCTGCACCAGGGCGCTCGCCAGGGACGACCGAGGGTCGAGCACCGCGAGGACGTAGCCGACCAGCAGGGAGATCAGCGCGGCGGCCCCCGCGAACGCGGGAGCGAGGACGGCGACGACAGCCGGGAGGCCCGCCCCGGACCGCGTCCCGTCAGGGGCTTCGCGGGGCGTGAGAGGGTACGCACGCGGCTCCGTCAGCCCCGGAACCCTTTGCGCTCGCGGAGCTCTCGGCGCCTTCGGCGTTTCCGGGCGTACGTGGAGCCCGAGCAGCGTCGCGAGCAGGCGGCGGCCGAAGGACATCCGGGCCCAGCGCGCGGGGGCGACCTCGCTGCTCGCCGGGCGCCCGCCCCCCAGCACGGCGGCTGCGAAACCGCGGCCGGGCGCGGGCGGGACCCGCGCGGCGGGAGCGGACGGGGCGGGGGAGCCGCGATGCGCCTCACGGACGCGCACGTAGTGGTCGTACTCGACGGCCGCTGCCGCGGCGATGACGCCGGAGGCGGTGATGGCCTGCGTGCGCAACCGCGCGGCTTCGGGCCGTTCGCCGAGGGCCGGCAGTTCCGGGCGTTCGTGGGCGGTGCGCAGCACCTCGTCGAGGATCCGCTCGTAGTCGGGACGGTCCTCGGTCAGCAGGTGCGGAAAGCTCCTCACGGCGCCTCCTCCCCGAGCGCGCGCCCCTGCCGCCATCGTGGCGCGGGATCCGGGGTGTGGGAATCCGTCACGGCCTGCCGGTGCGCCGCGCGCGGTGGGGCGGTGGGGGAGTGCGGCGCTCCCGGCGGGGCGCCGGGCCGGACTGCCCGTTCCCGGCCGGCCGGATCCGGACCCTGATCGGCTGAGGCTGAGGCTGAGGGTGAGGCCGGGGGCGAGGGAGAGGGCGACGGAGCCGGCGGCGGTGAGGGCGTGGCCACGGCCGGCGGCGCGGTGGCCACGGGTGACGCCGCTTGCGGTGCCGCGGGCTCCGGGACCGGTTCGGCCGGCTGCCGTTCGCCGGTGACGGCCTCGTTCACCGTCTGCACGCGGCCCAGTTGGGTGAGGAGCATCGGGGCCGAGATGCCGACCACCAGGGCGGCGTACCCGCCGCTGATCTGGCCCGTGGTCCCGAACAGGACCGCCGCCCCGGCCCCCATCACCCCGTGCACGACGGCCGCGACGGCGTCGACGACGGGGTCGAAGTAGGCGGGAAACCTTGGGGGTTCGCCGGACGCGGTCCCTGGCGCCGCGGATTGCCGGTGTGCGCGGCGGTCCTCCTGCCAGGAGACGAACCGCGTGTACACGTCCAGCGCCCCGCGCAGCAGCCCGCCCGCCGCCCCCAGGAGGATCAGCGTCGAGACGTCCACGCGCTCCCCCGGCCGGCGGCGCCGCCCCCTGCTCGCGCACTACCGCTCACGGCCATGCCCATGACCAACAGCCTGCCATGTATGCCGCCGTCCGGGGATTCTTTCTCGTCATCCGTCCTCAGGTGCCCCCAGGGCATGGCCCTGAGGGCGCCGCTTCCGCTACAGCCAGGTCCCGAAGCGGCGGATGTAGAGCGTCTTCACCGCCTGCGTCAGGGCGCAGTAGGCGAGCAGGATGCCGATCAGCCACGGGAAGTACGCGGCCGGCAGGGCCACGAGGCCCAGGCTGTCCGCGAGCGGTGAGAACGGCAGGTAGAGGCCGGTCAGGACCGCCAGGGCCGTCATCACCATCACCGGCCAGGAGGCCCGGCTGCGGAGGAACGGGATCTTGCGAGTGCGGATCATGTGGACGATCAGAGTCTGCGACAGCAGTCCCTCCACGAACCAGCCGGACTGGAACAGGGCCTGCTCCGCCGGGGTGTTGGCGGCGAACACGTGCCACATCACCAGGAACATCGCGATGTCGAACACCGAGCTGATCGGCCCGATGGTCAGCATGAACCGGCCGATCCCCTTGGCGTCCCAGTTGCGAGGCTTCCGCAGGTACTCCTCGTCCATGCGGTCCCACGGCGTCGCCAACTGGGCGATGTCGTACACCAGGTTCTGCACGAGCAGCATCACGGCCAGCATCGGCTGGAACGGGAGGAACGCGCTGGCGACGAGGACCGAGAAGACGTTCCCGAAGTTCGACGACGCCGTCATCTTGATGTACTTGATGGTGTTGCCGAACGTCGTCCGCCCTTGCACCACGCCCTGTTCGAGGACGGTGAGGTCCTTCTCCAGGAGGATGATGTCGGCCGACTCCTTGGCGATGTCCACCGCCGAGTCCACCGAGATGCCGACGTCGGAGTCCCGGAGCGCGGCGGCGTCGTTGATGCCGTCGCCGAGGAAGCCGACCGTGTGGCCCTCCGCCTGGAGCGCGCGCACGATCCGCGCCTTCTCTACGGGGTTGACCTTCGCGAACACGCTGGTACGGGCGCTCAGTTCGCGAAGCTCCGCCTCGTCCAGGCCGTCCAGCGCGGCGCCCGTGACGACCGTGCCCACGTCCAGGCCGACGTCCGCGCAGACCCGCGCGGCGACCAGCTCGTTGTCGCCGGTGACGACCTTCACCGTGACGCCCTTGTCGGCGAGCGCCCGCAGCGCCTGGGCCGCGTCGGCCTTGGGCGGGTCGAGGAAGGCGAGGAAACCGATCAGCGTGAGCTCCGACTCGTCGGCCACGCCGTAGGTGTCGCGCGGCTCCCGCAGCGTGCGGGTGGCCACCGCGAGCACGCGCAGCCCCTGCCGGTTGTGCTCCTCCGCCACCCGGGCCACGTCCTGGCGCAGCGGCTCGGTGAGCGCGACGGTCTCGCCCCGGTCCCGCACCCAGGCGCACCGGGCCAGCACCTCCTCGACCGCGCCCTTGGTGATCATGACGTGCTCGGGGCGCCCGAGGTCCGCTCCGAGGAGCCCGTTGCGGTTCAGGACCACGGACATGCGGCGCCGCGCGAAGTCGAAGGGGATCTCGTCGACCAGCGTGAACCGCGCGTCGACGACAACCTCCTCGGCCTCGCCCACCCGGGCGACGATCGCCCCGTCCATCAGGTTCCGCAGCCCGGTCTGGAAGTGCGCGTTGAGGTAGCCGTACTCCAGGACCTCCCGGTCCTCGTCCCCGCGCACGTCCAGGTAGCGGTCGAGGACGATCCGGTCCTCGGTCAGCGTGCCGGTCTTGTCCGTGCACAGCACGTCCATCGCGCCCAGGTTCTGGATCGCGTCGAGCCGCTTGACGACGACCTTCCGCTTCGCCAACGCGACCGCGCCCCGGGCCAGGTTGGCGGAGACGACCATCGGCAGCATCTCGGGTGTCAGACCCACGGCGACGGCCACGGCGAAGAGGAACGCCTCGTTCCAGTCGCCCTTGGTCAGCCCGTTGATCGCGAACACGACCGGCACCATCACCAGCATGAAGCGCAGCAGCAGGAAGCTGACCCGGCGCACGCCGTCGTCGAAGTTGGTCTGCGGGCGCTCGCCGACGAGCGAGCCCGCCATCGAGCCGAAGTAGCTGTCGGAGCCGGTCGCGACGACGACACCGGTCGCCGTCCCGGACGTCACCGACGTGCCCATCAGGCACAGGTTCCCGGCCTCCACCGGGTCGGTCACCTCCGGACGGCCGTGGTCCACGCCCCGGATGTCGTCCTTGGCGACGGGCAACGACTCGCCCGACAGGGCGGCCTGGGAGACCATCAGGTCCTTGGACGCGACGAGCCGCAGATCGGCCGGGACCAGGTCTCCGGCGGCCAGCCGTACGAGATCGCCCGGGACGACCCGCTCCATGCCGACCTCGCAGGGTGTCGGCAGGCTGCTGCGCCCGGCCCTGCGCACGACGGCGGTGGTCGTCGTGACGAGCCGGGCCAGCGCGTCCGCCGCCCGGCCGGAGCGGTACTCCTGCCAGAACCGCAGCAGGCCGCTGACCAGCACCATCACCGACAGGATGACGACACCCGGGTCGGCGGGGTCCTGCCAGAACATGACGGCGGCGAGGAAGACGAGTACGGCGATGAAGGGGTTCGCGTACGCCTTCGCGAGCTGGACGTACCAGCGCGGCGCGCGTTCCTGGGCGACGGTGTTCGGGCCGTGGCGCTCCAGGCGCGCGGCGGCCTCGGCCCGGGTGAGTCCGCTGCGGGTTGCGGCGAACTCCCGCAGGACCCGGTCGCCCGGGTGTCCGGCGATCTCGACGAGCCGGGCGGCGACCCGGCGGGTACGGGCCTCCAGCTCGGCCGCCTTGCGCTCGCGGCGGGTACGGGTGCCCCGGCCCGGCGGAGCGAGCTTCTGGGGGGTGAGCAGGGTCATGACGAATCCTCCCTCGGCGATTCCGGGCACGCCGGAGCGCGCACCGGATCACGGAGCGGTCGTGCGCACGCGGGCTCCTTGGAGCGTCCGCGCGGCGGAATGATCGATGAGTGAGAGGGGGTGGGTACGCGTACCTGACGGAGGTTCGGCCGGTCGTGTCGGCGGCTAGCGGTCCGGCGCGCGTCGGCGCGGGGGACCGGATCGGGTGCCGGCTCGCCGGACGGAGGCGTGCGCGGGCGCGCACGTTCGTCAGGAGGTCACGTACGGAACGGCGCGGCGAAGAGACGGCGCCGGAGAATCGCCGGTACGGGCCGGGCGCGGCGGGGCCCCCGGTGACACGGACGTGTCGGGGTCAGCCGGCCGGCAGGGTGCGGCGAGGACTTCCTTCGGGACTCATCCCGAACACCTCCTCGCCTCGCACCGATATGCCCGTCGCCCACCGCACAGCGGGTGCGGCGCGGGAGTCCAGGACGTCCACCGCGCGGCGACCCCTTGACCGTACCCCACGCGGACGGCCCGCCGCGCGGGACCAAGGTCCCGGCCGGCGGGGGTCGGAGGTCCGACGTACTCGTCTGACCTGCGGCTTTGCGCGCGCCGCAGCGCTGAGGAGCCGTCATGTTTCGACCGTTCCTTTACCGGGCGGGGTGACGTGGTCATGTCGCGGTGGCTTCGTAGGATGCGCGCGGGGAGTTGATCAGGCAGCCCGCCACCTGGACGGCGGGCCGGAAGGAGAACGCCGACGCGGTGGTCGCCGACCTGCTGGCGAAGGGCTTCGTCGGCCGGGTGGACTCGGTCGCGCTCCCCGCGGGTCCGGGCCATATCCTCAGCGAGGCCGACAACGGGCGCACCGCCCTGATCCTGGAGGGCGCCGGGGCCCGGGTGCGGGTCGACGAGATCGCCACGCGCACCCAGGCGACCGGGCACGACGGTGCCTCCCAGGTGGTCGACGGCATCAACCGCGTGCCGGGACGCAACGTGGGCTGCGGCGGGGTCGGCGACGACCGGCGCCGCAACGCCGCCGGCGAACTCGCCGCGGAACCGCGGCCGGTGCGCGACATCCTGTGCTTGGACCCCGACGAGATCGTGGTGTTCCGCCCGGAGTGGGGCGCCGCCACGCCCTCCCAGCCGACGGGCGACAGCGTGGACGTGCTCATGGACGGCAACTGGGTCGTCACCGGGCTCCGCAGCCCCGCCGGCGGACCCGTCCCCGCGGGCGGACGCGTCCTCCAGGGGATCGGCGCCGGTGCGCAGTGGCTGCGCGCCCACAGCGAGTCGAACAAGGCGTTCAAGCCCGGCACCACGATCACGGACTCCCGGGGCGCGGTCGTCAGCGGCTCCGCCCTGTCCGCCGTCGCGGGCGGCGGGCCCGCCCTGGTCCGCGACGGCGAGATCATGAGCAACGCCGACGCGAACGGGACGTTCGACCCCGACACGAACGTCGTCACCAGCGGCATCGCGCAGCGTCACCCGCGCACCCTCGCCGGGGTCACCGCGACCGGGGAACTGCTGCTCGTGACCATCGACGGCCGGCTGCCGCAGACCAGCGTCGGCGTCACCGTGCCCGAGGCCGCGGCCGTCTTGAAGTGGCTCGGCGCGAGGGACGCCCTGAGCCTCGGCTCCGGCGGCGACACCAAGCTCCTCGTCAAGGGCACTCTCTACAACCGTCCGATGGACAGCCGGCAGGCGGCGGCGCCCACCGAGTGCAGGGTCGGCAACGCGGTCGTGGTCGTCCCGCGCTGACCCGGGGGCCGGGGGCGGCCCACATACCGATGTCCGCGTGCCGATGTCCGAGTGCCGCGTGCCGGGTGCCAGGTGCCGGGGTCCGTCACCCGGCCACGCCGTCCGGCTTCCCCTCCCCGCCCCCGGGCGTGCCGCCCAGCACCGGCGGTACGGAGTCGCGCAGCGCGCGGATCAGGGCGGCGACCGCCGGGTGCGGGCCCGCGCCGCCCCGGAACGCGATCCGGGTGCGGCGGCGCACCGGGAGCGGTGTGAGGCGGACGCCCGACGGGGGTTCGAGCGCCCCCAGCCGAGGGACGACGGCCACGCCCTGCCCGGCCGCCACGAAGGCCAGCACGGTGGCGAACTCGTCCACCTGGTGCCGTACGCGCGGCGCGAACCCGGCGGCCCGGCAGACCCGTTCGGTCACCGCGCGGCAGAGGGTGTCCGGGGACGACACGATCCACGGCGCGTCCCGCCAGGGGGCGAGGACGGACAGCCCGGGGGCGGTACCCGGCTCCTCCCCGCCGGGCCCGGAGTCCGCCGGGTCCGGCACTTCGGCCCCGGACGCGGCGGCGTCGGACGCGTCGGCCCCGGACACGTCGGCCCCGGGCGCGCGCGTGGCCAGGAACATCGCCTCCTCGCACAAGGGCTCCTCCGCGAGCCCCGGTTCGAGCGCGGCGGGCACCAGGTCGTAGCCGTGGACCAGGGCCACGTCGAGGTCCCCGGCGCGCAGGGCGTGCGCCGCGCCCGCCGGGTCCACCTCCGAGACCATCGGCTCCAGCGCCGGGTGCCGGGCGGCGAGCAGGCCCAGCGCGCCCGGCAGGATCGTGCGGGTCGCCGTGGGGAAGGCGCCGATGCGCAGCGGGCCCGCCGGGCCGCCCCGCGCCTCGGCGAGCTCGGCCGAGGCCAGTTCCAGGTGTTCGAGCACGGCCTCGGCGTGCCGGACCAGCCGCTCCCCGGCCGGGGTCAGCCGCACCCGCCGCCCGGTCCGTTCGAGCAGCGGCACCCCGGCCTCCCGCTCCAGGGTGCCGAGTTGCTGGGACACGGCGGACGGGGTGAAGGACAGGGCCTCGGCGACGGCGGCGATCGTGCCGCGCAGGGCCAGTTCGCGCAGGAGGCGCAGACGACGGACATCGAGCATCAGCTCAGCTTACGTTTCGGATCGGAAAAGCGAACTGGACCTGGAGGGTCCGCCGCGCCCACCCTCGACGACATGGCACAGGAACAGACCACCACCGCCCCCGTCACGGCCGCCGCGCCGGAGTCCGCGACGGCCGGCTTCGACCCGTACGGCATCCACGTCCCCCTCGTCACCCCCTTCGCGCGGGACGGCCGCCCCGACCTCGACGCCCTGGAGGGGCTGGCCCGCTCCGTCCTCGACGACGGCGCCGCCGGGCTCGTCGCCCTCGGTACGACCGGCGAGGCTGGCGCGCTCGACGCCGACGAGCGCCGGGCCGTCGTCGACACCTGCGCGCGGGTGTGCCGCGAGCGGGGCGCCCAGCTCGTCGTCGGCGCCGCCGGGGGTGCCACGGCCGACGTCGCCCGGGACCTCGCCGCGTTCGGCCGGTGGCCCGAGGCCCGCGCGGCCCTCGTCACGGTGCCCGCCTTCGTCCGGCCCTCGCCGGAGGGGGTGCTGGCCCACTTCGAGCGCCTCGCCGCGGACAGTCCGGTGCCCCTGATCGCGTACCACATCCCGTACCGCACCGGCCGGTCGCTGGACGCGGGCACCCTGCGCGCGCTCGGGAGCCTGCCCGGGGTCGTCGGGGTCAAGTACGCGGCCGGCGGCGTCGACGAGGACACCGTCCGGCTCCTCGGCGACCTGCCGCCGGGCTTCGCGGTGCTCGCGGGCGACGACGTCTTCGCCTCGCCGCTGCTGGCCCTCGGCGCGAGCGGCGGGATCCTGGCCTCGGCGCACCTGGCGACCGCCCGCTTCGCCGAGCTGGCCGAGACCTGGCGGGCGGGTGACGTGGCCCGCGCGCGGGCGCTCGGGCACCGCCTGGCGCGGCTGTCGGCCCTGCTGTTCGCCGAGCCCAACCCGACCGTCGTCAAGGGCGTCCTGCACGCCCAGGGACGCATCCCCACCCCGGACGTGCGGCTTCCGCTGCTGCCCGCCGGGGAGGAGTCGGTCGCGGCGGCACTGAAGGAGACGGAGGCGGCGACGGGGGCCTGAGCCCGGGCCGGGTGGCCAGTCGGCCCGGGACTGGTCGGTCCCCGCGGCTCGACCGCGCCCCGGGCCGCCGCCTCCTTGTCCGGTCGCCCCGGCGCCCGTACGGTGCCGACGTGGATCTCTTCTCGCCCTCCTGGTCGGCGTTGCGCTCGGCGGTCGCCGGGCTTCCCGACGAGGACTTCGGGCGTCCCTCCGGGTGTGCCGGCTGGCTGGTGCGGGACCTGGTCTGCCATCTGGTCATCGACGCCCAGGACGTGCTGATCACCCTGGTCACGCCGGCCGAAGGGCCGCCGACCGTGGACGCCGACACGTACTGGAAGCTGGTGCCGCCGCCGACCGGCGAGGACCCGCTCGACGCGCTGATCCCGCGCCTCGCCGCCGCCTACGGGGACCCGGCGCTGCTGCGGTTCCACCTCGACGACGTGGGGGCGGCGGCGGGCCGGGCCGCCGGGCTCGCCGACCCCGCCGCCCTCGTGGCGACCCAGGACGAGGTGCTGACGGCCGGCGACTACCTCACCGCGTACGTACTCGAATGGACCCTGCACCACCTCGACCTGGGCCCCGCCGTGCCGCCCCCGCCCGCCGAGGCGCTGGCGGCGGCGCGCGGCTCGCTGGAGCGGATCGCCGGGGCCGCGTTCCCCGCCGCCTTCACGGACGGGGACGCGCTGCTCGTCGGCACTGGGCGGCGCGCCCCCACCGAGGCGGAGCGGGGCGCGCTCGGGCCGCTCGCCGCGCGGCTCCCGTTCGTGCTCGGCTGAGCCGTCAGCAGGTGGCGCCCGCGGCCTGCTCGATCAGGCGCGTGACGACGTCGGGGTGGGACATCATCGCCACGTGCGAGGAGTCGATCTCGACCGTGTGGGACTTCGCCCGCTTCGCCTCGAACCGCTCCAGGTCGGGGGCGATGGCCTTGTCCTGCCTTGCCACCAGGAACCACGACGGGATCGTCTTCCAGGCCGCCGCCGTCGCCTTCTCGGCGAAGCCCGCAGCCGTCACCGGGCGCTGCTCGGTCGCCATGACCCGGGTCTGCTCCTCGGGCAGGTCGGCGGCGAACACGCTGTGGAACTTGTCGTTCTGGATGTACAGGTCCGTGCCGCTGCCCGTCGCGTCGGTGTACGGGACGGGCCGGACGGCCGTGCCCAGCTCGCTGCCGGGGAACTTGGTGGAGAGACCGGCCGGTGACTCGCCCTTGTCGGGCATGAAGGCCGCGATGTAGACCAGCGCCTTGACGTTCGGGTTGCCCGCCGCCGCGCCGCTGATCACGGCGCCGCCGTAGGAGTGGCCGGCCAGGATGATCGGGCCCTTGACGCTCTTGAGCACGCTGGCGACGTACGTGGAGTCGTTGCCGAGGCCGCGCAGCGGGTTCGGCGGGGCGACGACCGGGTAGCCGGCGTGCTGGAGCCGGTCGACGACGTCGTTCCAGCCCGAGGCGTCGGCGAAGGCGCCGTGCACGAGGACCACCGTCGGCTTGGCGCCGTGGCCGCGCGCGGCGTCCGTGCCGTCCGCTGCCGTCGCCGTGGTCGCGGCGGGGCCGGTCGCGAGCGCGGCCGACGTGAGCAGGAGCGCCAGGGCTCCGGCCCGGCGGACGCGACGCCGGGACGGGGTGCGGTGGGCGGCGGGCACGGTCATGGGGCGCTCTCTTTCGTGGGGGTGGCCTACGTTCGTGGGGGTGGCCGGGGCCGCACCCAGCTTCGGCACACTGGGCCCGGCGCGGCGCGCTCAGCCGGGCAGGAGGGTGAGCGCGGCGGCCGGCCGGATGACGCGTTGCGCCACTTGGAGAGCCCCCGGCGGACGCGTCACGCCCCGGCGGCTCACGCCCTCGGCGGACGCCTCACACCCCCGGCGGCCACGTCACGCCCCGGCGCCCCGGGCGCGTCTCTCCGCCGTGGCGAGTGCCGTGTTGACCGCCGCCACGACGGCGAAGGCGAGCGCCCAGCCCGGCCCCGCCAGGACGTACAGCGCGGCCGTGGCGGCGCCGTAGACCAGGGCCTTCACCGCGAGGATGCCGGCGAGGGGGAGGCGGATCCGGGCCTTGGGCGCGGCGAACAGGCCCCACAGGGTGGCCGCGGCGGCGGGGGCGGCCACGGCGAGGAGCAGGCCGGCGGGGACGGACCCGGGGGTCGCCCAGCCCCACCAGGCGAGGAGGGCCAGGGCGGTGAGTTCGAGGAGGAAGGCGAGGGCCTCGTTGAGGACGTGCAGGGGCGTGGGCAGCTTCATGGTTGATCATTCTCCGTCCACTCCGATGGATATCGGACCAACTCGGCCTAACTGCGGCCCAATGCAGTCGGGTTGCTGTCACGTTAGATCAACAACGTGTAACGAAAAAACGCTTGTCGGACAGAATCCTTCCCTCCGGTAGCCGTGGCCTGGGATCTTGCGTCCACCCCACACAACACAGGACCCGGACGGCGCCACCAGCGTCTCCGGGCCATCGGAGGACGCATTGTTTTCCCAGATATCCAGCAGGCTGAGACTCCCGATCGCCGCCGCTGCCGTCGTCAGCGCCGCCCTCGCCCTCGCCGCCCCGGCCCAGGCCGCGCCCGCGACCGGCCCCGAGGTCCCCGCCGCCGCGACGAGCGCCCGCACCGCCCCCGCCACCGCCGCGGCGCCGGCCGCCGCCGGTGCCTGGGCCGCCGGCACCCGCGCCTACCTGGTGATCACCGCGCCCGGTGCCACCGCCTCCGCGCAGACGGCCGTGACCGCCAACGGCGGCACCGTCTTCGCCGCCTATGACGCGATCGGCGTCATCGTGGCCCACTCCACCAGCGCCTCCTTCGCCGCCACCATGCGCGGCGTCTCCGGAGTGCAGCAGGTCGGCGCGACCCGCACCTCCGACGTCCCGGCCGACGCCTACAACCCGGCGCTGCCCGCGAACCCGACGCAGTCGACCACGACGCTGACCGAGTCCAACCGCTGGGACATGACCCAGATCAAGGCCGACCAGGCGTGGGCCGTCACCACCGGGTCCGCCTCGGTCAAGGTCGGTGTGCTGGACACCGGCGTCGACGACCAGCACCAGGACATCGCGCCCAACTTCAACGCCGCCGACTCCGTCTCCTGCGCCTACGGCAAGGCGGACACCCGCGCCGGAGCCTGGCGCGACGTCGGCACCCACGGCACCCACGTCGCCGGGACCATCGCCGCCGCCAAGAACGGCAAGGGCGTCATCGGCGTCGCGCCCGGTGTGAAGATCTCCTCGGTCCGCGTCGCGGAGCCCACCAGCAGCCTGTTCTTCGCCGAGAACACCGTCTGCGCCTTCGTCTGGGCCGGTGACCACGGCTTCAAGGTCACCAACAACAGCTACTACACGGACCCGTGGCAGTTCAACTGCCCCGACAACATCGACCAGGCCGCCATCATCGAGGGCGTCCGCCGCGCCCAGGCGTACGCCGAGGGCAAGGGTTCGCTCCAGGTCGCCGCCGCCGGCAACTCCAACTACGACCTGGCGAACAAGACGACCGACACGGAGAGCCCCAACGACTCCACCCCGGTCACCCGCACCATCACCAACGCCTGCCTCGACATCCCGACCGAGCTGCCCGGCGTCGTGACCGTCGCCGCGCAGGCCAGCGGCGGCGCCAAGGCGTCGTACTCCAACTTCGGCAACGGCGTCATCGACATCGCCGCGCCCGGCGGTGACGGCGCGACCCAGGTGTACTCGACGCTCCCGGGCGGCAAGTACGGCAACATGAGCGGCACGTCGATGGCCTCCCCGCACGTGGCCGGTGTCGCGGCCCTCATCGCCAGCGCCAACCCGACGTACACCCCGGCTGACATCCGCAACGCGCTCGGCACCCAGGCGACCGACAAGGCGTGCCCCTCGGACGCCCGTTGCACCGGCACCACCGCCAAGAACGGCTTCTTCGGCGAGGGTTCGGTCGACGCGCTGAAGGCGGTCGGCGGCGGCACCACGCCCACCGGCCCGTACTTCGAGAACGTCAACGACGTCACCATCGTCGACAACGCCACCGTCGAGAGCGCCCTCACCGTCTCCGGCGTCACCGGCAACGCCCCCGCGACCCTCAAGGTCGGCGTGGACATCAAGCACACCTACCGCGGCGACCTCGTGCTCACCCTCGTCGCCCCGGACGGCACCGTGTACCCGCTGGAGGACTTCGCCAACAGCGACAGCGCCGACGATGTCCTCAAGACGTACACCGTCAACGCCTCCTCCGAGGTGGCCAACGGCACCTGGAAGCTGCGCGTCCAGGACATCGCCACGCAGGACACCGGGCGCATCGATGCCTGGAACCTGACCTTCTGATCCATCGTCAGGCGCCCCGCCCCCTCTCTTGAGGGGGGCCGGGGCGTCCTGTCGTTCCCGGCCGCCCGCTGCCCGCATACGCTCTTCAGCGCCAGGCCGGATGCCCCTCCGGCGCGCTCCCCGTCGTGAGCCTGCGCTCGCCCGTCCCGTCGGCCCGCACCGCCCACACGGCCGGCTCCTCGTAGGGCCCCCGGACGAAGGCCACCCAGCGCCCGTCCGCCGACCACGCCGGATCCATATCGTGGGCCCCGGTCACGACCAGCGGCCGGTCCCCGGACCCGTCCGTGCCGACGAGCCGGATGTCGCCCTTCGTCGCGCCCTTGTACGTGCCCGCCGTGTACGCGAACGTGCGCCCGTCCGGCGACCACGCCGCGTCCATCGCCGGGTGCGGCAGCCGGGTCACCCGGCGCGGCGCCCGCCCGGGGTCCGCCGGATCCACCAGGTGGATCTGCCAGTCGCCCGGCGAGACCTCCAGGGATACGGCGATCCGGCTCCCGTCCGGCGACCAGGCCGGGTCCTCCACCTGCCGCGTACCGCTGGTGAGCTGCCGCGCCGAGCCGTCCGCGACGTCCACCGCGAACAGCTGCCGCACCCCGCCCGCCTCGCGCAGGACGGCGAGCCGGGTGCCGTCCGGGGACCAGGAGACCCGGCCGCCCGCGATCGCCGCGATCCGCCGCGCCCCGGAGCCGTCCGCCTTCGCCGTCCACACCGCGCTGCCCCCGGGCGTGACCCGCGTGAACGCGAAGGAGGCCCGGTCCGGCGCCCACTGCGGCAGGATGTCGCACTCCCCGCCCGGCAGCAGCCGCCGCGGCCGGTCCGTCGCCGCGTCGCGGACGGCGATCACCCCGTGGCAGCTCCCCGGCCAGCCGGGCGCGGTGTCCTCCCGTACGAGCAGGGGAGCGGTCGGGAAGGGGGCGGCGGTGGCACCCGTGGACGTCGAGGCGCCGGGCTTCGGGTCGCCCCCGGCGCCGGGAGCCCCCTGCCACGGCCGCCACACCAGCAGCGCCGCCGCCACGGCGCACACGGCTGTCACGGCGGTCACGACCGCCACGGCCCCCGGTGCGGCGCGCCGCCGCCCGGGCCGGGGCGGCGCACCCCTGCCGGGCGGGGGTACGGGGGGCGGGGGCCCGAGCGGGGACGGTACGGGGACGGGGACGGGCTCCGTCGCCGCGGCGGCGACGAGGAGGGTGGCGGGCCGCCCTGAGCCGCCCGACGCGTCGGGCGCTCCGGCACGGTCCCGAGTGGCGTTCCCGGCGGGCCCGGTGTGGTCCGAGGCGTCGTCCCCGGCGCAGGCACCGGCGTCCTCCGAGGCGCCGTGCGGGGCATCCCCGGCTCCCGCAGGGGCCACGGTGTGCTCCGGGCCGCGCAGCAGGCGGGTCGCCGGGTCCGGGAGCCAGCCGCCGTCCGGGCGGTGGTGGACGGTGAGGGAGCGGAGGAAGGCGGTCGGGGTGGGCCGCAGCGCCGGGTCCTTGGCCAGGCAGGCGGCGACGGAGGCGCGCAGCGAGGCGGGGACGGCGCTCAGGTCGGGCTCCTCGTGCACCATCCGGTACAGCCGCCCGGCGGAGGGCCCGTCGCCGTACGGGGAGCCGCCGGCGGCCTGGGCGAGCACGATCCCCAGCGCGAACATGTCGACCGCCGGGGTCACGGCGCCGTCGGTGAGCTGCTCGGGGGCGAGGTAGCCGGGCGTGCCGACCTGGAAGCCGGTCCGGGTCAGGGCGGAGGTGCCGTCCAGGGCCCGCGCGATGCCGAAGTCGATGACCCGGGGGCCGTCCTCGGCCACGATGATGTTGGCGGGCTTGAGGTCGCGGTGGACGACCCCGGCCCGGTGGACGGCCTCCAGGGCCTCGGCGAGCCCGGCGGCGAGGACGGTGAGGGTGTCCTCGGGCAGCGCCCCGACCCGGTCCAGGACGGCGCGGAGGGTGGGGCCGGGGACGTAGGCGGTCACCAGCCACGGGGGGTCGCCGTGCGGGTCGGCGTCGACGACGGGCGCGGTGTGGAAGCCGCCGACCCGCCGGGCCGCCGCGACCTCGCGGGCGAAGCGGCGCAGGAACTCCGGGTCGGTGCCGAGCTCGGGCCGGACCACCTTCACGGCGACGGCCCGGCCGGAGCGGGACCGGCCGAGGTAGACGACGCCCATGCCGCCCTGCCCGAGGCGCCCCACCAGGCGGTAGGCGCCCGCGCCGACGGACTCGGGATCGTACGGTTCCAGCGGCTTCATCCTGCCCCCTCGCGCGACGTGCCGGGGACAGGATCGCGCCATGCGGCCGGATCAGTCCAGGGAGTGCTCCTCCCAGGTCTCGTCGTCGGGGTCGAACTCGGTGTGCGCGGACTCCCAGGTGGCCGAGGCGAGCTCGACGCCGGGGACGGCGCCGAGGAGCGCGACGGGGTCGATGAAGTGGGCGAGGGAGCCCGACGGGTCCACGTCGATGGCCTCGATGGCCTGGGCGCGCTCGTCGTCCTCCAGGTACTCGTCGTCCCGGACCTGGGTGAGGGCGGCGGCCTTGAGTGCCTCCTCGTCGGTGATCTCGGCGACGAGCTCGATGGTGACGCGCACGTAGCGCGGTGCGGACTCGGAAGGGTCGGTGCTGGTCATCCGGGCAGCTTAGGCGACGCGCGCCGCCCGCGCGTCCGCACGGCCGCGGCGCGGGCCCCTCAGCCGGGGGCGTCGGGCAGGGGCCGGGCGACGACGCCGTGCGGGGCGTCCTGGTGCCCGCCGGAGGCCAGGACGCGGACCTCGTCGCGGTCGCTGATCTCGGCGCGGATGATCCCGGTCGGGTCGGCGTACACGGGATGCCCGCCGGGCCCCTTGGCGGCCGTCCGCTCGACGACCACCAGGTCCTCGTCGGCACCGCCGACCCCGGCGAACACCAGCTCGTACCTGCGTGCGCTCACCCGCCCCATTTTACGCTTCTCCGGCCTTTTCCCCAGGTGGGAGCGGCGCCGACGGGCGCCGTGCGAGGATCGCGGGATGCCCCCGGACCAGCCGCGCCCCGCCGCCGACGGCACACCGCTCCCGTACGTACGCTTCCAGTCGCCGCACCGCAACGGGCGCGGGCACTTCACCGGGGTGTTCGGGCTGGCCAACGGGCTCGCGCGGGAGGGCCGCCTGTCGGCCCCGCAGGAGGCGTTCCGGCGCGCCGGCAACCGCTGGTACGACGCCGCCTACCCCGACCCCTCGACGGTGGACCCGACCGTCTACGACGACGCCGTGCACCCGGGCGCCGCCGCCTGGTTCAAGGTCACCGCGACCCACCTCCTCGCCCGGGTCCCCGGCTATCTGGAGATCCTCGCCGCCCACGGCGTGGACTGCCGGACCGCGCGCTCCGCCGACCCCGGCCGGATCGTCTACGAGGACGAGGTCCAGATCGTGGTCGTGCCGTACGGGTAGCCGGCTCAGCCCCCTGCCGCCCTCGCCCCCGTCACCGCGTCGACCAGCGCGGCCAGTGCCGCGCCCAGGGCACGTACGCCCTCGTTCGGGGGGCCGCCGGGTTCGGTCATGTACCGGTCGCGACGGATCTCCACCATCAGGGCGGTCACGCGCGGGTCGCGGCCGTAGTGGGCCAGCGGGACGTACGTGCCCGCGAACGGGGTGTCCGTGCCGACCTCGCCGATGCCCGCGAACGCCTCCCGCGCCGCCGCCAGCAGCGCGGGCGGCGTGTGGAAGGCGTCCGTGCCCAGGCACACCGGCGGCCGGGGGCCCTCGCCGTGCAGCTCGTACGGGAGGGCCCGGGTCGGGTACGAGTGGACGTCGACGATCACCACGCGCCCCGCCGCCGCCAGCCGTTCGGCGACCGCGTCCGTCATCGCCCGCGCGTACGGGGCGAAGTACCGCTCCACCAGAGGCGCCGGGTCGAAGCCGGCCGGCCGCAGCTCGGCCCGGTGCGTGGTGCGGGTGTACACCGCGCCCATCCCGACCGCCAGCATCTCCTCGCGCTCGTCCGGGAACCGCTCCGGATCGACCACCAGCCGCGACAGCCCGTTGACGAACCGCCAGGGCGCGCGGCCCGCCGCCGCTGCCGCCTCGGCGGCGATGTCCTCCGTGTACGCGTCCGTGATGTGGTCCAGCTCGCGGCCCAGCTCCGCGTCGCCGAGCACGATCCCGGAGCGCACGTCCGCCGGGATCGCCCGCGAGGAGTGCGGCACGTGGAGCAGCACCGGCGAGTCCGGCGCGCCGGGCAGGAGCCGGTAGGGCGGGGTGGGGGACGGGAGCGGGGACGGGGACGGGGATGGGGACGGGGGCGGGGCGGGGCGTGGGGGCTGGGTGGTCAACTGGCCTCTTCTCGGGGCGGGTTCCGGGGATACGGGAGTCACGGTGGTCCGGCGGTCCGGCGGTCCGGTGGTCCGGTGGTCCGGTGGCCCGGCGATCCGGTCGTCCGGCGCCCCGGCAGCCCGGCGGGTCCGGCGGTCCGCCGTCCTCGCGCTACGGCAGGGCCTCGCCCCGGGCCGTGATCCACAGCGCGTACCACTCCTCGTGGCTCAGCCGCGGCTCCTCGACCGCCGCGTCCCGGCAGGCCCGGATCCGGGCCGGGGCGCTGGTGCCGACGACCGGGACCACCCGGGCCGGGTGGCGTCGGAGCCACCACAGGACGACGCTCTCCGGGGTCGTGCCCTTCGCCTCCGCCAGCTCGCCGACCAGCGCGGCGGTCGCGCGCTCCTCGGGGGTCTCCTGGCGCCCGCTGTAGCGGCCCTGCGCCAGCGAACCCCACGCCTGAAGCCCGACCCCGTGGGCCAGGCAGTGCTCGACGGTGCCCGCCGGGAAGCCGTTGGCGGCGGAGGCGGGCGTGTTCACCAGCACCCCGTCCTCCAGCCAGTCCCGCCGCCCCAGGCTCATCTCCAACTGGTTGACGGTGAGCGGCAGGCTCAGCCGCTCCTGGAGCCGGGCGATCTGCGGCCCGTTCATGTTGGACACCCCGAACCGGCGCACCAGGCCCTGCCGGTGCAGCGACTCCAGCGCCTCCGCGACGTCCGCCGGGTCGGCCAGCGGGTCGGGGCGGTGCAGCAGGAGCACGTCGAGGACGTCGGTGCGCAGCCGCTTCAGGCTCTCCTCGACCCGCCGCACGATGGTGTCGCCGCGCAGGTCGTACATCCCGGGCCGGTCGCCCTCGGCGAGCCGGATGCCGCACTTCGACTGGAGGGTGACGCGCTCGCGCAGCCCCGGGGCGCGGGCCAGCACCTCGCCGAACGCGGCCTCCGCCTTGCCGTGCCGGTAGATGTCGGCGTGGTCGAAGGCGGTGATCCCGCTCTCCAGCGCCGCCTCGACGGCCGCCTCCGCCGCGTCGATGTCGGCGGCGGTCAGCGGGCTCGGGTCCCAGCTCCCGCCGAGGCCCATGCAGCCGAGGATCAGCCGGTCGGAGGGGAAAGCGGGGGAGACGGGGACAGCGGGGGCGGCGGGGCGTCCGGGGGCGGCGGCCTCGGCGCGGTCGGCCGGGTCGGCGGGGATCTGAGGCTCGGTCACGGGGGCAGCCTGCCACAGATCGTTCATCTGTACGGCGGGGTCCCGCACCGCCTGCCCCCGTCCGCGCCCGCGTGCCCCGGCTCCCCCCCCGACCCGTCCGGCCGGGCCGCTCAGCTGGGCCGGACGGGCGTCTGTGCGTCGCGCTCCAGCGCGGCCTCGCCCTCGGTGTCCAGGTGCGGGAGCGCCCGGTCGAGCCAGCGCGGGGTCCACCAGGCGCGGGCGCCGAGCAGGGTCATCACCGCGGGCACGAGCAGCAGCCGCACGATCGTGGCGTCGATCAGGACGCTCGCCGCGAGGCCGAGGCCCAGCATCTTGACCACGATGTTGTCGGACACGATGAACGCGGCGAACACGCTGACCATGATCAGCGCGGCGCAGGTGATCACCCGGGCGGTGATCTCCAGCGCGTGCGCGACGCTCGCCTTGGAGTCGCCGGTGCGCAGCCACGCCTCGCGCACCCGCGACAGCAGGAAGATCTCGTAGTCCATGCTCAGTCCGAAGACGATCGCGAACATCATCATCGGCACGTAGCTCTCGACCGGCACCTTGCCGGAGACGCCGAGCGCCGGGCCGCCCCAGCCCCACTGGAAGACGGCGACGACGACCCCGTACGAGGCGGCGATCGACAGCACGTTGAGCACGGCCGCCTTGACCGCGACGAGGAGGCCGCGGAAGACGGTCAGGATGACCAGGAAGGCCAGCCCGACGACCACGGCGATGATCAGCGGCAGCCGGCTGGAGACGATGTCCAGGAAGTCGACCTGGGCGGCGGTGGTGCCGGTGACGTAGGTCTGGGCGTCGGTCCCGGCGACCGCCTGCGGCAGCACGTCGTCGACGAGGCGGTCGGTGAGCTGGGTGGTGCGCTCGTCCTGCGGGGCGGCGACCGAGTAGGCCGTGCCGATCAGCACGTCCCCGTCCGGTGTCGTCTGGAGCGGGGTGATGGACGCGGCGTCGGGGACGTTCGCGAGCGACTTCTGGAGCTGGGTGGCGAGCGCGGCGCGATCGGCCTGCGGCACGTTCGTCTGGTCGACGACGAGGGTCAGCGGACCGTTGGCGCCCGGCCCGAAGGCGGTCGAGATCAGGTCGTAGGCGCGCCGGTCGGTGAAGGACTTGGGGTCGGCGCCGTCTCCGATGTGCCCGAGCTGGATGAAGAAGAGCGGGATGGCGAGGATGACGAGGGCCACGACGCCGCAGCTCAGGAAGGTCCAGGGGCGCCGTTCGACGCGCTGCGCGTAGCGGTGCCAGGTGCCGTGCGCGACGGCGCCCGGCTCGGCGTCGGTCTCGGCGACGGGCTTGCGCAGGTGGTAGCGGTCGATCCGGCGGCCGACCAGGCCCAGCATCGCCGGGACCAGGGTCAGCGCCGCCAGCACGGCCGTGACCACGGTGAAGGCCGCCGCGAGCCCGAGTTTGCCGATGAAGCTGACGCCGGACACCCACAGCCCGGACAGGGCGATGATCACGGTGCAGCCGGAGACCAGGACGGCCCGCCCGCTGGTCGTCGTGGCCATGCCGGCGGAGGTGGCCGGATCGTGCCCGTCCATGAGGTTCTGGCGGTGCCGGGTGATGAGGAACAGCGCGTAGTCGATGCCGACACCGAGGCCGATCATGGTGGCCAGCGTCGGCGACACCGTGCCGAAGGTGAACGCCGCCGCCGTCAGGCCCAGCAGGGCGAGCCCGCAGATCGCCCCGATGAGGGCGGTGACCAGCGGCAGCACGGCGGCGATGACGCTGCCGAAGCCGATCAGGAGCACCACGATGGCCACCGCGAAGCCGATCGCCTCACTGGTGCGGTCGTCGGCGGCGGGCCGGGCCAGCTCGCCGAGCGGACCGCCGTACTCGACCGTGACACCGGCGTCGCGCAGCGGCTGTACGGCCGTGTCGACGCCGTTCAGGTAGTCGGTGCCGAGCGTGGACGGCGGCACGCTGAAACGCACGGTGATGTAGGCGGTCTTCCCGTCCGTGGACAGCGGCCCGGTGTCCGGCACGGACGAGGGGCTGGTCGGCGGGGGAGTGCCCGGCGGCGGCAGCGGGTTCTGGGCGTTCAGCACGTCGGGGAGCTTCTGCAGCGAGGCGACCGCCGTGTTCACCGCGGACGCCTCCTGGGTCAGCGGCTTCGCGGGGTCGTTGAGCACGATCTGGGCGCCGTAGCCGCCCGCGGCGGGGTCGTGCGCCTTCAGGACGTCGAGCCCGTCGGCGGACTGCACACCGGGGAGCGTGAAATTGTCCGAGTACTGGCCGCCGACCGCCCGGTTGGCGAACTGCAGGCCGACCAGGGCGGCGAGCCACAGGACGATGACGACGACGAACCGCCGGGCACACCAGTGCCCGAGCCGGTACAGGACACTCTTACGCGGTGCGAGCCCGCCCTTGGCGGGGGCCTGTGCGCTCATGACGTGGTCACGTTCCGGTAGGGGAGTCCCCGAACGGAGGCTGAGGCTACGGTGCCGGGGCTGGTCCGGCGCCGACGGCCGCACTACCTCCTCGGCTCTGCCTCCTCAGCCAATTGTTCGCCCTCGGGGGCCGCTCGGCATCTCGGGGGCGGTCCGCCGGGATAGCCTCCCGGGCATGAACGAGATCACCTCCGCCGACGAGCAGTTGCTGCGTCGCGCGATCGGACTCGCCGCCCGCGCCGTGACCCTCGGCGACGCCCCGTACGGCTCCCTGCTCGCAGGACCCGACGGCACCGTCCTCGCCGAGGACCACAACACCGTCCGCCGCGACGGCGACATCACCGCCCACCCCGAACTGAAGCTGGCCCGCTGGGCGGCCCGCGAACTCGATGCCGAAACGGCCGCCGGCACCACCCTCTACACGAGCTGCCAGCCCTGCGGCATGTGCGAGGGCGCGCTGGTCCGCTCGGGCATCGGACGGGTCGTGTACGCGCTCTCCGCCGAGCAACACGTCGCGCTCCACCCGGAGTCGGGCGCCCGGCCGGTGCTCGACCAGGACGGCCCCGCCCTCTTCGACGAGGCCCGCCGCCCGATCGAGGAGTACTACCGCCCGCAGGGCTGACCCGCCAACCCGCCCCCGGAAAACCGTTGTTCACCCGGGCCGCCCGCTCCCTACACTTCCCGGAGCGGGCCGCCCGGCCCGCCGTGCCACACCCACGGAGCGACGGAGGGAGCCGACCATGCGTGCCGCCATGAGCACCGCCACACCCGTCGTCCCCCGGGTCCCCCGCGACCGGTACGACGTGATCCTGGCCTCTTCGCCCGTCCGGTATCGGCTGCGCGGCCGACACCGCTGACCCGCGACGACGCAGGACGCACACGCATCACGCATCAGGCACCACGCCTCACGCCTCATGCCTCATGCCTCACGAATCACCCCACACCCCACGGTCCGTCCGCCGTCACGGGAATCGCGCTGCCCAGCCACCGCTTCGCACGCGAAAGACCACCATCATGCGTACCTCCGGCACCGCCCGTCCCACCGTCGATTCCGCCGTCCGCAACCTGGGCATCCTGGCCCACGTCGACGCCGGCAAGACGACGCTCACCGAGCGCTTCCTCTTCCTGACCGGCGCGGTCCACAAGCGCGGCGAGGTCCACGACGGCACCACCGTCACCGACTTCGACCCGCAGGAACGCGCCCGCGGCATCACCATCTCCGCCGCGGCCGTCAGCTGCGACTGGGCCGGGCACCGCCTTAACCTGATCGACACACCCGGCCACGTCGACTTCTCCGACGAGGTCGAGCGCGCGCTGCGCGTCCTGGACGGCGCCGTCGCCGTCTTCGACGGAGTGGCGGGTGTCGAGCCGCAGAGCGAGTCGGTGTGGCGCCAGGCCGACCGGCACGGCGTCCCGCGCCTCGCGTTCGTCAACAAGCTCGACCGCGCGGGCGCCGACCTCGACACCGCCGTGGACTCCCTGCGCACCCGCCTCGGCACCGTACCGCTGCCCGTCCAGCTCCCCATCGGCCGCGAGTCCGGCTTCCGGGGAGTCGTCGACCTGGTCCGCCTCAGGGCGTACGAATGGCCCGACGGCGGCGGCCCGTACACCGAGGGCCCGGTGCCCGAGGAGCTGCGCGAGGAGGCCGCGCGGCGGCGGCGCCGGCTGACGGAGACGGTCGCCGAACTGCACCCCGCGGCCCTGGAGGAGTACTGCGAGCACGGCACGCTCGGCGAGGCCACCCTCGCCGCCGCGCTGCGCGAACTGACCCTCTCCGGCGCGGGAGTGGTCGTGCTGTGCGGCTCCGCCTACCGGGACCGCGGGATCGAGCCGCTGCTCGACGCCGTGGTCGCCTATCTGCCGGCCCCGGCCGACCTGCCGCCGGTGCGCGAGGACCGCCCCGCCGACCCGGCGGCGCCGCTCACCGCGCTCGCGTTCAAGGTGGCCGGCACGCCCACCGGCCGCCTCACCTACCTCCGCGTCTACGCGGGAACGCTCCGGAAGGGGGACACCGTGCTCGACACCACCGCGGGCCGCACCGAGCGGATCGCCCGGATCCTGCGGGTCCAGGCGGACCGCACGAGCGAGGCGGACGCGGCCGTGGCCGGGGACATCGTCGCCGTCGTGGGCCCGAAGACGGTCCGCGCGGGGGCGACGCTCTGCGCCCCGGACGCCCCGCTGCTGCTGGAACCGCCGGTCGCCGCCGACCCGGTCGTCTCCGTGGCCGTCGAGGCCCGGCGCGGCACCGACACCGAGCGCCTCGCGACCGGTCTCGCCCGGCTGGCCGAGGAGGACCCGTCGCTGGTCGTGCGCACCGACCCGGAGTCGGGCCAGACGCTGCTGTCGGGCCTGGGCGAGCTGCACCTGGAGGTCGCGGTGGAGCGGCTGCGCCGCGCCCAGGGCCTGGAGGTCACGGTCGGCCGGCCACGGGTCGCGTACCGGGAGACGCCCGCCGGGAGCGTGACCGGGCTCGTCCACCGGCACGTCAAACAGGACGGCGGCGCGGGCCAGTTCGCCCAGGTCGTGCTCGACGTCGAGCCGCTGGAGGACAGCGAGGACAGGGAGGGGGAGTTCGTGTTCCGTTCGACGGTCACGGGCGGGCGGGTCCCGCAGGAGTACGTCCGCGCGGTCGAGGCCGGCTGCCGTGACGCGCTCGCCGAGGGCCCGCTCGGCGGCCATCCGGTCACCGGTGTGCGGGTCACGCTCACCGACGGCGCGACCCATGTGAAGGACTCCTCGGAGCTCGCCTTCCGTGCCGCCGGGCGCTTCGCCCTGCGCGAGGCCCTGCGGACGGGCGGCACGGTGCTGCTCGAACCGCTCGCCGAGGTCACCGTCACCGTGCCCGAGGCGGCCGTCGGCACGGTCCTGGGCGACCTGTCCGCGCGGCGCGGCCGGGTCACCGACTCGACCGCCCGCGGCGGTACGGCGGTGCTGACGGCGACGGTCCCGCTGGCCGAACTCTTCGGCTACGCCTCCCGGCTGCGCGGACGCACCCAGGGCCGCGGCGCCTTCACCAGCCGCCCGGCCGGGTACGCCCCGGCGGGTCAGGGCCAGGGCCAGGGCTAGGGCTAGGGCGCGGAGACGCCGTGGGCCCGGTGCGTGCGGCCGGTGCGCAGGGCGCCGGCGCAGGGCGAGTTGAACGGGTAGCGGTGGACGGAGCCGACCTCGATGGGGCCCTCGTCGCAACAGACCTCGC